>JBARSI010000167.1:0-4887 GCA_049644665.1 Anaerolineales bacterium
GTGATACCCGCGAGCACACTGGCAAGATAGACGCCCGCGCTGCCAAAATACTCGTTCGCGGCCTCGACCACCACCAGCACGAAGGCGAAAACAAGCCCGAAAGTGATGGCTGTTGTTAACCGCAGCGGATTGGATAATTCAACGCCTCCATGCTCCGCTTTCTTTTCGGCGCGCCCGCGGCGCCATAAAATGTAAAAACCGATCACACCGGCGATAAGCATCGCTACGAGGGGGAAGACGACGCTCTTCACCAATCCAGGGTTCACAACGGCCACTTCAATCAGCACGCGCGGGAACATAACACAGGATGCGAGAAGGATTCCCTGTGCCAACAACGTTGAAAGCCCCGCATTCCTTTTGCTCCTCCCCGCGAAGCTCAACGTTGTGGCCGTGCTGCTGACAATACCACCCAGGAGCCCGGTGATGCCGACCCCTTGTTCAGTCCCTAGAAGTTTCATCAGCACATAACCAAGAAAGCCGATCCCGGAGACAAAAACTACTAGCAGCCAAATCTGGAAGGGGTTGAGAACTCCGAAAGGGCCGAATCCTTCATTGGGAAGCAAGGGCAGGACAACTGCCGTTATGATCGAGAACTCCAGCGTTGCCCGCAAATCCTTGGCGCTCATACGCCTGGCAACTCCGTGCAGGCGCGGTTTCAATGCCAGGATCAGCGCCGTTATGACGCCGAGCGCTGCGGCGACTGCGGGCTGGTTCCAGATCATCATCGCACCTAGAAGCGGTACCACCAACGCAGCCACCTCGCTGGTGATGCCCTCTTCTACACCGCGCAACGACGAGGCGAGCAGGCTCGCCCAAAGAAGAAGGATCAAACCCAAATAGGTAGCTATAAAAATAAGAGGGCCATACTGGTCCGTGAGGAAAGCCGCGATCGCCCCCAAGAGCGCCATCAGCGAGAAGGTTCGAATCCCCCCAAATTCCTGCTCGCCGCTGCGCTGCTGGACGAATTCGCGCTCCAACCCGATCAACGCTCCGATGAGTAGAGCTGCTGCAAATCGCCACCATGGCTCCAAGTTGAGTAGCTGCGTTATCAAGGGTCACCTCCCCAGGAGAAATCTTTTTGCTTTATCGAATATTGAGTTTGTCCAAGTCCAGTATACTGTACAGGCAATTTCAGTTTTCACGGGATTATTCATGGAAAGGTTGAACACCCTATGGAACGTGTCGCTGCTGTACAAATAAGACCCGAATTGCTCCAGGTCGAAAAGAACCTTGAATCTATCCTCTTTAGTTTCGAAGAGGCAGTAACAGCCGGAGCCAAGCTCGTTGTCTTCCCAGAGTGCGCTCTCTCCGGCTATGACTTGAGTCTGGAGGAGGCGCAGACGGTGGCCGAGAGCATTCCCGGTCAACTGAGTGAGCAATTATCGCAAACTTGTCAGGATCTGAACGCAACGATCATGGTAGGAGTTCTCGAGAAGGATGATAGCGGCCGTATTTTCAACACTGCGCTTGTCACCGGACCGGAGGGAATTCTCGGGTGGTACCGGAAAACCCACCTGCCCTTCCTTGGCATTGATCGCTTCCTGGACTCCGGCGAGGAGCTGCTTCCACCGATTAATACCCCTGTCGGCCGGGTGGGAACGCTCATCTGCTATGATCTACGCTTCCCTGAGCCTTGTCGTGCGCTCGCACTTATGGGCGCCCAGATTGTATCGATCTCCACCGCCTGGCCCCGCACCGCCACTCTATACCCGGATTTTGTCGCCCGGACCAGAGCTGCCGAGAATGGCATCTTCCTCGTAGCCGCCAATCGGATCGGGACGGAGCGCGGGGCGCACTATCTGGGTCATAGTCTCATTATCGGACCTGATGGCGAAGTTCTGGCCCAAGCCGGCGGAGAAGAAGAAACCATCATATACGCCGACATCGACCCTTCTCTCAGTGATCAGAAACGGCGTGTTTTTCTCGCCGGAGAATATGAACTCGATATCTTCAATGACCGGCACCCAAAACTCTACGGTGAAATCGTAAAATAATCCGCAGCATTCAAGAGATTTTTTTCGCCCTCGTCCAAGATTTGCGGTCGGGGGCGTTCTGTTCGCTGAGGCGATATTTCTCCTGCGATCGAATCCTATGCGGCCCGCGCAACCTTCAATTGTATACCCAAGAGCCATTTGCTTAATTCGGCAACAATGGCCGGGACAAACAACAAGGGCAGCACGATCTGCCATTCAGTCCAACCTAAAGGTACGGTATTGAAGATCGGTTGAAGGAATGGGATATAGACGACGGCGAGCAATAACAGCAGCGATGATGCCACCGCATAGAACATCCACTTGTTGCTGAAAAACCCGATTTTATGTAATGGGTAGCGTTCCGAACGTGCGGTGAACGCTCGCAGGAGTTCGGAGAAGGAAAGCGTAACGAAGGCCATCGTCTTCGCCTCTTCCGGAATACCGGGAAAAAGCCTGATGCCCATCCAATATGCCGCCAGCGTGACCCCCGAGATAGCCAGAGTCTGGATCCCAATGCGGGTGCGCATTGGGCGATTGATCACAGGCTCGTCAGGGGGCCGCGGAAATTGAGACATGATGTCTGGATCCCCCTTTTCCATCCCCAATGCAAGTGCAGGAGCCCCATCTGTGATCAAGTTAAGCCACAGGAGTTGAATAGGGGTCAGCGGCGAGGGGAGGCCGGCCATGATGGCGATGAAGATTACTGCGATTTCCGCCAGGTTGCAGGACAGTAAGTAAAAGACAAATTTCCGAATATTGCTATAGATAACTCGTCCTTGCTCGACAGCATCGACGATGCTGGCATAATTGTCGTCCGTAAGGACCATATCCGCTGCTTCCTTAGCGACATCCGTGCCGGTAACACCCATGGCCACGCCGATATCCGCCCGTTTCAGCGCCGGAGCATCATTTACTCCGTCTCCGGTCATCGCCACGATCTCGCCGCGTGATTTCAGAGCGTTGACGATGCGAACCTTATGCTCTGGAGAGACGCGTGCGAAGACATCAGTGGTCGCAACCGCCTCCTTGAGAGCCGCATCATCCATGGCATCCAACTGCGATCCTGTCAGGACTCCATGCCCCGGCTGGAGCAAGGCAATCTCTTCGGCAATCTCCTCCGCCGTATCTGGGAAATCGCCTGTGATCATCAATGTACGTATACCTGCCCGACGCGCCTTCTCAATAGCAGGTTTGGCTTGCGGACGCGGCGGATCGATCATGCCCATCAGGCCAACGAATATTAAATCGCGCTCGATCTTCTCCGGTGTAGCATCGTCCGGGACATCGGGGTCCACGCGAAAAGCCACGGCTATTACCCGCAATGCAGAGCGTGCCATGCGAGCATTCGCCTCATAGATGCGGTCACGGATATCATCTGTCATTGGTGCGGTTGTGTCGTCCATCTTCTGATGCTGGGTACACAGGTCTAATATGACATCCGGCGCACCTTTTATTGCCGCAATCTCCCATTCTCGCAATTCGCTATCGTAAAATGGGCTTGCATCATCCGCTGCCGGATCAACAATCTTATGTACGGTTGTCATCCGCTTGCGGGAAGAATCAAAGGGGATCTCGTCGATCCTTGGATACGCTTCTTCAAGTCTGTCCCGGAAGGCTCCCGCTTTCGCCGCCGCGATCAATAACGCCGCCTCGGTTGGATCACCTATTACGCGGGACGCTTCCACCCCATCCTTTATTGGTTCAGCTTCAATCTGTGCATCATTCGCTAACGTGGCGACCCATAAAACCGTCGTCGAGGCGGGATAATCACGTAAGTCCACCACCTCGTTATCAACCTTGAAATCCCCGGTTTGGTCAAAACCTCCCCCTGTAATTTCGAAAGTCGTACCATCGACCCACATGCGCGTCACGGTCATCTGGTTCTGCGTTAGCGTACCGGTCTTATCCGAGCAGATAACCGTCGTCGATCCCAGGGTCTCGACAGAGGAAAGGCGTCGTATGAGCGCATTACGGGCGATCATCTCCCGCATGCCAAGCGCAAGCGTGATCGTCACGACGGCAGCCAAGCCCTCCGGTACAGCGGCAACCGCCAGGCTGACCGCGACGAGGAACATCTCAAGCGGCGCAATCCCGCGAAACCAGCCGACCCCAAACACAAGTACGCACACGATCAGAGCCGCTATCCCGAGCGCCTTCCCGAGCTGGTCAAGCTTGCGCTGCAACGGAGTCGGCTCCTCATGTACGGCCTGGAGCATGGCTGCGATCATGCCGATTTGCGTACGCATTCCTGTGCTGACAACAACCCCGCTGCCGCGACCGTAGGAAACTACAGTCCCGCTGAAGGCCGTATTGCGGCGATCGCCCAATGCCATTTCCTGCGTGAGGACGAGATGGGCATCTTTCGTGACCGGCACGGATTCGCCCGTTAGCGCAGCCTCTTCGATGCGCAGATTGACCGTCTCTATCAGTCTCAGATCGGCGGGGATAAAATTCCCTGCCTCCAGAAATACGACATCGCCCGGGACCAATTCGCGCGCCGGGTAGGTCTGTCGGTGCCCTTCACGGAGGACAAGGGCATCCGGAGCGGCAAGCCGCCGGAGTGCGGCAAGCGCCTCCTCCGCCCTGCGTTCTTGCACAACACCCAGAATAGCGTTGAGCACCACAATCGCCAGAATGGCAACAGCTTCGATGTAATCGCCTAGGAGCGCAGCAAGAAGCGCGGCAATGATGAGAATAATGACGATGAAATTGTTGAATTGTTCGAAAATCAATCGCATTAAAGAGGGCTTTTCGGCCTCTTCAAGTTCATTAGGGCCGAATCGCTCAAGTCGGCTGCGCGCTTCTTCTTCGCTTAACCCTTGTTTAGGTGATGTCTGGAGTGCCTGAACAATCTCCGTTGCTTCCAATACATGCCAGATATCTTCACCATTTACGACTGCGTCAAGGGGGGTGT
>JBARSI010000168.1:0-14621 GCA_049644665.1 Anaerolineales bacterium
CACCCCTATCATACAACATGCTCGACTGCCCACACTGATGAAATGTCGCGGATAAAGCGGGAGTAGACGAGGAGCGGTCCCCGAGTCTCAGGCATGAACCCCTTTCAACCTGAAATTACGGCTCAGGGATTGAGCTTTGATGACCTTTTTGTTAAATACTTCAAGTAATTCGTGAAAGGGTTGGAAGATATCCTGATGCGTCAGGAGCCGAGTGCTTCCCTAGCTACACTCCTGATAAAATCGATGGACAGCCCACCAGGCAGAGATCGAAACAACCGCCTCATATCAACGCTTTCCTTTTGAACTTGCCCCTCAGCACGACGGTGAAACCCGCCAGGGCGCTCGCACCGGATGTGTGACCCTGTTGAATAATCGCCCGTGCGGCACTTCGAATGTTTTCATCATTCTCTGCAAGCATCGCCTGCAGGAGATCATGCCAGCCCACTGAACATTCGCCACGGCTCGCCGCCTGCAGCCATGCTGCCGCAATCCGTGTCGTACGCGGGATAGCCTCCGATGAAACCCAACTCACGGTCTCATCCACCCCTTCACCTGCCCAGCGTGCCCATAATGCCAGCATGCAGCCCATCATAAAGTCATCGCCGTCCGGCGTTAAGCCTGCGCCGAGCCCAGCCAATTTCCTCGCACTCGCCCGGCAAAGCTCCTCATCCAAGTTAAGAAGATTCTCTAATAAGGTATGCGCCGGTTCATGCGCAGTTAGGAGTATCTGCGCCTCGATTTCACGTACTGAGTTTTCCTTGGGACGGAGCAACTGAGCGAAGCTCTCAACGGGTGCTATCTCATCGAGAACCTTCTCCAGGATCGAGGCGGAAATTGACAAGGAGTCCTGTCTGCCCCGGAGAGACTCCCAATCAAAGCGCGGCTCCCAGATCTGAGCGGAGGATAAATCGATATCGAGCTCTCCGATGCGGATTCGCTCATGCTCTATCCTCACTGTGGTGGCATTCGTGGCATGATCCCGAAAATTGATGGGGGCAAGCACAATATTGAAGGGGCCATCCCCCACCCCGGGCGTAACAAGTGATAATATTTCACCATCTTCAGCGAGTAGATTGCAGGCATTTTCGAAAACGTGCAGCACCCGGGCTGGCTTTGGAGTCTGAAACCAGCCCCAGGTTGTGGAAGCAATGGAGTGAGCTCGCACAAGCTCGATTACGATTTTCCTTCCTGTTCTTGAATGGCGAAAAACACTTTCTCAGCCGTAAGCGGCAGCTCAAAGATGCGAATCCCTGCGGCATCGCAGACCGCGTTGGCGATCGCCGGCGCTGTCGGTATCATGGGATGTTCCCCGATTCCGCGAGCGCCCCAAGGTCCGTCGTCTTGAGGGACTTCAATGATTATCGGGATAATCTCACCTGGCATGTCCACTGACGTCGCGATGCGGTAGTCTGTGAAATTTGAGGCTTGCGGGAAACCATCCTCATACTGCAAACTCTCAAACAGCGTTGTACTTATTCCCTGGACGATCCCGCCCTCCATCTGAACGCGCACCTGATCGGGGTTGATCGCTTTTCCAACATCGAATGCCGAAGCCACCCGCAATATGGTAATCTGTCCGGTTTGCGGGTCCACCTCGAGGTCAACCGCCTGGCATCCTGTTGTGTAGTGAACGACCGCCCTCTTACCCTGGCCGGTTTCATTGCTCAAGGAGGTTACGTAAGCCGGCATGAAATTTCCATGCCCGATGATAGGTCCGCCGCGCCAGCCCTGGTCGTCAGGCAATGGCAAGCCATAGACGACCATGTCCTTCAGGGGCATCACCTCTTCTGTGCGATACGAGATCACCTGGCCGTCGCGGATATCAAGGTGCCCGGGGTCCTCATCCCAGTGTGCCGCCGCGATCTCAAGGATCTGTCGGCGCGCGTCTTTTGCAGCAGCGACTATGGCATTCCCCATCGACCACGTCAGCCGGCTGGCGACGGTCTGCCATTCATACGGGCTGTACTTTGTGTCCACCGGCGAACTAATTCGAACCCATTCAAATGGAACGCCAAGAGCAGCGGCAGCCATCTGCGCCGCGACGGTGAACGTTCCCTGCCCAATCTCCTGACCTCCAACTCCCAACGACAACGTAGCATCTTCGTTCAGACGCAGCCACGCCGATGATCCCGCATTGGGGGGCATGGCCGGCGCTTTCCAAGCGATAGCCAGGCCTTTGCCGCGCAGCTTGTGAGGTGCACTGGGAGGGTCCTGAACACCCCATTCGATGGCCTTTTTTACCTCTTCGATGCACTGGACGAGACCGATCGGATGCATGATCATGCCGGTGACGTTCTCATCGCCTCCACGCAGGCAGTTTTTCAATCGAAACTCGGCTTTATCCATACCCAACTCATCGGCGACGATGTCCATAATTTGCTCAATCCCCCAGTGAATCTCGGGCATTCCGAAGCCGCGCATTGGACCACCAACCGGGTGATTGGTGTAGACACAATACGAATCAGTTTCCACATTAGGAATGCGATAGGGGCCTGTAGATGAATACCCGCTGGCGCGGGTGATATTAACCCCGTACTCAGTGTATGCGCCGGCATCCCAGTAATACTCAGTCTTCATGGCAAGAATTTCACCGTCCGCCTTCGCCCCGACTTTCGTCTTGGCAATCAATCCCTGGCGGACGAATGCACAGAAGAACTCCTCTTCCCGCGTTAGGCGAACCTTGACCGGTTGGCCGGGCACAACTCTCGCCATCACAACGGCAGTTCCTTCCACGGAGACACCGGCTTTTGATCCAAATCCGCCGCCGACATACGGAGCGATGACGCGGATATCACCCTGCGAAATACCCAGAGCTTCAGCGATGAGATTGCGTTGGGCGAACGGTGATTGACTGCTGCTCCAGAGTGTGATTTTCCCTGAACGATTGAACTGCGCGATCGCAACGTGAGGTTCAATTGGTACATGCTGCACATGCGGTACCTGAAACTCACGCTCTACAATGACCTCACATTCCTTCCATGCGCTTTCGACATCACCTTTCCGGACCTTGAAATGGTTGGCAACATTCGTGCCGGGTTTGGGGTCAATGAAATCGGCGACGCCGTAATTTCCGAGTTCGGGGTGCAGGAGCGGGGCGTCGGGATCCATGCCGCGCAGAGGATTCACGACCGGCTTTAAGACTTCGTAATCGACCTCAACCAACCGGCAGGCTTGCTCAGCGATGGCATCAGTTGTGGCGATTACCCCTACGACAGGATCGCCGACAAATCGAACGCGGTCGCGGCAGAAGATATATCGATCTTTAAGATATAGCCCGATGTGCTCTTCGCATTCCTCACCGGTGACTACGGCTCGTACGCCGGGAAATGCCAGCGCCTTGCTCACGTCTACTCGCTTTATCAGCGCATGCGGATGAGGGCTTCGCACAACACGCCCGTACAGAAGACCAGGACCAAACTGGAGGTCGTCTGTGAAGACCGCCTCGCCGGTGACCTTCTCCAGCGCATCAACACGATCCACGCTTTCTCCAATCGGTGAGGGTGTTGTTTTCATGTCCCTGGAATCAGCCATGTTAACCTCCCTCCTGTGCTACTGCTTGGATTGCCTCGACGATTCGTGTGTATCCGGTGCAACGACATAGATTTCCCCTGAGCGCGTCCTTAATCTCTTTCGCTGTTGGATCCGGATTGCGATCTAAAAGAGCGCGTGCTTGAAGGAGAACTCCCGGTGTGCAGAATCCACACTGTGTACCTGTCAATTCGATGAAGGCTTCCTGAAGCGGATCAAGCTGACCTTCGCTCGCCAGCCCTTCAACCGTGCGAATGTTGGCGCCATCCGCTTCCGCTGCCAGAACCAGGCAGGAGTTGACGGGCTCTCCATCCATCAAAACCGTACAAGCGCCGCATTCACCAGCGTCACAGCCGCTCTTTACTCCCGTGAGGTTTAACTGTTCGCGCAGGAATGTGAGCAAGGTCATGTTGGATGGAACCTCGCGGGTTTCCTCAACGCCATTTACAGTAAAGGAGATTAGCTGCTTGTTCATCTAAACCTCCTTCTTTAGCTGCGACCAGACTTCTATCAAGCCTCGCCGAGTGAGTTCTTTCACCATAGCTTTCCGGTAGCGGGCTGAGGCGCGCACATCATCGATCGGTGTTGAGGCTTCCCGGGCTGCCTCAGCCGCCATCTCAATCACCGCTTCTGTCATGGGGTTCTGAGCGAGTATCTCCTCAGCCTCATGGACTCGAATTGGGGTGGGAGCGACGGAGGCCAGCGCGATCTTATAGCTGAAATTGGCAGGTTCGCCCTTATCCGGGTAACCCATCACCGCCACACCGACGATGGCCAGATCTCCTCCTGCATTGCGTCCGATCTTTAAATACCGCCCTTTCCATCCCTGCGGCTGGCTGCTGAAATTAATTCGGGTTAGAAACTCTCCTGTCTCCAACGCGTTGACGCCCGGGCTCATGAAAAAATCCGTGATTGGGATCGTGCGTTCTCCTCTTGGACCAACGACAGTAATATCGGCCTCTAAAACGAGAGCGGCCGGGGCCGTATCTGCCGCGGGCGAGGCGTTGCACAAATTCCCTCCCACCGTTGCTCGATTCCGAAGTTGATAGGAAGCAACCGATTCCGCAGCCTCTGCCAGCAGCGGATAGTGTTGGAGTACCTCTGGATTTCGGGCGAGAGCGTTCATCGTCACCGCAGCGCCCAGGGTGAGCCCATCTTTGGGGCTATATTCGATCGTATCCATGCCTGGTAGGTTTTTTAGATCTACTAGGAAGCCGGGGGTTAAATCGCCGTTTCGCATCTGAACGAAAAGATCCGTGCCCCCCATGAGAATGCGCGCCGCCGTCCCTTTCTCTTGGAGCCAGCCGATCGCTTGCTCGGCTGTTTCGGCTTTAAGATAGTCAAATTGCGGAAGATCAGGCAGCGGCCACTTCATATCCACCTCCCACCCTGTGATTAACAGCAGTCATTGGCATGAATTTCTCACGTCTTACATATGGGTCGATCGTTACGCATGCCTTGTGTTTAACCCGGCTTTGTCGGGATACCGCTTATTTCTGCGGTTTCTGACAAACACAATCACCGAATTTCGTCTTATCGAATGATGCTTTCTTCTCCATCAGTTCTGCGTAGCGGTCATCATCTACGAAGGCAACGATGCGAGAGATACTCGCCTCGCCGTCAACAAAACGCCAGGGGAAGCATCCGATCTCGACGCGCTCATTAAGCAGCAGGTCGATATCCCCACCGAGACATTCAGCATGGATGATCCCTTCAGGGAACATTTCGATGTGCATGAGCTGGTACTTATCATCCGTGAATACTTCCTCGAGCGATTTCTTGTACTTCGCCTGGAAGTGCGCCTGCGCTTCTTTCTCCTGGCGAGGCATCCACGTTCGAATTATGGTGTTCATCGGATGATCGGCACTGCCGCAATCAACCCCGATCCACTTCAATTTCTTCGCTTTGCACCACTCTGCGAACTCGCGGTCTGGGCCGGGATGCTTCACCATATATCGAATTTCGTCGGCGATCGGCTGATCCCAACCATAGCGATGATAGCCGGTGTGGATGATCAGGATGTCCCCTTCCCGGACTTCAACACGTTCCTCGACCATCTTGGAAGTGTAAATGTCGTAATCGCCGGCGGCATCTGAAAGGTCAACAATGACTCCCGGGCCGTGCAGGAAGTCGAAGTCAAGCTCGGCGATATCTTTTCCCGGCGTGTAGAAATGGATCTCCCCATCCAGGTGTGTGCCCAGATGATTGGAATGCGTGACTACCTGACCGTTCGCTCCGTTCGGGGCGAGACGCTTAAAGTATTTAACCTGAAGCGGCTCGTAGGTTGGCCAGGGAGGGGTACCAATTCCAAGCGGTATAGTAAGGTCAACAATTTTCATAACCTTCTACTCTCCTTTTCCCTTCAGTCAGACGAGGGGGATAGTATTCTCGTGTTCACCAGCTCTTGAGAGCTTCAAAGGCATCTCGGAAGCACTCTTCCGGTGCCCGGAGAACACCCGCACCCACCATCCCTATTCCTGGATCTTTATGTGCGATGCCCGTGTTCAGCTTAGGTAAGATTCCAGTCTCGGCGATATAGCGGACATCTATGCCAGTGGGTGAACCGCGGTTGTTGAGCGCGGGGATGGTGAAATGCAGGTGTTCCGCAAAGCAAATTTCGTACATCTCGAGTGTGGATTGTATGGCGTCTTGAGCGCTCCCGCCGACGAAGTTGGCGATTGCGGGTGCTGCCGCCATGGCGAACCCACCGAACCCGGCTGTCTCCGTAATCGTGCTATCACCGATGTCGGGATTGGCGGCCTCGGCGGAGAATCCGGGCAAGTAGAGACCCTCTACAATTCCGGCAGGGGCGATGAACCAGCGGTCCGGCTCCCCCGCCATGCGGATGCCGAAGTCGGTGCCGTTGCGCGCCATAACTGTCACAATTGTTGAACCCTCGACACCTTCAGCCGGCTCGAGCATCGCCTTCGCGGCGGGCATCGAAATATTTAGGAAGAAGTGATCGTTGCCATCGATGAATTCTATGACCTTCGCCAGCCGTTCACCATCTTCACAAGTCCGCGCCAGTGCCGGTCCAAGTGCCCGCAGCAGGAGTGAAGTTCCGGCACGATTGCGATTGTGGCACTCATCCCCCATATGCAGCGCTTGAGCAATCATTGCCCGAAGATCGATCGGGCCCGAGGATATTAGCGCTGCGGCGAGCGCGGGATAAAGCACATCTCGCATCCAATACAGGCGTTCATACACATCTTCCCCATACGCGCCATATCGCAGGACTTTCCCCAGCCCCTCGTTCAACGTACAGAAGGCTCGATTTCCGAACTCTTCATTCTCGATAATCCACACTGGCATTGAGGGGGAAATCACTCCAGCCATCGGTCCTACAGCATGATGGTGGTGGCAGGGGTCGAAGACAATCTCGCCCTTCGATGCTAGCTCCTCGGCTTCTTCAGGTGTGGAAGCGATGCCCTCGTAGACAAGCGCACCCATGACCGCCCCGCGGGTTGGTCCACACATTCGGCCCCATTCTATGGGTGGACCTGCGTGCAGGATTGAATTCTCACCCATATCAGGGATCACTTCCCGGGCGAGATCCAATCCCACAAGCATAGGCCGCCCGGCTGTGATGCGGCGCAGGACTTCCTCGTTGGCTTCATCGATGGAAATCCCGCCAGAGGTGTGTCTTAGCCGAGGGATGCCCTCCTGAGGGGGGCTCCAATCGACCTCAATGACGGGTGTTTCCTGTTGGCGAAGACTGTCAGCAAAAGAAGCCAACCCGACGTTAACAACCGAGATTGGTTGGTCGAAGAAGTTACTTCGTTTTTTCAAAGGTGAGGCCATAGACTTTCTCGCCCCCTATCTGGCGCACGGGTTCCCAACCTGCTTTCAATTTCATGCCGATGCGCGGTGCATCTTCCTTAATTAGACCGAGCGCTTTCACCCCGTTGTCGAATTCAACAATACCGAGAACACGTCCGCGTTCGTCCATGCCCCAGGGAAGTTGTTCAATTACGGTGTAGGTCAGAAGCTTGCCATTGGATGTAGGTGAGATCTCTTTAAAATCGCGCCCTTTGCAGTTCAGGCAGCGATCGTGATAGGGGTACATCACCAGTCCGCAGTCGTTGCATTTGTATGCTGTGATAGTCTTCATGATTTTCTCCTCAAAACGAACGCGAGGACATTGTTCCCGAATCCCCCGAAGTTGAGTGAGAAACCATTGGCTGCGTCTTTAACTTGCCGCTCACCGGCTTCCCCACGCAACTGCCATACGAGCTCAACTACCTGAGCCACGCCCGTCGCTCCGACAGGGTGACCGCGCGCCTTAAGACCTCCCGAGGGGTTGATCGGCAGTTTGCCGCCGATCTGCGTTTCACCCCGCTCCAGCGCCTTGGCGCCCTCCCCTTTCGGGAAGAAGCCGGCGTGTTCGCTCTCGGCAATCTCCAGGATCGTGAAAGCATCATGCAGCTCGGCGACATCGATGTCCTTGGGCTTGATCCCCGCCATCTTGAAAGCCTGTTCCGAAGCGAGCGTGACCGCTTTGAGGTCGGTGGGATCGCTGCGTTCCTGAAGCGTATGGGTATCCGTCGCCTGCCCAACGCCGTCGATCGTGACTAATGGTTTCTTGAGCTTCTTGGCGATTTCCTCTGTCGTAAGCAGGACCGCAGCTGCACCGTCGCTGACGGGGCAGCAATCGTAGAGGTGAATTGGATCAGCCACAACAGGACTGTTGACATGCGATTGCGGGTGCGAGAGAATGCCCTCCATCGTGATCTTCATCTGGATGTGAGCATAGGGATTAAGCAGCCCATTCGTCTGGTTCTTGATGGCAACCATCGAAAGATGCTCGCGTGTGACCCCATATTTCTCCATATAGAGGCGAGCGAACATCCCCGCCATGGAAGGCAATGTCACACCATAGATGTACTCCGCCTGCGGATGGGTCATGCAAGCGACGATGTCCGTGGCCTTCGGACCGATCACCTCACGCATCTTTTCGCCGCCAACGACGAGCACGACATCATTGAAGCCTGAAGCCACCGCCAAGAAGCCATTTTTAATCGCCGAACCGCCAGACGCGGGACCATTTTCAACCCGCTCGGCAGCAGCAGGAAGCAAGCTCAAGCGATCGACGAGCGCGCTTGCTACTGAAACCTGGTGGTTGAAAAGGCCCGAGGCCATATTACCAACATAAACAGAGTCAATGGGACGATCACCCAGACCGGCGTCATCCATGGCGTTCAATCCTGCGGCGGCGAGCATATCCACTAGACTGTCTTCATCCCGCCGTTCAAACGGGATCATTCCTACTCCAGCAATAACAACGGGTCTCATCGAGTCCTCCTCTTTGCTCCAAGGATCTTCTCCAAAATATCATCCTCGCTCGCGACGATGATCTCCTTCTCCGCGACCGCGAGCAGTTCTTCTGGGACAGGTCGCTCCCCAGCAACCAAGCGGTCTTTGTGCTTGTAATACAGCTCTTTTGTCAGGCCGTAAGGGGTTGCCCCTCCGAGTTCGTGCTGACCCTCCCGCTCGATTAATTCGTACTCAATCATCCAACGCCTGAAACCGATGGGGCTTTCAGCAGTGATGAGCACTTCCTCCTGCCCGATATACTCAAATGAGTATTCCATCTTAGCGGCGAACAGGTGGGCGCCGATACGCAACCCTCTTTCGGTAGCAAGTGTATGAAGGCTGATGCCCAACTCGCGTGAATAAAGACGCGTGTTTACGACACCGACAAGCAAGCCATCGATCTGCCCCATCAGGCAGAATTCATCGCGCACCCGATGGCGGTACCAGCCCAACAACTCTGCATACACACGTGCGCCAACAATGTCGTAGAAGTCGCGCTCGACTTTCATTGTTGGTCTTACGGCTTCGAGGAGTATGGGCACATCCTCCCGAGTCGCCTGCCGTATGACTAATTTGCCCCCCGTCGCCAATGTAACTACCTTTGGCGGGTAAGGCGGCATATCCATCTCCGGCGGTCGTAGATATTCTTCAACTTCCATGTCCATGTTCTATTCTCCTATTCAGTGCAAGATTTTAAATACAGAGTGTAAATTGCTAACTCCTACGACGGGTTACGTTTTGTGCGCAAGCGGCACCATCGATCAATATACTTGTTTTCTCCATCATGTTGACGTATGAAGATGGATAGTCACAGCCACGAGGGTCGATGCCGCGGCGTTGCTCCCGGCGACAATCGCGCCACTCTCCTCGAAAGCCTCTCGCTGATGATCAAGGCCTTGAGGGTCGCCTTCGGTCCCGGTAATAGAGACCACGACGGGTAATGTGCGCCCGTCTTTTTCGGCGATGTTTCGCGCTTTTTCGATCGCAGGTGCCAGCTCACCCGCTGGATCAGGATGCGCTCCATATCCAAGAACAATGTCCATCTGGATCAACGCTGCGCTCGAGTCCCGCGCTTCTTGATATAGACGCCGGATCCGCAGATCATGATCGATCATTGGATGGGGCCGGCCGACCGTGAACTCCTCCTCGCCCAGATCGACGGCGCAGTGCTCGCGGCTCTTATGCGAGTCGGTGAGTGTGTGCTCCGGATTTAACGGCGCATTCGACCATACTGGGCCCACTTCCGCCCCCCAGATGCGCATCGCTTCTTCACAAAGCGTCCCCCCACTGAAAAGACCGCGCAGGTATTTTTGCCCCGGCTGGAGCTGGGGGATGATTTCACGCGCTCGGCTCTCAAGTTTCAGCCGCTGCTTTTCAAGGCGCGATTGGATCCGCGTGACATCTTCTTTTTGCGCCATTGCTGCTGCAGCCAGTGCGGCTTCCTCCAGCGTATTCGCCAGATACAGTCCTTCATGAACAGAATCACTCACTTGTGAATTGGAGGGTGATTCCCCCATGAAAATCACGACGGAAGGTTTGCTGCTTGATTTCAGCTTAGCGAGGACCTTCTGAGCGACAGTCGATGACGGAATCTTTGAAATCGCGACAATGACATCGGTACTCGGGTCATCCTGAAGGGCCTTCAGGGCATAAAGCGTCATCAACCCATCGATTTCATCCGATAGGTCACGACCGCCTACGCCGATCCCCTGCGAGACCCCGATCCCTTCCCGCGCGAGGATGCAGCTCACTTCCTGCAGCCCGGTTCCGGCAGCGGATACGATGCCAACCGGACCGATAGGGAGGGCATTCGCGAAGCCAAGCGCGACGCCATTAAGGATCGCGGTGCCGGCTCCGGGACCCATGAGGAGCAAGTCGTGCTCTACGGCGTAAATCTTTAGTGCGAGCTCATCTTCGATGGAGACATTGTCGCTGAATAGAAGAACATTCAGCCCGGCGCGGAGTGCGTCCATGGATTCCGCAGCGGCGTAAGGGCCGGCAACCGAAATAACCGCCAGGTTCGCGTCCGCCTGTGCGCGAATGGCAGTTCGCAATGTTCGTGGATGAAAATCTTGGCTACCGGAATCGACACTCGATGAACGGGTCAGTAAGAATTCGACCCTCTCCAGTGCAGTTTCTATTCCCTTCTTATTCCCTTTCAAGGCGATAATTAGATCGTTAGGCGTGGCGCCTTCTGCTTCTTTCGTTAGCAGGCCAGTTTGCTGCAACAGTCCCTTGTTGGCCTCCGTACCCATGAGCAGAGCGGCGTCATCAACGCCCGATGTGTCCTGCAAATCACGCGCGACATTCATCAGCGTGACTGAATCATAATACCGACTCCCCACAATTCGACAGCGGACGGTCAATCGATTCTCCTCTTTCTTATTGCCTTCAACCCAATGGATTTAAAACACTCTTCTCTCTGCATAAGAGACCAGGGCGTTTTCGGAGAATAATACCCATAATTTCCATATCAGTGCACCATTGAACACACCATAAACTCTATCACAGATTGTATTCAAGCTGCATGAGTTAAATACGCCATCGTTGTGTCAACCCTCCCAAAAAAGATGATTAAACGTATATACAGCCATGATGTTCCTTCACTGAATACCTGTTAAAATATTGTGAAAAGATCACGGGAGCGTTTTTATTATATGGAGGCGCCAATGAAGTCGAATGTGACCCTCGCTGAAATGGAATCAGCGCACAATTTGCTCGCAGATTTTTCCTACGAGAAGATACCCGTAGAACGCGGCTACGCAAATCGCACTCTTTATATCAATCTCTCTGAGAACACGATCTCCGAGAAACCCGTCACCGATGAAATGAAGCAGCTTTTCACAGGCGGACGCGGCTTCGCCTTGTGGAGGCTATGGAACGCGGTCGACGGGGACACGAAATGGGATGACCCGCAGAACGAATTAGTTATCGCCGGAGGACCGATCGGTGGAACCACCTCCTACCCCGGTCTTGGGAAATCTACAGTTGTGACCATCTCGCCCCTTACCCACTCCATCATCGACAGCAACGCTGGTGGATATTTTGGACCCTATCTGAAATTCGCCGGGTGGGATGCACTCGAGATCCAGGGTAAAGCCGAACGAGATGTTATCGTCATGATCAATGGCGATGATGGCCGGGTAACGATTGAGGAAGCCCCCCTTGAAGATCTCAATACTCACAAGTTAGCCGAGCAGTTGACGGAGATGTACGCGGAGGGCGAGCGTGATAAGCGCAGCATCTCCGTGGTTTCGGCTGGACAGGCGGCGGACCACGTCCTGTATTCCAGTCTGAATTTCAGTTGGTATGACACTCGCCGCGGCGCCGTTAGGATCAAACAGGCTGGACGCGGTGGCACCGGACGGGTCTTTCGCGACAAGCGCCTGAAGGCAATCGTGGTTCGATTCAGCAACCTGAAGGGTGACAGCAACAACGCAGCCGATTTTGCCGTTGTTCGCAAGGCAGGCAGCCGGATCAATAAGGAGATCTCCGAACTCGATGACTCTCAAAACCAAATGCGCAAGATCGGCACGCCGTTTCTTGTGGAGATCATGGACCACTTTGACCTACTCCCCGTACACAATTACCGATTTGGGTCGCATTCGGAAACCAACAAGATAGATTCGACGGTCTGGAAGA
This sequence comes from Anaerolineales bacterium, assembly GCA_049644665.1. Classification (GTDB taxonomy): domain Bacteria; phylum Chloroflexota; class Anaerolineae; order Anaerolineales; family E44-bin32; genus E44-bin32. Next base: position 12,484 of record JBARSI010000168.1, read on the forward strand.
ACACTTTCACCCAGGGTCTGCCAGATGGATGCTGGGTTGGATGCACGCTCTCCTGTTCCCACGCTGTCGACCATTTCCATCTTCGCACGGGTCCCTACTCGGGAGATTCCGTAATAGTGGACGGACCGGAGTATGAAACCGTCGCCGGACTGGGATCCAACATAGGGGTCTTCGATCCGTTGGCAATTATAGAAATGAACTTCTATTGCGACACCTATGGTATCGACACGATCAGCCTGGCAAATTCCATCGCCTTCGCCATGGAATGTTATCAGGCGGGGATTCTGAACAGCGAGCGTACGGGAGGGCTTGAACTTACCTGTGGTAATGCCGAAGCTGCACTCGAGATCATCCACCAGATGGCGCTCGGTGAGGGCTTTGCAGCCATCGTCGGCCGAGGCGTGCGTTTCATGAAACAGCAATTCATCGAGAATTTCGCCGCAGATCCTGCTTTCTTACAGGACATCGGAATGGAGAACAAAGGGCTTGAGTTCTCCGAGTACGTCACGAAGGAGTCCATCGCCCAACAGGGCGGCTACTCGATGGCGCTCAAAGGCGCACAACATGATGAAGCCTGGCTCATCTTCATGGACCAGGTAAATAATCAGCTCCCGACCTTCAAAGATAAGGCTGAAGCCCTGCATTACTTCCCTATGTGGCGCACATGGTTCAGCCTGCATGGCTTATGCAAACTGCCCTGGAATGACATCCTTCCTGCGGATAATGATAAAACCGACGAACCCGCAAAGGTCCCGGAGCACGTGGAGAATTACACCTGGCTTTACGAGGGAATCACAGGTAATCCCATAACCCCGCAGGGTCTGGTTTTGCAGTCTGAGAGGGTATATAACTTCCAGCGCGTCTTCAACTTAAAGATGGGCTTCGGAACGCGCGACCACGATTACCCTCCCTACCGCGCCATGGGCCCGGTGACTGTTGAGGAATACGAATCGCGAGCCGATCGCTACGACACACAATTGCTCGAGCAGATCGGAATTGATCCGAATGACATAACGACGAAGGAAAAGATTGCGCACATCCGTACTTACAGAGAAGAACAATACGAGGAATTAGTCGACACTGTATACAAACGCCGAGGGTGGAATGAGCGTGGAATCCCCACTTTGGAGAACCTGCGCCGTTTGGGGATTGACCTCCCGGATGTAGTGGCAATCATCGAACACCATCAATAGCCTTCTTGCTCACAGCAAGACGCAAACGATTGGACGACTTTTACACCCGAACGTCAACGGCAGGCAAGCTACAATCGAGATCATGGTCAATCTGCAGAAATACTTAGCACCGGTAGAATAGGTATTTGAATATGAGGGGGAAAGTCTATATCGACTTTCCCCCAATTACATCTAACTATCCAGCGCGGAAACGCGTTTCGCAAGAGCCAATCGAACTGCCAGCCCAAATCGGCCCAGGAATACAAAATCTTGAGACGCAATCACTGCTTGCGTCTCTTGGAAGTCAAATCTGGATTGGCTGATGCAATAAGTGCGGGAGCCGATTTATTCCGGCGAATTATTGCTGCGGATTCACCGCTTGCCAAATCGGCAGGTAAAGCACTCCAATGGGGCCGAGTTGAGTGATCTCGCCGCGGATCTGATTGGCTTCTATATCGACAGAAGGACTCGTGAGCATCACCATCTGCCCAAGCTTTTCATCGAAGAGGAACAATCTCAGATTAAGTTCGTCGCCGGCGGGGACAAGCTTCTCATCGTAGGTCATGTGAATAGTCGCCAGTTGAAACGGCAGTCCAGTCGAGATGATAACAAAGTCACCGACCTGACCAAAGTTCCCGGCGAAGCCTGGCGCGCCGACCATCCGATCTACCGTGATCGTTTGGCTGTGATCGCCCATCCCCAGGATGTCGATAGAAAGTCCTATGTCCGCTCTCGAGATGATCTGCAGGTGGTATTCTTGCCCATCGGGGATCCCGTCACGATCACTGTCGACATGGAACGGGTCAGTTCCCATTCGCGATTCGCTCTCATCGCTCAAACCATCCCCGTCAGAGTCGCCAGTAATTGAGCCCATGTTCCCCCCCAAGACCATAGCCAGATCACTTATTCCATTACCATCCGAATCAAGCTTCAGCGGGTCCGTCCCGAGATCGCTCTCCATAATAT
>JBARSI010000169.1:0-1920 GCA_049644665.1 Anaerolineales bacterium
TGGGGTACAAATACCCTCCCAGCTCTTGGGGATGGCACCCTACGTGGCGACGATGATCATCCTCGCCGGCGTGGTTGGGCGAGGCCAAATGCCAGCAGCAGATGGGCAGCCCTACGTGAAGGAGTAAAAATCTTAGCCTGCCGGGAACGGGGGTCTGGATTCGCATCAACGACACCAACTGAAAATACAAGCGCCGCGTGGGATCTGGTTGTGAATTCGTCAGAGAGCCTCCGGCGCTTTTCATATTTCGATTCAAATAACTTCACACATGACTTTCGCCCCCGACAAAAACCAGTCTTCATTTATCCTTCGTAGGAGGCGATCTGTGGCTGTCGGGTTCAGGAAGCAGGGGTTTCTTCAGCGCGGCGCAGGAATTGAATTAAGGCCAGAGGTAAGGTGCGAATCTCTTTTATCCCAAGAAAAAGGGCCGTGCCAAAGTAAACCGCTGTTCCGAGTAATCCGCCGCCCAAGAGCAGGAGCAGTGGTCCCGGATGAAGCATGCGATTGAAAAACCAAATGGTGGCGCCCATCGCCAGCGCTGCGATTATGGCTTTTCCACCATCGGTGAGGATGCGGCGGACATCCACAATGCGCCAGCGGCGATGAAGAATCGTTAACCCGATTAATGCCTCGATGCCAACGGCGATGCCGTTCGCAAGCGCCAACCCGCCATGTTCGAGTCCCCCCTGTGTGAACGACCGCGAGAGGGTGATCGCCAACTGGATATTCAATGCCGTGGTAAAGAATGAGACCAGGAGAGGCGTGAGCGTATCCTTCTGGGCGGCAAAAGCACGGACGACGACTTCAAGTACGGATTGGCTGATGAGGGCAAGCGCGTAGAATTGTAATGCGAAGAAGACCATGTTCGTACTTTCGGCTGTAAACTCGCCTCCCTCGAACAGGACCTGAATTACTGGGCGACCAAGGACGATCAGGGCAACAGCTGCTGGAAGGGCGAGCGTAAGGATGGCGCGTAACGCTCCGCTGACAGCGGCGCGCTGGGCCTTGAATTCCCCTTTCGCGGCGAGTATGGCGAGCGTTGGGAAGACAGCTATGCCGATCGCCGTACCGATGAGAGTCCAGGGTGTGTTCATCAACTGGAATGCGTAGCGAAGGGCGGAAACCCGTCCCTCGCCAAGGCCTGACCCGAGGTTGGAATTGATCCAATCGATGCTGGCGCGGGCCATGAGCAAGTCAATTACGCGCGGCGCCATGAGAAGGGCAACACGCTGCAGCGCTGGGTTGTGCCATCCGAGCATCAACCGTGGGCGTATTTGATTGCGGACCAGACCAGGAACTTGTACGAGTAGATGGAGTGTAGCGCCGATCACGGCTCCCCAGGCCAGACCGAAGACCCCCAGACTTGGTTCCAGGACGAGCGCTCCAAAGATGATGCCTAGGCTGTACATCGTTGGTGCGAGCGCGGGAAGCAAGAAGTGTTGGTGGGCGTGCAGCGTTCCGGTGAGAATACTGCTGACCGCGAAGATGATTGTCGAAATGAGCAGGATGCGCATGATCTGCGCAGACAGAAGCTGGATCTCAGCAGGAAAGTGCGGTCCGATTCCCCAGGGGGCGGATACCAGCGTCGGTGCGATGAGCGCTAGCAAAAGTGCTGCTCCTCCTGTCAGGAGGAGGATTGTCGTGATAATCTGGCCGGCCAGGTCATTCGCCTCGTCCGACCGCTCTTTGCCGAGCAGTTCGGTGTAAACAGGGATGAAGGCGAAGGCGAGTGCGCCGCCGGCGAGCATGGTAAAGAGTAATTCGGGGATGCCATTTGCGGCTGAATAGGCGTCGAGGACGGCGGATGTGCCAAACTTAGCGGCGACAATGCGCTGTCGGATCAGCCCAACCACGATCGACGCTGCCAGCCCGGCCATAACAACCAGGGTAGAACGGGCAACGCGAGTCGTGCGCGTGTTT
>JBARSI010000170.1:0-26300 GCA_049644665.1 Anaerolineales bacterium
CGAAGCGGGGCTCATTCTATTCCTATGGTGAGACGCGCCTGGGTCAGGGCCGAGAAAACGCCAAGAACTACCTGCGAGAGGATCTGGAAATGGCTTCCGAGATCGAAGCGGGAATTAGGGAAGATGCCGGTCTTAAAAAAGTCGGCAGTGAAGGAGAAAGCGAAACGAGCGAATGAAGCTCGTGTTATCATTATAGTGCTGCGTTATCTAATTTACGATAAGCGCGGCCAAAGCATTGCGAAAGATCTCTGAAATGAGATTTGGCACCGATAAAAAATAACAACGTTAGGATGGTAAGTGAGAAAAGGTAGGATTTTGCGCTGGGATAGAGTGTAGCAAAAAATAACCTACCCACTCCATGGGCGATATGCACACATGGAGTGATTCGGAGTCAGATCGTCATTTCGGGATTTGAAGATCCCCTAAGCATTGCATTGAGCCGCAGCCGATAAGGTTCGCGGTTTTTATGTCTCTGGAGGTGAGTATTGTGGCGGGAGTGATTACCGCCTTGAAATTGCAGCGGAGAAAGAATAATAGAGTAAACGTTTTTATTGATGATCAATATCAATTTGGAATTCAAAAAATCATCGCGGCCGGTCTTAAGGTCGGACAGGAGTTATCTGAAGCAGATATAGAGCGATTGAAGGACGAGGATGAGGAGCAGCGTGCATATGAACGTGCACTACGGTATCTGTCAAGACGCCCTCATTCTGAGAAGGAAATCGCAGACAAGCTCTCTCGGAACCGGATCGAGATCGATGTGCAGAAACGGGTTCTAAAGAGGCTACGAGATGCATCCCTTGTCGATGATGTTGAGTTCGCTCGAGTTTGGGTTGAGAATCGGCAGATATTTCGCCCAAGAAGCGGGCGGATGCTGAAGAGTGAACTGCGCGGTAAGGGAGTATCACAAGAGGTGATCGAAGCTGCTCTTGAAGGGCTCGACGAGGCCGAAGCAGCTCTCACCGTAGCCAGGAAAGCGAGCAAACGTTACGGTGATCTTACGGAAGAAGCTTCCAATCGCCGGCTGAGAGAATTTCTCGCCCGTCGTGGCTTTTCTTATGAACTCATATCATCCACATTATCGATTTTGATAAGCGATGAGAACGGTTCTGATGAGGAAAGTGAGGTAGAAGAGTGAATAGTCCACTAATACTCGGTATCGCAATATCACTGGTTGCAGGCGCGGTCATTGGTTTCTTGCTACGTCAACTGCAATTTGAGCGCGGTGTGCGCGGCTCTATGGCGGAAGCCGAACGAATGATGGATGAAGCCCAAGCGCAGGCGAAGGAAATAGAGTTGAAGGCGCGCGATCAAGCGCTTCGTGCACGCGATGAGGCTGAAGCGGAGACTAGCCGCAAGAGGACAGAGCTTTCAAAGGAAGATGAGCGCCTTCAGCAGCGAAGAGCGGAAAACGATCGTCGCCTCGATCAGCTGGAGAAGCGCGAACAAACGTTAAATAAGCGCCAAAGCAATATAGATCGCCGTTCAAATGAGTTGGAAATACGTTATTCAGAAATTCTCGTCGAGCTCGAACGTGTCTCGAGCATGACCCGGGAAGAAGCAAAAACCCAACTTCTCGAGGAAATCGAGCGAGAATCCCGGGCGGACATGGTCCGGGTTATTCGTCAGATCGAAGAAGAAGCTCAGGCTGAAGGGGATAAACGTGCCCGCCAATTGATCGCCGATGCAATACAGAGGGTGGCTTCCGACCATGTTTCTGAGGTTACAGTATCCGCGGTCGCTTTACCATCGGACGACATGAAAGGCCGCATCATCGGTCGGAACGGGCGGAACATTCGAGCGTTCGAACAAACTGCCGGGGTGGATGTGGTCGTTGACGATACTCCTGAGGCAGTCACAATCTCATGTTTTGACTCCGTTCGCCGCGAGATCGCCCGTCGCTCGATGGAAGCGCTTGTATTGGATGGACGCATCCATCCTGCCCAGATTGAGAAGATCGTGAGCGAACAAAGAAAGGAAGTTGATCGTCTCATTGTGGAGGAAGGCGAGCGCGCCTCATTCGATGCCGGTGTTCCAGGGCTTCACCCGGAGATTATAAAGAAACTTGGCCGCTTGAAATTCCGCACTTCGTACGGCCAGAATCAGCTCGCTCACGCGATAGAGACGGCGCAGCTCGCAGCAGTGATCGCCGCGGAGTTGGGCGCAGATGTAGAAATCGCCAAGGCTGGAGGACTGCTGCACGACATCGGTAAAGCGATGGATCACGAAGTAGAGGGGACCCACGCGTCAATAGGAGCGGATTTCTGTCGTCGCTATGGCGTAAATCCACTCGTGGTCAATGCCATTGAAGCTCACCACCGTGATATTGATCAAGAATCAGTGGAGGCGGTGATTGTCGAGGCGGCGGATGCGATCAGCGGCGCTCGACCAGGAGCCAGGCGTGAGAGCCTTGAGCAGTACGTAAAGCGCATCAAGTCGTTGGAAGAGATCGCAAATTCGTTTGACGGTGTTTCACAGAGCTATGCGCTTCAAGCCGGACGGGAGATCCGTGTGATCGTCCGCCCCGAGGATATCGATGATCTTGAATCGACGCGACTAGCGCGCACCGTCGCCAAGAAGATAGAAGAGGGGATGCAGTACCCAGGACAGATTAAAGTCACGGTCATCCGGGAGACGCGGGCCGTCGATTACGCGAAGTAGAGATTTCCCCGCGGAGTTTGCTGATAACACTCGCGCGCAACTAATTGATGCTATTAAGAAAAAAGGCGCCGGTATATCCGGCGTCTTTGAGTCTCAAAACATCGAGTGATTTATTCGCTTTTCACTCGCGGTTGACGGTAAAGAATCCCAAATTTCCCTTTCGGGTAGATCTCGCGCAAGCGATCGTCCCAGATGAACTCGCTGGATATGGTTAGGCTTAGCAGCCGAGTGTCCAGGGATCGAATCGTATTCTCCAGCTTGAGTGTTGTGCTGTTCTGCAAAGCGAGATTTCCAAGACGTGTAAATTGGACCCGGTTTCGCACCTCTCGATGGTAATCAAAGTGTAAAGCACTTCCTTCTTCCAGGTCATAGAGATATGCCCGCCACAGATTCAATCGCATTGCCATTTCTCGTTCTGATTTACGGGTGATTGCTCTACGCCATTTATTGAGAGTCGTGTCCCATCGCCGCTGCAGCTTGGTATGCCGCATTTTCTGGTCGGGGTTCATCTCATCTTCTTGTGCCAGGGATTCGTCCTGAGTCATTAATAAGCCCCCGGTGCTGATGCGGGGGTAGGGGGGAGAGTCAGGCCCGGAGCGTTTGGCTAGCGGCCAAAAAATATCTGCAGAGAGGAGAAATTCTTCGATCTCATCTAGCATCGCTTCGAAAAGATCAAGGTTGTAATCAATGGATTGCACTTTATCTCTTTGCTTCGTACAGGGCGGCCCCGATCGCGTCGAGGAGTTGGCCGCGGGTGGCGGGCTTGACAAGATATCCGGCGGCGCCGAGCGCATTTCCCTTATCGATGTCTTCTTGCTGCCCCTTAGCCGATAGGAATATAACCGGGGGGATGATTTTATCCTCTTCCGAGAGCAGGCGGATAATATCGAAGCCCGTGATCTCAGGCATCATTACGTCGAGGAGAAGAAGATCAAACGTCTCAGTGCGAAGCTTGTTGAGCGCATCTTCGCCGCTGTAAGCGAGTGAGAGATCGTACCCTGCAGGACGCAGCGTCAACTCGATGAGACCGACGGTGTCGGGTTCATCATCCACAATGAGTATTCTTGCCTGGTTTTCCATTATTTCCTGCGCTCGAACTTTGTGGAAGTATCGGACCCATTGTAACCTGCGAAAGGTAACCCGCCAAATCCAAGCAATGATAAACCGAGCACCTCAGAGGGTAAAAATAATTGCTTGTTTAATGGAGCGTTAAAAGGGTGAATGTGAGCGAGAGGTGGCAGCACTTTTCAGGATTCATATTCGGGCTGTCTATCGGTAACCACAATGAAACCTAGGGCTTGCCATCCTCATCCGCATCTAACCCGTACCCGATCATATCAAACTCCAGCGTCGCCGGATCAGTACCACGCGGCAATAAAAGTGATAGTTCGAACTCGCTCGCCTCTCCGGCTTCAAGGAGTTCAACGGGAGTTACCCATCCAGCCGAAAGTATAAGTCCGTCTTCGTTGCGCAATGTCGCATAGACGGAAGGGTCCCGGATGAGCGAATCGCCGGGGTTGGTTATTGCCCCGCGCAGGAACACTGAGGAGCCGAGAGCTTCATATTGAGAAATACTCAAACCTAGCTGCGAAACGGTTTTATCCGCAGGCAATGTGGCAATCCCCTCCACCGATGAGTGGACATCGAGCGTGCGCATCGCTTCCTCGGAGGCGAGGATTTCTGGAGGGACTCCCCAAAAATACTGGATGCTGAATGGGCGGATTCCACCGGGTTGTATGGGGAGCGGGGGGGCGATTGGTGCGATCCCAACCAATTCATCCTCACTCTCTAAAAGGAGCCAGCCTGAAGCCCATACCCAAGCAGAGGAAGGGTTGTGAAGGGAGCCCAAAAAGAAAGGCACACCCTGGTCTGTGAAGTGGAGTGTTGGCGGCTCTAGAAATTGAAGGTCCGGTTCTGGCGGTGAAGTGTCGACGATCATATCCAGGAAGAATATCAGGTTATCGGGCTCAAAGTCTCCATCGGCCGAAGCGATAAAGGGCGACGATTCGTGCGGGGAAATGTGGGCGGCAGAAGCCACAATCTTTGCATAACCAAGCGGTTCCTGGTTCTCATCACGCATGAGAACAGCGAGGTTAAGCAACTTTGCCTGTGAGTAACCGGTGTTCGTGATCTGCCCGATGATCACTGTATTACCCTCGTGGTTTATCATCCAGGTTGCGTCCTGGATTTCTCCCTGGATACGTTGAACGCGAGGGATTCGCTCAGCATGGATCTCTGTGGTTGTGTCCGCTACGTCTAAGATCCCCTCAAAATCTAAGGCGAAGAACGCCTCCTCACCTGGCAAAAGGCGGCCGGGAACCGCCTGGGCGGTCGCTTTATCCAAATCTCCCCCATCTATCCCGAGCAATGTAACGGTGACTGAAATTTCGCCAAGGGGAAATTCGGCTTTGCTGATCAGCCTTCCAATCACGTGCCATGAACCTGGATCCTGACCTGGGATCAGATCTAAAGATGAGAGCCTTATTTCGGGGGCTGGAGTGGGGCTGGAGGGGATATGAGTAGGGGGTACAGGGCTAATAGTTTGCATAGGGCCGGGATTCTGAACCATTCCCGGAAAGGCATCGCAGGACCCGAGGGCGAGGGCAGCGCAAAGCATGGTAACGAGGAGCCAAGGGGCCGCCCCATACCTTCTTAAGGTTAGGGGGCGGAATTGCACAACCATCCTTTTAACAACCATCCAGGATTTCCCAATCATAATTAGGGAATTAAACCATGTGTTGGATTATTTAGCATTACAAATCGAAATGACAGCGTCGCTGCGTTGGTAGGCTTGTCCACAGTTGTGAGCTGCGGGAAGCGAAACGCCATAATCATGTCTGCTGGATTGGAGCCGGTGAAATTACAATTGAGCAACTGAAGGTAAATGCGATCCTGGCGCCTTTCCATAGTATTCGGAGGAGAATTCGGCGATTTTAATCCTTGGATAATGGGTCAATATACTGGCAGAGTCGGATCCATCTGCTGCGCCCACGCGTTGATTCCACCCTTTAAATTCATTGTTTTCTGGAAACCTGCGCCGGATAAAAGATGCAGCGCCCGGGTGGAGCGAGTCCCAGTTCTGCAGAAAAGAACGATCTCATCAGTATCAACCAGCTCTGCCATTCGGGTAGCCATTGAGCCAAGGGGAATGGAGTCGGCCTCGGGGAGGGCGGAGATCTGCAGCTCGTGTGGTTCACGCACGTCGATCAGATGGATGGGTTCACCGGCGGCCAACTTTTTCGCAAGCTCGGGCGGTTCGATTTCCCAATCGGGTGCACGGCTGCCATCGTCAGTATCTCGCCCGGGTACGCCGCAGAAAGCATCATAGTCGATCAATTGAGTAACTGAGGGCTTCTCCGAACATACCTTACATTCAGGGTTCTTCTTCAATCTAACCATTTCAAAACGCATGTCCAGGGAGTCGTAAATGAGCAGCGTGCCGATGAGAGATGTCCCGATTCCGAGCAGCAGTTTAATGGCCTCCGTCGCCTGAAGAGTCCCGATCGTTCCTGGCAGCATGCCGAGTACACCACCCTCACCGCAAGAGGGGATTAAGCCCGGTGGTGGGGGATCGGGGAAGAGGCAGCGGTAACACGGACCTTTCTCCCCCCAGAATACGCTTACTTGTCCGTCAAAACGTAAAACCGAGCCGGAGACATTTGCTTTCCCGGTCAGGACGCAGAGGTCATTAATCAGGTAGCGGGTTGGGAAATTGTCTGAAGCATCGATAAGCAGATCAAAGGGTTTGGAAATCCGCTCGGCATTCCCTGAAGTGAATGGCTCGTCATATACGACAATATCGACTTCCGGGTTGATGTCGAGCATGCGGTCTCTGGCTGAAAATACCTTCCGGTCACCGATCCGAGAAGTGCCGTGGATAATCTGGCGCTGAAGATTATTGAATTCGACAACGTCGTTATCGACGAGTCCAATTCGGCCTACTCCAACTGCAGCGAGATACATGGAGACAGGCGAACCCAGGCCGCCGGCACCTACAACGAGGATTGAAGAGGCCTTGAGCCTCTCCTGACCCTGCAATCCAACCTCGGGTAGTAGAAGCTGGCGTGAATAGCGTTGATATTCTGCGCGGGTAAGTTCGATTCGTTTGGCGGAGTTGTCCTTCATCCTATTCCCTTATCGATGATCCCGGATTCGAGGCGATAACTTCTCCCATTTTACACCCTGAACGCCGCGATCAGCCTATGATGTGGATGATCCGTGCTGGGGTAGGTAAACAGCCATGTTGCCGCTCCTATGGAAGACGTAAATCTTTGTTAATAATCAATCTTAATTGGAACTCACCTCGTTTTATGTTAAGCTAGTTATTGTGAGTTCTTCGATTAACATCCCAATCATGTGTCTGGGTACTTGAGTCACGTAGAATTGTGAGAACTTCCGCTGATATAATGACAAGCCACCCATTTGAGAGAACTGAGGCATGCGCAACCCCATGAGCTTCCGCAGTACGGATGCCAACGAGCAGCCGATAACACGCCAAATTCTACGCCATCTTTCGGTGACATTTATCACCGCCGGGATCCTGGCGACGCTTTTTACGGCATGGACACCAGCCAGTCTGAACCCCGGGGAGCTGGCGAATCAATTCGCGGCCGCCCTGGAAGGCGGATCACAGGCGAACGGACCTTCCGCTTTCGTGCCCTCTGCCCCGGAAGAGACAGAACTTCGAATCGGATTGGTCATCGGTCATTCAGGGATTAACCCGAATATCGGCAGCGGCGATCCCGGGTCAGTATGCGAGGATGGCCTGACGGAATTGGAAGTGAACACCACCGTGGGATACCTTGCCGCTCAAGCGCTCGAGGCGGCAGGCCTGGAAGTAGACATCCTGGAAGAATTCGATCCTCGTCTCTTTGAATATCGTGCGGTGGCATTGGTTTCCATCCATGCCGATTCCTGCGTCCCAATTAACGAATATGCGACCGGGTACAAAGTTGTCAGTGCGTTAGACACTGTTGTGCCCGATAAATCACAACGCCTGGTCGATTGCATTATCGACCGCTACCATCGGGCCACAGAATTAAATTTCCACGCCGGCAGCATCACCCGCGATATGACGGAATATCACACCTTCCGCGAGATCCACAGCCAGACACCGGCAGCGATCATAGAGGCTGGGTTTCTCTATCTCGATCGGGATTTCCTCACTTCTCAGCCCGAGAAAGCGGCGCGCGGGATCGCAGATGGCATTCTTTGCTATGTGAATAATGAGCCCGCCAGCCTGCCGTGGGAGACTGTGCCGTGAGTTCGGCAGAACCAGGCCGAAAGGATCCCGCTTCGGATCCATCCGCGCGCGCACATGAGTCACTTCGGCGGGGCGACATCTCCGAGGCGAGGAGATATGCGCGTTTGGCGGTTAAGCTCGATCCGCATTCTGAAACAGGATGGCTGACTTTAGCCGCAGTTTCGGAACCACGCGCAGGGTTGGCATACGCGGCGCGTGCACTGGAAATAAACCCTAAGAGCAAATCAGCGAAAAAAGCGATTCGCTGGCTGGTTCGACGTGTACCTTCTGGAGAACGAAAAGCTGCGCTGCGGGAAGCGCGGATCCCCGAGGATCTCCTGCCGAAAATAACACCTCTTGAGGTTCTTGCACAGCGGCGGATCTTACCCAGTCGAGTCCTCGTATCTTCGGTGGTATTAGCCGCAGGAGTGGGGATCTGGTTGGGAGGCGCCCCCGCCTCCGCTCTGCAGCCGCAAATCAACCAGCAGCCGTTGGCGAAAGCGACGATGACGGCAACGCCCACGAATACGCCCACGCCAACAGCGACACCGACGGCTACGCCAACTGCAACACCTACACCAACTGTAACGCCTACCCACATTGTTTCTTACCTCTCGTCATTCAACATCCCTCCAGATCAATTGGCGGATGAAGGTAGGTGGATCGACGTGGATCTAAGCGCGCAGATGGTGTCTGCCTTCGATGGTGAGACTCTTGTCCAGAGTTTCATCGTTTCAACTGGAACTGCATCGTATCCGACAGTAACCGGCCAATTTCGCGTATACACAAAGCTTGTATCCACCGCCATGGCTGGTCCCGGGTATTACCTGCCCGGTGTCCCCTATACGATGTATTTCTACAAGGGTTATGCGCTTCATGGGACCTATTGGCATACCAACTTCGGTGTTCCGATGAGCCATGGCTGCATCAACTTGAGAACTTCAGACGCGGAATGGCTTTTCAACTTCTCCTCGGTCGGAACGCTGGTAAATATTCATCCCTAGGCGACCCTTTGACTTACATCGTCTGGCCCAACATGAATCACCGCCAATCCGCATGCAAGGCGGAAGCGTCCATGGGATTGGCTGATCCTGCGGTGACTGGAAATGGTGTCCTTAAAATCAACTTGATTTGGTAAGATTCTTCGTAGTTGACGTCTCTAAGAGATCAGAAACAGGTTAGAGCTAAGCGTAAACATAATTTCCGATTATAGCTGATCACTTAGCTATCAGAGAAAAAAAACAAGATGGCACAACATTCACTATTTGCGGGCCTGGTTGTTGATGAATTTGACCGTGCGGTAGACGTCGTTCTTGTCGGCGGCGAGTCATTTTATGTCGTTGACGACAACGGCTTCCTTCGCCATATTGAAAGTGAGCAAGTCGATCGGCAGGTTCTCGACCATTTGCAGGATATGGTAAAGGGGCACGAGGATATAATCAGTGAGGGAACGATGAAGATGATCGGTCAGGAGGACATCTTCACGAAGGCGGCTATCGAGACATCACTTCAAAACATGGATGCCCAATTTGAAGCTCTGATTCAGAGTGGTTTGCCCGAGGACATGCGCACTTATCTGGGGATGATGGGCTTCCAGGTTGTGATAAACCTGCATGGTGAGGTCCTGCGCATTGAGCAACCTGGAGGGGGGCTAGACCCGGACGAAGAATTTTAGGCACATGTCAAGATGATTTTGACGATGTATCAAGCGCTAGCGAGTATGGTGTAGAATTCTCATGACCGGAAAGAGGAGTAGGTTTTGAGTCATTTCGAATACATTCTGGACGTTGATGAAGCGACTTTTGAGAGCCTCGTGATACTTCGATCTCACGAAATTCCCGTCGTCGTCGATTTTTGGGCGCCATGGTGCGGCCCGTGCCGGATTCTGGGTCCGCTACTGGAGCGGCTGGCGATCGAAGCAGGAGGAAGTTTCCTTCTGGCGAAGGTTAATGTCGACGAAAATCCAGGCCTCTCCGTACGCTATGGTGTCCAGGGTATCCCGGCGGTCAAGGCGTTCAAGCAAGGTCTAGTCGAAACCGAATTTGTTGGGGCGCAGCCTGAACCGGTCGTGCGGAGTTTCATCGCCAACCTGGCGCCAAGCGAAGCGGAAATTGCAGTAGAAAATGCGCGCAGCTTACTCGCGACTCATCACTGGGAGCAGGCTGAAAGCAGTTTCCGAGAGACGACCGAAATGGATGAGACCAATGCGCCGGCTGCTCTAGGCCTGCTGGAGAGCTTGCTCATGCAGGGAAAAGGCGCAGAGGCTCTGCGTATTATTGAGGTATTTCCCCCCGGTAACGAGTGGGCGGCGGCAGAGCAGCGTAAACCGTTGGCAGCTTTGCTTGCTGAGGTGGAAGAGAACGGACCGAGGGATTTGGATGACCCGCTTGCGGCCGAGTTGCACCAGGCTGCCCGTTTGATCGGCCTCGGCAATCTTCCGGCAGCGATGGATGGAATGCTGGACATCTTGCGTGAACAAAAGAATTTCCGTGACGGCCTACCCAAGAAAGTGCTGCTGTCGCTGTTTGCGATCCTCGGCGATCAGGACACATTGACGAAGCAATATCGAGACGAGCTGGCTTCCATTCTTTTTTAGACTGTTCTCCAAATTGCATTTGTGACCAGGAGAGAGAAATTTGGGCGCACACATAGGTGCGCCTCTACATTTAACAGCCGTAGGGGCCGACCTGTGTGTCGGCCAGGCACCCTCGCATATCAAACCACTTCTTAACATTTAGACACAGACCTTAAAGCGCAGGCTGCACCTGCGACCGGAAGCAGAGCTTCCTGACTACACATAATCGGGATGTTCCGTTTGAGACAATCGCAAGATGGTCAACGGAGGGAACGTAAGTAATCAGCCAGGTGATGACGTTTGACCCACCGGTTCCGGGAAACATAACTCCCAGCAGGGGAATCACCTGCCGCTCACGCATAAGAAGGGCGCAATAATTTGGAATTACTTCGCTGTTGGGCTACCGAGGATCAGGGTTCCCCAGGTTGTTGGATTAACCACTCTGCGTGTCGACACGCTTGAGACCATGGACTGCCATGCTGCCGTCCCCGCTAGGTCGTTATCCGAAAGCGAGAGCGCAAATCCATAGTGATCTCCTTCGGCAGGGGTGATCCCAAACACAGACCAGGGTATTCTCGCTTCCAGGTCGTAGCCCGCAGTAGTGCTCCGGGCTTTCATTTCGATGGAGGATAAGCCCGTTTGCAGGCTTCGCGGGAACCAGAGGTAAGCCTCTTCCTCGAGCGTTCCGAAATTGCCTGCCGAGAGACCCATCTGGTAGTCATCGGCGCTCATGATCACCGATGAATAGTCGCCGGGCAAATCTACATCGAGGTGAATTTCGACATCGTCTCCCTTATACATGTTAATACCGGTTGAAATCTGCACGATTGTGTCGTCGGTCCTGCTGACACCGATGTAAAGGGCATTCGCATCCCAGCCAATGTAGTACGTGGCGGAGACATCGCCTGTGCCGGTCCAATTCAAACCGGCACCCGGAACGGTTTCTTCTGCGCGATAGGCAGTCGAGGACCACTCGTTGAGCACACCGTCTATTACCGGAGCAGCGCTCAGGTAATCCGCAGTCACGGGGGAGCCGTTCGGACGAACATCGGTCGAGACTGGGGTGAGGTTGGCTGTAGCCGTCGCCGCCGGATCGGGTGTGGGTGTTAGACCGCTTGGTGTGGTGGTCCCCGTTGGGACTAGCGGTGCTAGAGTCGGCGGCGCAGGGGTTGAGGTAGGGAGTTCGGAAAAGATAGCAGTGTGGGTGAGATTGGGTGTGGGAAAGGTGAAGGGCGTAGGCGCAGAAACACCGGGAAGTGTGCAGCCAACCAGCATGAGCAACGCTGCACCGAGTACGATGGTCCGGGTTCCCTTTGCCATGATCAACCTCCGCTCACGAGTACCACAAGGCTTACCCAAGATCTCTGCACAGGATCCGATCACGAGTGCTGCACTTCAAAAACTAATCTGGTGGGGCGAGTGGGAGTCGAACCCACACGAGGTCACCCTCAGAGGATTTTAAGTCCCCGGCGTCTGCCAATTCCGCCACCGCCCCTTGGGCATATTGTATTCTCTCGCAAGCAGGCGTCAAGGGATGTGCTTCAAGGTTATCCCGGGAGACGGCGGGGGATATTGCAGTTGTATGTCGACTTGAATAAGATGGGATGATAAAACCTGCAGCATGGTCCTGGTAACCGCTATGCTATAATCTCGCCCGGAGAGGTTAAAAGGTATGTTTAAGAACATTGCGAAGACACTCGGCGGCGATCCGATTAAAAAAATGCTGGATCAATACCGCGAGATGGTAGAAGAAATCAACGCTCTCGAACCAGGATTGCAGGCGCAGTCAGACGAAGCGTTAAGAGCAAAAACCCACGAATTCAAGGGGCGCTTACGGCAGGGCGAGACGCTCGAGGATTTGATCGTTGAAGCCTTTGCGGTTGTGCGTGAAGCTGCGGTGCGAACGATCGGATTGCGCCATTTCGATGTGCAGCTTGTCGGCGGGATCGTCCTCCATGAAGGACAGATCGCCGAGATGAAGACCGGGGAAGGGAAAACCCTGGTCGCCACGATGCCGATCTATCTCAACGCCCTGGAAGAACAGGGGGTTCATCTGGTCACCGTTAATGACTACCTGGCGCGGCGAGACGCCCGCTGGATGGGACCCATTTTCCACTTTCTGGGATTGAGTGTCGGCATTCTGCAAGAAGCTTCCCGAACCGAGCATGGCAAGAAGGCGTTTTTCTATGATCCGGAACTGGAATCCGTCCAGGAGGATGTGCATCAACTGCGCCTGGTCGATCGGAAAATCGCCTATGAAGCTGATGTGACCTATGGCACCAACAATGAATTTGGTTTCGATTACCTGCGCGATAACATGGCCCGCACGCTGGAAGCGCGTTCGCAGCGCGGGCATCATTTTGCCATTCTCGACGAGGTGGATAACATCCTCATCGATGAAGCCAGGACACCTTTGATCATCTCCGGTCCTTCACATGACGATCCCGGACTTTACCTCCAGATGGCTCAGGTCGTAAAACAGCTCAACGCGGAGGATTTTGAGGCCAGCGAAAAGGATCGGACAGTGGCGCTCTCCGAAATTGGAGAGGACCACATTGAGCGGCTGCTTAATACGCCAATTCGTGATCCCGACCGCCCTGAGGACATCACTCCGGAGCAGGCGCGGCTGTTAGGGCATCTGGAGCAGGCGCTGCGCGCAGAGCACCTTTTCAAGCGGAATAAGGACTACGTCGTTCAAGGCGGCCGCGTCATTATCGTCGATGAATTCACCGGTCGCATGATGGCTGGCAGGCGCTGGTCCGATGGATTGCACCAGGCAGTTGAGGCCAAAGAAGGGGTTCGCGTTCGGCAAGAAAATGTCACCTATGCCACGATCACCTTGCAGAACTACTTCCGTATGTACAAGAAGCTGGCGGGTATGACGGGAACTGCCGTTACGGAAGCCGAGGAGTTTAGCAAGATTTACGATGTAGATGTGATCCCGCTGCCGACCAATCTTGAATTCATCGCACTGCGGTCTGATGCGGATCTGAAGGAAATTACATATACCGAAAGCGGCAGCAATTTCAGCTACTACGCTCGAATGGACGATCAGGATCAGAACCCGGTATTCTGGCGCCGTAAAGATTTCCCGGACATTGTTTTCCGAACCGAAGAGGCGAAGCTCCGGGCGGTTACCCTGGAGATCTTGCGCCGGCACACACTGGGCCAACCGCTTCTCGTTGGAACAACCTCTGTGGAACTTTCAGAACAGCTCTCATCACGCCTGCGTGCAGATGCGCTTCAAAAACTGGCGAATATCCAAATCGTTCGTGATGCTTATTTAGAGGCGCACGATATACCCGCGGATGGTATGCGAGTAGATGCCCTGGAATCTCTTTACCAACCGCTTCCCGAGATAAAACAACTAACTCTGCGGCCGTTCGCACGTGATCTGGACATCCCGCTCAATCCCACTCGAGAGGAGAATCTCGAGCGCTTATTGATGATCTTGGACCTTGAACCCTCTGATCTCGAGCGGCTGACAGAAGCGCTGAAGGGCGGGGTTCCACATAATGTTTTGAATGCGAAGAAGCATGATGAAGAGTCGGCCATCATCGCCTGGGCAGGATCCCTGGGAGCGGTGACCATAGCCACAAATATGGCCGGGCGAGGTGTAGACATCAAACTCGGCGGTGAGATCGCGGAGGAAATCCTCGCCGCGGTGAATCGTGTTTTGCGGCGGATCGGGATTCAGGATCCCGAGAATATGAGCCTGGATGAGCGACTCAGCGCACTGGAGAACGCGGACAAGGATGCGATCGGAATCTACGAAGCAGAAATTAAACAGCTGAAGCGTTTCATTGAGGATAGCAAGCGTGTGTGGGATGTGGGCGGTCTGCATGTGGTCGGTTCAGAGCGGCATGAATCGCGGCGCATCGACAACCAGCTGCGCGGGCGTGCAGCCCGTCAGGGTGACCCGGGCTCTTCACAATTCTTCCTCTCCCTCGGGGACGAGTTAATGCGCCTTTTCGGCGGCGCTCAAGTGGCAAATCTCATGCAGCGGTTCAATATCGATGATGCTGTTCCCATCGTGCACAATATTGTGAACCGCACGATCGAACAAGCCCAAACCAGGGTTGAAGGTGCGAACTTTGACACCCGAAAACACCTTCTCGATTATGACGATGTACTCAACCAGCAGCGCGAGGTCTTCTACAACCAACGCAACCGGGTCTTTACAAAGGACAGCCTCAGCGATGATATCGCCTCGATGCTCCGGACAGTTGTTGAAGAACATGTTCAAATGGCGCTTGCCGATCCCGAGGGACCCTGGAAGCTGCTTGCGTGGCTGGAGGAGACTCAGCCAACAATCGGGCTTGAGAGCGATGAGCCCTATCCATCCTTCATGCTGCGTGAACTGCTCACACAATTTGAAGACATCTCCCAAGCGGATGAGTTAAAAAAGAGCCTCCTCGAAATCGCTCGAGGATCGTTGGATACGAATAAAGCGCACTTGCAGCAAGCCGTTGATGAGCAGTTGGCCCGGGCGCTTGAGCGCCTTGATGAGCAGGTCGAGCAGCGTGTCGAAATCGCGGAGATGGCTGTCGATGCTGCGATTTATGAAGCCGAAGAGGAGGGCAGAGATGTCGACCCGCGCAGCCTATTGAGCGTGGTTGAGCAAGCAGCAGGCTTGCGCATCCAGATGGACGATGGAGCCTTGCAGCAGGTGCGCGAGGACCCGCAGAATTTCCAGCAGCGGATCAGGGAGATGGTTGACGCTAGTTACAGCCTACGCATCTGGGCTGGATTGATCCAGGCCGTTGAACGCAGGATCGGGGAGAGCTTAAATCTAAAACCAAGCTTAACCGGGGCAATCAATTGGGATCAAGCCTCAGATGACCTGCAAAAAGCGTTGGAGAGTGTATGGGACGCTCGCACAGAGCGTATCTTGGGTGAAATCGAGACAGATTTGCAGAATGCCGTTCGCGAAAAGTCAACGCTCGATGCGCGGGATAGAATTCGTTTTCTGATCCAGATGAGTTACGGTCAACGCAGCTTCTTTGATCGAAAAACGCACCAGCGCCAGTCGGTCAAAGTAGCGCGCCTCTCCTATCCATTCTATGCCGCAAATCTCATCTCAGACCGGGATCCAGATGACCTCACCGAGCAGGTTGTACAGCACCTTACCGGCGCTCAGGAGTCCTTGACAAAGCTGCTGGGGAGTGCAGCGTTCTCACGGCTTGCAGTCTCGAAGTTGGATCAATTGGAAGCGCGCACCCAGGAGCAATTACGAACCGTATTAGGGCAGGAAACCTTCGATCAATACGCAAGCCAGGGTCCACTTTCATCACTGTCTGATGATGTGCGCGAGACGATCTCCGATGTGATGGGAAATCAGGCGTTGATCCGTGCCCATAGAGAACTTTTCCTCTCCGTTGGCGATCGAGAGTGGGTGGATTACTTAACGCAGATGGAAGCGCTCAGGACCTCGATCGGTTTAGAGGCATACGGCCAACGCGATCCTCTCGTGCAGTATAAGAGCCGGGCCTTCGACCTCTTTAATGTCCTCCTGGCCTCCATCCGGGCTGGTGTTGTCGCCCATATGTTCCGGCTGCGAACGACACCGGCTTCTTCAACAGCGGCAAAGCCGGCGCCTGCTCCCAGGCTGCCGGAGGCCGATGTGGACAAGCCCGAGAGCGCCGCCAAGAAGTCAGGCAAGCAGCGTAAACGGAAGCGAAAGCGCAAGTAATCCTCAAATCGGATTACCGGACCTGGCGCCGGAACACTCGCCTTGCCGGTCACTACGATTAAATTATCTCTGGGCGACGTCTGCCCCCGATCTTTTCTGGGGTGGGCAATGGTGCCAGTTGAAGGATCATTCCGCAATGATAGAACAGCGGTTACAGGAACTGCCGAAGGTTGACCTCCATCGTCATCTCGAGGGTTCAATACGCCTCGAAACGATGGCCGAGATTGTGCGGGAGGCTTCCCTGCCGCTGCCGCAGGATATAGAAGCGCTGCGACGGGCCGTGCAGGTCGTAGAGGGGGACCCGAAAAATCCCAGGCATTTCCTCTCAAAATTTACGAGCATTCGTCAAATCTTCCGCTCGCCGGAAATCATTCAGCGGATCACGGTTGAAGCAGTCGAGGACGCTGCACGAGATCATGTGCGCTATCTCGAATTACGATTCACCCCGGCTGCACTGGCTCAATCCGGTGTTTTCGATCTTGAAGATGTGACCCAGTGGGTGATAGACGCTGCTGCCGAAGCAGCCGCAGCACAGGGGATTAAAGTAGGGTTGATCGTCAGCGTCAACCGCCACGAATCGCTCGAACTCGCCGAGAAAGTCGCTCACATTGCGGCGGACCATATCCATGATGGAGTCGTAGGCCTGGATCTTGCCGGCGATGAGGTCGAGTTTCCCGCCCAGCCATTTCAATCGATCCTGGCGAGCGCGAAGCAGGCCGGACTTGGACTGACCATCCATGCTGGAGAGTGGACCGGGGCGGAAACCGTGCGCCACGCAATTGCCGAGCTGGGGGCCGATCGTATTGGCCATGGAATCCGTATATTGGAAGACCCGCAAGTTACGTCCATGGCACGGGAGCGCGGAATCCCGTTTGAGGTGAGCATCGACAGTAATTATCTGACCGGGGCAATCGCCTCGCTCGGCGCACACCCGCTCCCGCAGATGATTCAGGCGGGATTGCGGACTGTTCTGACTACGGATGACCCCTCAATCTTCGGCACTACACTTTCACTCGAGTATCAACATGCTGTCGATCATCTGGGCCTGTCTTTGGAGACGCTGAAGGGGCTCACATTAACTGCTGCCCGGGCTGCCTTTCTCGACCCGGGCAGGATGAGTCAACTGGAGACGGAACTCGTCGACACTTTCTGGAGGCATTAGGCTCAATGCACAGGATCGGTGAGCTTGCAATCGCTGTCGTGCACGATGGCACCGTCTGGGTGGATGCCGGTGGGTCTTTTGGGTTGATCCCCCGCAAGCTCTTTGAACCCCACGTAACGCCAACCTCTGAGAATTTGATTCCGATGACCTTGAACTGCCTGTTAGTTCGCTCGCAGGGGAAAACCATTCTGGTAGACACCGGGATCGGGAATAAACTTTCCGAAGATGCAGCCCGGCAATGGGGTTTGGAGAGAGATGCAGGCGGGCTCATTGAGAATCTCGCCGCTCTGGGTGTAGCCCCGGACGATGTTGATGTCGTCATCAATACCCATCTGCATGCAGATCACTGCGCCGGGAACACCCGCCTGATCGATGGAGAAGCACAGCCCACATTCCCGCGGGCGGAGTATTGGGTGCAGCGAATGGAATGGGCGGAGGCAAGCCATCCCGATGCCCGGACCAGG
This sequence comes from Anaerolineales bacterium, assembly GCA_049644665.1. Lineage (GTDB taxonomy): Bacteria > Chloroflexota > Anaerolineae > Anaerolineales > E44-bin32 > E44-bin32. Next base: position 17,797 of record JBARSI010000170.1, read on the forward strand.
GGGACTTACTTTGAGCAAAACTTTTCACCGCTTCTTACACAGGGGCAGCTTAAGCTTCTTCACGGTGACACGAAGGTCACAGATGGTGTTCGCTGTGTTGTTACTCCCGGGCATACTCGCGGCCATCAATCCGTCCTCTTACAGGATGGTGATTGGCGCGGTCTCTTTGTGGCGGATATGGCCTCCTACGGCGTTCAAATGGTGCGCACTTCGTGGCTCACAGCATACGATGTCTACCCTTTGGAGAATATTCGCACCAAACAGCGCTGGCAGCGTTGGGCGTTAGAAAATGAAGCCTGGATTTTCTTCCAGCACGACCCCCAAATAACAATCGCCCGTCTTGTCGAAGAAGACGGGCGAAAGCGCCTCACACCAATATATCTGGATTGATGGTTTACTGATCTGCCTCCCAGATCGCAACGGCCTCCTGGATGAGCTGTCGCACCTCCTCGTCTGGAACGTCGGCGAGATCATAGCTCTGCACGCCGATCAGGACACGTGCAGCTCCGCCGGGGCTCTCCAACAGGCGTACACCGAGATGCGCACGACCCGAAGACTCAATCTTCTCCTGGAGAATGACATTTATTTGCTCAATCATGCTCGCGGGTTTCGGTTCTACAACTTCCGGCACGCGCTCGACTCTTGGCTGAACTCTTGTTTCTTTGGATATCCAGGCCTGGAGATCTGAGGCGGCATATTCAACGCGGGTCCAGGCGCTCGACGCTCTGAGTTCGTCGGGGTTCTGATATTCTGTGTCCCCAACCTTGACGATCAACTGCCCGGTCACATCATCGCGAAGGAGCGTGGCGATGGATATCCGCGGCCCAGGTTGCGGCTGCAAGTCCGGTTTGCCGGCTTCTTCCGCTTCGTCTGCGGGAGACGCAACTTGCGGTTCGGAGTATTGAACTGCAGCAGGGAGTTGCTCAGGAGCGATCTCATTTGTTGTCGGGAGACCATCCTGCGCAGATGAGATTTGTACTTCATCCGGCGGTTCAGGGATCTCGCCGGAGATTTCTTCTTCGTCCAGCGCCGGAAGATCCGGAACATCCATTTCGAATTCCGCTTTTTCTGACTCATCTCCGTCATCCACTTCAGCATCGGAATCTGCCTTCTTGGCAGATCCGCCGCCTGAGACAACCCAATATGCCACCCCTGCTAAAAGAATTCCGGCGGCGATTAATAGCACTCCGATCATCAATTCGCTGGTCATAGTTAGTCCTCCGGCTGGCAGCGCGGGCAGAAGTGCGTGCCACGTCCTCCGACAACTGTGCGCTGGATCTGCGCGCCGCATTTGAAACAGGGCTCCCCTTCCCGTTTATATACACGAAAATGGTGTTGAAAGTCACCCCCACGAAAGACCCAGTCGATGCTGGCGCCGTTGTGGTGTATGCCCATCTCCAGCGACTCACGAATGCTCCTCCAGAGTCGTTTGACCTCGGCATTTGTCAGGCTGTCACTTCTCCTAATCGGGTGGACACGGGCCTGGTGCAGGGCTTCATCCGTGTAGATATTACCCATTCCGGCCAGGAAGGATTGATCCAGAAGGAGAGGCTTCAGTATTCGTTTTCGTCCATGGAGCATATTCGCGAATTGATCATATGTAAAGTCTGGAGCGAGAGGCTCGGGCCCTAACCGCCCCAGGACCACTTCGGGATCCGTGTACAGGCCTACCCGGCCAAATTTCCTGGCGTCGCTGAAACGCAGGTCCCAATCATTATCCAGTCCGAATATTGTGTGATCGAAACGGTCTTTCGGATCCTGGCTGGGAACCAGGCGCAGGTCGCCGCTCATGCGCAGGTGGATCAGAAGCGTGTCTTGATCGAGTGGAAAAACGAGGTACTTGCCGCGCCGCTTAACGGCGACGATTTCGCGGTTCTTAATCCGCCTCTTGAAGGTGCGAAGGGAGGGGTGGCCGACGTGCCGCGGCCAGTCGGTGGAGAAGCGTATAATGCGCTGGCCCGGGATCGGCGGTGATCCGCAGCCCTCCCGAAGATTTTTCGCAATCGTTTCGACTTCTGGCAGTTCGGGCATCACAGGCGATTATACATGCCAGGTTTACGCGGGCAAGATTGTCCCGGGATGGGGCAGGTATCCACGAAGAACTGTGTTTTCGAGGATGCTATGGAGTGTCAACTGTTGATTGGCGTTCGTAGAAGGTCATTACATCTCCGGTGTCGTTCGCTAGAGATGTTGACGATAACTTGAAAAGATTGGTGAAAACTAGAAGATCGCCAATAGATCCGCCAGTATTGAAGGCCACCAATAATAGGATAAGCAAAACCCAGCTTTCTGGAACCACCAGCATGAGCAGCAGCCCCACCGCGTCTATGATTACCAGCGGGCCAACGGCGACGGCGGCGAACTGGCGGGTGGGAATATACCAATCTGGTGCACCGGCATACGCGTAGAACAGGCGCAGGGCAAAGACGGGTCTGCTGCAGGTGAACACCCAGAAGAAAAGACCGTGAATTAATTCATGGACAGTCAAGAGCAGAACCACCAGCACCGCCACGACTACCGTCCCGCCAACCGTTATGGTCCCCGAGGTAGTGATTACGCCCGGGCGTACATAAGCTGCAAAACTTGTCAACATGAAAAAGCAAAGGACGGCGACGAAAAAAGCCAGGAGGTTCAGGGCAACGGCCAATCGCTTATTCTTTTTCAGGTTAATCTCGCCGATTTGGGCATACCCCTCCGGCAAGGTCGTCGTTGATGCATTCATTAAGGTTCTCCATCTGTGCTTATAAATAATCGGTAATGTGACCTCGCTTTAGACCAACCCAGTCCACCTCAATTTCTCCAATTGTGCCCAACCGCTCGCACAGCTCTCCCGTGTGCTGCTTTATATGTCGAATGTTGTAAATCTGAAGCTCCAGCTTGTTGAACGGCAGCCAATCGAATCCCGACTCGGCATCCAGATCCAAGGAAGTCACTTGTTCTTCCACCTGCTCACAGCATAACTCAAGATAGGCAAGGATTTCCTCGATACTGTATGGCTCCGCTGTTGTTAACATCCCTTCAGAGGACCCAAGTGAAACACAGTCATCCTTATGCTTCTCCCACGGGACAAAATCCTCTTCGGAGGTCTGCAAGTAGAAATGGGTGTAGAAGAGCACGTGAAAGGCGATGTGCCAGAACGGGTTTTTATACTCCGGACTGTACCAGAGAGCTTCAGGGCATTTCGCGATCGCATGCTTCAGCATCTCAAGTGAGGCGAGGTATTGGGACTTGATAGTCTCCTTTGTTCCCATAACTACTCCTTCGGCGCCCCTTACGCCAACATTACCAATCCCAACCAAATCAGCCCACCACTCATTAACGTAATGCCCGCGGATCGTACGTAGACTTGAGCCTTACCAAACATTGTCCCTAATCCAAAGGTCGGCGCTCCTACCGCAAGTAAATAGCCAGCAATCCGCGGGAGCACATTTGCCTGGACAATGCCGATCCCTACCAGGATATACCCAAGGCTATAAATCAATCCGGCGACGATAAAGAATGGAAAGAAAGTCTTGCTCGTATATATTGGACCTTGAAAATCGAGCAGTGATTCTTCATGTTTTACGAGGATGGGCCACAATACAGTCTCCCACAACATCGTGCCGATGAGTAATGTCGTTCCCGCAGATGCAACATAAAAGCCGATCGAGGCATACAAATTAGTGTTCGCGGCCTGTATCACATAGATACCTGCTTGCCCCAGGAGACCAGCGAGAGCGCCATATACTCCTAAGCCGTTAATCCTATGTCCAATTCCTGTTCTTGACAAGAATGGAAAGCGTTGTGGAAAGCTTTCGGTAGGGAAGGAAAAGCGCAAATGCATACCAATATACAATTAACGTTATCCCTGCGATCACATTGATAAGACCACTAATGTGAAGGAAATTGTCGACCATGTTGTTGTGACCTCAATTCAATATTAGTTAGTTAAAGACTGCGCCTTATATTGTGAACTGAGGAAGATCCCCGCGGTATTCTGGGGCAGCTAGTGGTCAGGCTGCGGCATGAGCGGATAACCATGACCTTAACGGGTCATGAATGTCAATGTCGTCCACCAAGTCGGGATCTAGAGCGCGATTTTCATAGGCAATACACACAAGATCGTTGAGTGCCGCCGCCCGCCGGTTCAGAGGAACAGACTGGTGCAGATTGTAAGGATAGTTGTAATCAGGTGGCAAAACGCGCACCCGGTTCGGATCAAGAATGGTTACCAGGAGGGCACTAAAGACAGCCTGGTGGAGAAAGACTTGGTGAGTTTCTTCCTGGCAGGTATCCTTTTGATATTCTCCGTCACCGACCAGGGCTTCGAAGGCATCAAACCACCGACGGAGTAAACCTTTTGATGGATTGATGGCGAATGCATGGGTATTGAAATAGGAGCGAATGCGCTGCGCATCAACAAAGGTTTCAACTGTAGTTTGTATATCATCAACCCCCACAGTCTCACATATCTTTTTCCAGTAGCCATCCAGAGGTTTCTCAGGCGGAGCGCCCACGTTTCTGATGTGTACGGGCCTCACCGCCGCATCAAACGATTGGCCGAGATCGAACAATAGAGGCGGTTTGATGACCAGGCACGCGGGGTCGATCCAGATCAGAGGCTGAGTTCCTGGATGGACCATCTCCTCTGCTTGGGCACAAGCATATACCTTGTCTGCGAAGAAATAGTGTCTCACCGGGTCGGGCACACTCAGCGTGAAAACCTGGACATCCATGCCCTCCAGGCTGCTGCAGGGCGCGGTTTGGGGACCCGCTTCGAAAAGCCAGATCGGGCAGCGGCTCAAAACGCCGCCGAAGGATCGAATGCTATCGATGAGAACACGAGCACATGATCTTTCGCTGTCTGTCCGGACCAATGTCAAGAACACTGCTTGATCCATGACTGTTTCACTCACCGCGGCGTCTCCTTGCTTTGGTTTTGGGAAAATGCAATTAGTGTTTAGCGTACTGTTTGCTGCGCCTAACGGTTCTGAGCTTCGCGAAGCACTCCAAAGCGAATGTGGAGTGGGCAGCTGCCACACTTATCGTCATTGGAACAGGCGTATCTCGACACCTGAGCGTCCTTCGCCGAATATCAGCACAGGGAATTCCACCGTACCGGGCAGTCCTTCAGTAACTTCAACCACGATCAATTCCAGGACGTGATCATCCACAGCTTGCTTTATGTCGTGGGCTACGATAAACGGCGAGTCACCCAGCAGCAATGTCGCCGGGAAATATGAAAGCAAGAAATCCACGTCATCGTTAAGTTCATACCCTGGCGGCATCAGCGTCAGCACCCACCCGTCATCGTCTGCCTCTATCCCAAACAACTCGATCTGCCATTCGCTGTCATCCCACCTGAAGGTCTGTCCCCCCCAGCGCTCCAGCCCGTCGTCGAAATCGCTCCGCCCTGAATCATAGAATACATAGTATTCGCCAGGTGGAACATCATTTAGCTGAAAATTGCCATCTTTGTCCGATCCGACCGCTGACTCTTGAAGGGCGCAGTCAGCCGGCATCTCCTGGTGCTCACCCACGATCTGGCAAAGCAAAACGTGCCGGTTTGTAGTCGGTATACCTTCTCCCCACGGGATGAGACTTCCGCTCACAGAAGGAACGGGCGCGGCCGTCGGCGGGACCGGGGATGGCGCCATGGTTGGCGGTGGCTGTGTGGCTGTCGGTGTGCTGCACGCACTCGCGAGCAGTAAGACAAACAATAGGCCGATTATTTGCATCCATGATTTTCTGCGATTCATTATTATCCCTTCCTCAACACAGCGATGGGCATCAGAGACAAGCTCGGATGTGCGTGTTGGCTAACGGTTCTGAGCTTCGCGAAGTACCCCGCGGCGTATGCGGAGTGGAGACGCTGCGGGGTTCGGTACATTACTAGAGATCCTGGGAAAGTGCCAGGATTGGATAGCGCTCGCGAAGTTCACTGACTGTTTCATTGTCGTCAACGCTGATAGAAAGGACGGCGGCGACTTCCGCGCCCTGTCTTTCTATGAGGCTGATCGCCGCCCTGACTTGCGCCCCCGTCTCGACCCACTCGTCAACGAGCAGCACTCGAGCGGATGGGTCGAATGCGTCCGGTCTGATCTCGAGTGACTTTTCCATGCCAGTGTAATCGACGAAGGACGCCTCATGCACCTCGACCGGAAGCTTGCCGCCCTTGCGAATAGGCACAAGCGGTTTTTCTGATCTAACTGCGATCGCTGCACCAAGGATAAACCCCAGGGCGTCGATTGCGGCTACAGTGTCATACTCGATGTCCCGGCACAGCGCCAACAAATCGTCGAGCAGGGCGGAGAACGCATGGAAGTTACCAAATAATGGCGTGACATCATATCTGCATCCGGATGTGGCCCGATCAATGAGTTCGAGATAATCCTTCACATTTGCTCCAATCCGAGAAACAATTCGCCCATTGCGTGTTGGCTAACGGCTCTGGGCTGACGTAGATCCCCCGTTCCTTGGGGGACGTAAATTCCAGCGGTTTTCTAGGGCAGCGATTGGTTAGGCCGTTGAACACATTATAGATTTGATAACCCCATTTCCCACATATGTCGCGTAGCTTCAATATGCCCCAAATGCAGCGCATTGTGTTTTAAAACGTGGAGCATCGACCACCCGATTGAGAATTCTTCACCATCCCTTGGCGAAATTCGATTTTCCGTTAGATCCGCAAGGCTCAATGCATCCAGTGAGTTCTGAATGTATGTAAGCGCATCATCAAGCCGGCGAGTAAGCTCTAAAGCATCCAACCCGTGAGATTGGAATTCCTGATCTCGATTACGACCTGATGGTTCTTTCATGACAACATCACCAAACCAATATCGTTCTGCCCCAATGATGTGGATTATGAGGACGCCAATAGAATTCATGACAGGAGTTGGTTTCCAATTCAAGGCATCTTGAGATAATCCGGCAAGTGCTAATTTGCAATCCTCATGTGTATCCTCCAGACGATCCAAATAGTCTTCGAAGAATTTATTCATCTGGCAAGTCCTTAATTCAGGATTATTTGGTGAGCGGTCTAACGACCTTGCGCTGATCGGTCCGCATTGATCTTACAATGAAAAAGCCCAGTGCCGAAGCACCAGGCTCAGTTCCACATCCGCGCCGAGTGAAATTTTATCTTCTCAATTTATTTTCCATTGAAGCGTAATTCGCAGTAGATTGGAAAGAGCCGGGTTTGGTAGTTGGACATATATCTACGTCAAAGCCATACACGGTTAGTGGAAAGTAATTAAGTCGCGAATTTGCTCCACTTTCGCCGGACCAATCCCCGATACGGCGAGCAGATCGTCGAGCGTGTTGAAGAGCCCATTGGCCGAACGATGGTCCGTGATCTCCTGCGCCAGGCTGGGGCCAATCCCCGGGAGCAGCTCGAGCTCCGCGGCGCCGGCGGTATTGATGTTGATCATCTGCTCAGAGTCGACCGCGGAGGGCAAGGCTTCTACACCCGAAGAAAAGCCCGCAGCGGATATCTGTGGGACATATACCCGCTGACCATCTTCAAGGTCGGCGGCGAGGTTGATGCGGTTGAGATCCGCGGCTGCTGTCGGTCCACCGGCTGCATCGAGCGCATCCTGGACGATGCAACCACGCGGCAGGAGATAAACGCCAGGGCGCTCAGCGGCGCCAGCCACATGGACGGACAAGAAGCCTGATAGTCTAATAGCGTAGTGGCTGGCCCCGGTCTGACCCCTCTTGTTACGGGCGATTGTTTGTTCTATTGGCACAAATCCCAAAGTGACGTAGTATGTGAAGCCAATCACAGGCCTACGTAACTGGGGGGAATCATCTCACTTGCGTCATTGCCCGACCCCAGCCGAGGTTGGGCTATTTTATTCCAAGAGGAGGAAATGATGACAAAGCGAAGTGTATTTCTTGTTGGGGTGTTGATCTTGATGGTGGCAATGGGAAGTGCAGCAATCGGAGTTGGGTCATCAAAGGCGGCAACAGAAGCCGCAAATGGAACATATTACAGTTTCTTGCCACTTGTGATGAAAGCATTCCAAGTCGGTACATCGCCTACATTCTTTTTCGCTGGAAATGCAGATGTGTCTAATGTCTTTGGGTTTGTTGCACCTAACGGGATGAGTGAAGATACTGGTGCCACCAATAGGCGAGTATTTATGTCGCCCCCAACAGACTGTATCGCCAAGGATTTTTCGGCTAGTTTACTCCAAGGTAGTGCCACTCTTCATCCCGGATATGTAGCAAATATTCGGTTGTTATATCGTGCGCCAGGTTCGAGTACTTGGCTTTCCCTGCCGGGATATCCCTTCTTCTGCGAAATTCTTGATCCGGCGATGAGTTGTGTGAGTTCAATCCAGATCCCTCTCCCGGCAAGATCAGAGATTGTCCTTGAGTCAAATAATGTGAATATCGAAGGTGACTTTATCCTTCCGTTCTCATGGATATGTGAAGGGACCTAATAAATCGATATGTGGAAAAGTAATGTAGCTTGTTCGTGAATCTTCAAGCCCCCGACTCGCAAGGGTCGGGGGTTTTAA
>JBARSI010000171.1:0-4044 GCA_049644665.1 Anaerolineales bacterium
GATAAAAGAGGCTGCTGACTCTGAGATTGTAAAATTGCGCGAAGAAGCAGCAGTTGATGCGCAGCAGGAAAAAGAGAGCATCCTGGGTGATCTGCGCGGTCAGGTCGCGGCATTATCCATCGCCGCCGCACAGAAATTGATCGGTGAATCGCTGGACGAGAAACGTCAACATGCGCTCATCGATGACTTCTTCAGCGGGATTAAAACCGGAAAAGTTGTCCTGCTTGAGGGCAAAAACATCACCGGGACAAGCGCCGAAATTACGAGCGCATTGCCACTGACGGAGAAAGAGCAGAAGATCGTTAGCAAGGATGTGGTCGGCGAACTCGGTGAAAGCGCAACGGTCAACTTTCGCGTCGATCCCACCATCCTTGGTGGACTGGTCATTCGCATAGGAGATAAAATCCTCGACGGCTCCGTCGCTGGAAAGCTCGAGAGCTTGAGCCGCAGCTTACAGTAGGTCCTGTATTTCTCAAGCAAGGAGAGGAGTTGATCGTCCGGGTCCTTTCTGGGCGAACAATTGCCGATGCAACTCTCGAGTCTTATTGATAATCTGACAGATGCAGAGCACGGCGGTCTGCCGGAAATGGATATTACGGCATTGACCGCCGATTCGCGCCAGGTGATCCCTGGCGCGCTTTTTATCGCTATGCGCGGGGAGAACTACGACGGTCACGACTACATTACCGACGCCGTGAATAAGGGGGCAGGGGCGGTCGTGGGTGAAATCGATCCTGAGCAGATCGACATTGTGTTTATCCGGGTGGCGGATCCGCGCTTGGCGCTGGCAGAGCTTGCCGCGGCATGGAACGGTTTCCCCTCCCGCTCGCTGACGCTGATAGGCGTCACGGGTACAGATGGGAAGTCGACGACCTGCAATTTGCTTTTTGAAATACTGCGCGAAGCGGAAATAAAAACCGGCATGATTACGACGGTGAACGCAGTGATCGGCGATCGGGTATTGGATACCGGCTTACATGTGACGACTCCTGACGCGCTCGAAGTGCAAGGCTACTTGAAAGATATGGTCGAGGCAGGGCTTTCGCACTGCATCCTGGAGGCAACATCCCATGGGCTCGTACAACGACGATTGTCTGCCTGCGAGTTCGATATTGCCGTCGTGACGAACATCACGCATGAACACCTGGATTACCACGGCTCATTCGAGGCGTACGTCGATGCCAAGGCTGACTTATTCCGTAGTTTGGATCGTGAAAAGAAAAAGACGGGCGGTCCCGAGAAGACGGCAGTATTGAATCTGGACGATCGTTCTTATGCGCTCATCCAACACCAGTTAAATGTGCGCCAGGTTACATATGGTCGAAACACTGGCGCGGATGTTGTCGCTCGCGAAATATCAAGCAGTGGGGAGGGGCTGGAATTCAAGATCTCTAGTGCTCTAGGCGAGGTTTTGGTACGCACGCCCTTAATCGGTGAATACAATGTGATGAACTGCCTCGCCGCGTTCACGGCCGCCGTGGAAGGGCTGGGCGTGGAACCCCAAACCGCCGCTGATGGGCTTGCGCGGCTGAATGCTGTCCCCGGCCGGATGGAGGTCGTCGATCTAGGCCAACCCTTTACCGCAATTGTCGACTTCGCCCACACCCCCAACGCGCTAAGAAGAGCGCTTGAATCGGCACGGTTCCTGACCGCGGGTGAGGTGATCGCGGTTTTTGGCTCCGCTGGCTTACGCGATCGAGAAAAACGCCGCATGATGGCGCAGGTCTCCGCCCAATGTGCTGATAAGACCATCCTTACCGCCGAGGATCCGCGTACGGAGTCACTCGATGTGATCCTGGACGAGATGGCACAGGGTGCGCTTTCTGAAGGGGGGATCGAGCGGGAGACCTTCTGGCGGGTTCCTGACCGAGGTGAGGCGCTCAGATTTGCGGTTCGAATGGCAAAGCCTGGGGATCTCGTGATCTCTTGCGGAAAAGGGCACGAGCAATCGATGTGTTTTGGCGAGATCGAATACCCATGGGATGACAGGGTCGCCATGCGCGCCGCCCTGAGCGATCTGCTCGGCGTTGACGGGCCGGAGATGCCGCCTCTGCCCACGTCTCCACCGGACAACTCCAGATAACAACGTTAACCTTATCGTGTCATTGCGTAGCCCATTTGGCTTCGCTCATGCTAAACTCCGCGAAGCAATCTTCTCCCTCCAACGACGTGTCATTGCGAGCGGAGCGAAGCATCTCGTTTTTGAACTCAGGGTGACCTTTCTGCCCAGGAACGAGATTCTTCGTCGCTTCACTCCTCAGAAGGACATCGGCCAGGACCTACGGTACTTATCGCCCACTTGCACAATATTCACCTTATAAGTACATTTGATCTGATATGAAAGCAATCGAACGATGTGTATCAACGCAGAGGGTGGTGCCATGACCGAATCACTGGGCAATGCCGTGGATGAAAAGCGAGTCATCGCGTTCCTGGATCTCTCCAACTTTGATGATGGCGCGGTAACACGTGGCGGGTGTTTGGTAACCGACTCGATGACGCGTCCGCTCGAATTCTGGGTCAGCGGTGGAATTCACCCGAACAGCATTCAAAAGATGTTGTATGGAGATACGCTGCACGAATATATATGTACCGACCTGATCGGGATCCCGCTGCTCTCCAAGCTGGAAACGACTCCCGATTTGATCCTCGTTCGTGATGCAGAATTCCTGAAAATCCGGCTGCGTATGGAAGTGCCCGTGCTCTGGGTGCGGGCGACCGTCGATGGTCAGTATGTTCTGCAATCCCTCCCCGGATATGAGAATGAAGCCGAGGCAGGAAGGGATTTGCTGCCCCGGCGACTGCGAGGGCGCAATATCATGGAGCCATTCCTGCGCATTCGAACAGCCGTCGAAGAAGCCCACAAACTGAAAGTCGGCGAAGAGAAGAAGGACTGATTTGTCCCCGCTCAAGATTCAACCCGACAAAAAGGCTTCGCGGATGAAGCCGGCTCAAGTTTATCCCGCTCGAGGTTCTCGCATTACGCCGACAACCATCCATCCCTTTCCGCTACCAGCGCAAGTCTCGCCAGAAGTAAAAGAGGGGTCGTTTTCTGTTAACTTACTCCCGGGAGTCCCTTTGGGGATTGAACCTATTCAAGCAGCCCTCTTGCCATCTGAACCTGTCCAAATTACGCCGGGATTGACGGATGCCCGCCGCATCGAATCCCTTTCAGTCGAATTGGATCACCCACAAGTGACGGGCTGCGTTTGCCGCGCCACTCCGGCAGCGGTTGGTGATGGACCACCGGCGCTGTCTCGCTCTGACCGATTCAGCCGGGAGCATGGCCAAGTAGAAGTGCCGGGCCCTGCCCATGAGATCGAAATGCTGCTGCCGTTTCTCGAGCCGAGTGTGCTCAACGCACAAACTGCACGGCTGATCCTTCCCGGTGAGCTGCGCGGGTATCAGGTCGAGGCGCTCAACGCGCTGCTAGCGCGGGACGCGTTCCTGCTGGCAGATGATCCCGGCACCGGGAAAACGATTTCTGCTTGTGTTGCGCTTATGGCGAAGTTCCAGAATGGAGATGTCCGCAAGGCGCTCTACGTTTGCAACAAGAGCGGGCTGCGGCAGACGGTAGAATTTCTCGCTCAGTGGGCGCCGGGAATAATTTGCACAATCATTCATGGTAATGCTGACTTACGTATGCGTCAGTGGAACACCTCTGCGCATGTGTATCTCGTGGATTATGAGACACTGACTGCGGACATCGAGCAGGAACATCTAATCGGTGATTCCCTGAAGTATGATCTCATCCTTCTCGATCAAATTCAGACGACGGGCCAGCGATATCGATCCTTCCCCGGTGTATACCAGCGACTTGAGGCGCCGATTCGATGGGCTCTGGCGGGCGCACTCCCCAGGGAAGTTGAGGATTGGGTGGGATTGTTTACGTTCTTAACTCCAGATCAGGTCAGTGGAGCGGCTGGTATTACGCTGCCAGATGTCAAACGCAGGTTCCAACCTTATATCCTGCGTCGAGCAAAAGATGAACTAAAGGCTGATCTTCCGCCGCGGACCAGGCAGGAGATATGGGTTGATCTTGAC
>JBARSI010000172.1:0-2898 GCA_049644665.1 Anaerolineales bacterium
TGAGGGTGCATTGGGTCTCGTCTTCATTAAAGAACGAGGCGTCATTCAAGAAAAGGTACATCGGCCACCAGGCGGTAGCATAACCGAACTGATCGATGACCCCGTCTTCATCCTTGTCGATTGTAAGGGCTTTCCCGGCTTCAATCAGATCGTCCCAGTCCCAGTTCTCATCAGGATAATCGATTTCGGCTTCATCAAACAAGGTTGTATTGATAAAAAGTGGGACAGTGGAGAATGTGGCTGGCAAGCCGTAGTGGGTGCCCTTGTAGCTGTGCATGGCCACTGTGTTGGCATAGTATTGGTCCAGATCGAAATTTTCAGCCTCGATAAACGGATCCAACTCAGCTAGAGCTCCCAATGCCGCAAACTGCTGCAGGTTCTCATAATTCATCGCAACTACGTCTGGGGCCGCACCACCTGCGATCACTGTTTTCAACTTCGTGAAGTAATCTGAGAACGGTAAGAGCTCAAAATCGATCTTGATATTTGGGTATGCCGCTTCGAAGGCATCGACAATACCTTGCTCCACCTCGGGGGTATCCACGGCAAAGAAGGTCATTACTTTGATGGTTACCGGCTCTACGACCGGTTCTTCAACCGCAGGTTCTTCGACTTCCACAACCGGCTCTTCCACCTCAGAGATCGGTGTTGTTGCAGTACCGCAAGCGCTGAGAATCAAACTCAGAGCGATAAGAATCGTCAGGACAGGCGATAACAACCGATTTTTCTGCATCTTCTATTCCTCCATGGGTAAAGTTGGATACGGTAGATCTATGTATGTCATCAAGTGATTGTATCGGATTCATTCACCTCCTTGCCAGGAACTTATTTTACTCAATGTATTAAGTTTATTTAAAAAAAATAATGCCTCGTTTTTACCCATCATGATAGGCGCCCTCCCCTCTATGAACTGGCGAGCTGAAAATCTCGTTTAGAATCAAGCTGGCCGCGCCGACCGCCCAGGCGTCGTCGCTCATGGGATCGATGCGCACCTCTGTGTCATCCTGCAGGGGCGGCATGACATATTTCTCCACCGATGCACGCATAGGGTCGAAGAGCAGATCACCGGCGCCAATACCTTCACCGCTGATGAGGATGAGAGTCGGGTTGAACAGATTGATCAGATTGGCGATCCCTTTCCCAAGCGCATCTCCTGCCTGGGCAATTATTTTTTGGGCCTCAGAGTTCTGGCTCTGAGCAAGGGAAATCAGGTCATCTATTGCTTGAACAGATGGGAGCAGCCCTTGGGCTTCAGCCCGCGCAGCTTCCCTTAGAAGGCCGGCTTCCCCGACGATGGTCTCCAAGCAACCATGCTTTCCGCAACTGCAGACAAGGTCGTTACCCTCGATAACCGTATGGCCAAACTCGCCACCGGCCCCTCGAGAGCCACGGAAAAGTCTACCGTCTATCACGATCCCAAGACCAATCCCACGCCCGACCGTAACCGTGAGAAAGTTATCGACCCCTTGACCTGCGCCATACAAACGATCAGCAAGCGTGAGTGTGTTGACATCGTTATCGATCATAACCGTCATGCGTAATTTTTTCTTGAGCATGTCTCCCAGAGATACATCGCGCCAGCCGAAGAAGGGCTGTTGGCGAGAGATCCCGTGCTCCGTATCTACGACACCGGCAAGACCAACGCCCAGGCCCAGAACGCGCTTCTTCGGAACCTCGGCTTCTTGTATCAGAGATGACACGGTTTCGACGATCCGCACGCATACTTGCTCAGGATCGTGCCCCTTTAGCTTGTCGGTTCGCTTTGCGACAACCGCAGCATGGATGTCGATTAACGCTCCGATGACATTGTCCTCGGCGACCTTGACCCCGACCGCGAAGCCACCATGCGGGTTTAACGAAAGCAGGACAGGCCTGCGCCCGCCGCTCGATTCTCCGGTCTCGGCTTCTAAGACCAGTTTCTCTTTAATTAATTCATTGGTCAGGCTGGTGATGGTGGCAGGACTCAATCCGCTTTCACGGGCGATCTCTGCGCGTCCGATTGCCCCCCTCTCCTTGATAACGTTCAGCACAACGGAGCGGTTGAGGGCACGGATTAGCGTTCGATTTCCAAGCGTGGGATCAGGCAAGGTTACTTCTTTCACTGAACGAACTTAGTACAGTATAGAGGGTTTGGGGCACAGTGTCAAGAGGTTTAATTGTGCGTAATGTGCAAAAACTATAACTGAATCGGTGGGTAGAAGATGTCTTGGATTCGAACCCAGGATCCAGGGGTTAACAACCCAAAACCTTGACACGTACTAATAATTTTGTCGTTGGACACTCTATGGTTATTAAGATGCGAGGATCAATTAAAAAGGAGCCGATTACATGCCACCCACTCTTCAACTTCCCATCCCTGTAACGCTTTCCCTTCAGCAAAGCACGCATGACCATCAGGATGGACAGACAGCAACATCACACTTGATCCTGCCTCTAAGTCACCTACCCAGGTACTTGACACTCCCAATTCACTATCGGCATACACTGGCAGCACAAGGATCGGATCTGGGTCATCATAGGGAAGAATTGAAGCAGACACCCACACCTGCATCGGAAACCAGGGTTCCTGCGTTGAACTCGGCTCTACTGGACCAACCTTAATCCCCGACTCAATTCCATAAAGACGCGGCGCCTCCTCTCCTGAGATGACTCTCCCTGTGGGCACCGAATCGTTGTCCTCCTCTTCCCGAACCTCGCCTACTCCCACTTTACATCCTGCCGCGAACAATCCCAGCGAGATCAGCAAGATGAATATCAAGGACCTCAGGTGTCGTTTCATCTTCACATCAAACCCGGGAACACCCACATGTAGGCAAGACCTCCCGCTGAGGCTAAAACTGCCCAGGGGAACTTGATCGCCTCTTCATCAGGCGAGTTCAAATTCCTGAAAACCCACCA
>JBARSI010000173.1:0-7433 GCA_049644665.1 Anaerolineales bacterium
GCTATTGTGAACTCGATGCGGTATTCCGTTGCGCCGGGCAGTTCGTCGAGGATCCCTTGCTCTGAGGGCACCAAATTCGCACGGAATAACTCGCGCTCGCCCCACGGTGCATCAAAGATATCCTGCGCCTCCTGAGGGGGTTCACTTTTTTTTATCGGAACAGCGGTCTGGCAAGCCGCGAGCGCAAGTATGACTATTAGAGCAAAACACCTCGGAAATGATTGTTTACCCCGCATAATTATATCCTCGTCACTCCTACCCTGAGGTTCTCGCTTCACCAACGTCACACTATATACACTTAATATCCACAATCGGTTTGAATCTTCAGACTCCTCAGACGGAGTGGGCTCCTCACTCACCCGGTCAGAGGCTCCCCATCTAACTCCGCATCATCTTCGCGAAGCAGGTTCTTATTCAAGCAGGCGCTGTCAACCGCTGCGTCTCTTAATGCGCGTTTAAAAGATGTGCTTTTCGCGGGATATCTTTTACTCCCTCACTCTCCCAAGCCATTCATGGGGTATGATGATGGCATGCGGAATGGACCCATATCATCACCCAACGAACCCGTTCAGCCTGATCTGTCACCTTGTTGGCGCCACCTTCCCCGGGAATTGCGGTCACGCTATCTTCGCGTCTTGTCCTTCTTCGCCGCTGTCCTGCTCAGCGTACTGTGGTGGGACATCATCCTCCGGCGAGTGGGAATGCGTCGCCTATCTAAAAGGACAGCCAACAGGCGCTACCGTCGAATCGCGCAACGCTTCAGGTCCCTCGCCACACGCCTGGGCGGAGTGTGGATCAAAGTAGGGCAGTTCCTCTCCTCCCGCCTGGATGTACTGCCGGACACCATCACGGACGAACTTTCAAACCTGCAAGACGAAGTCGCCCCTGAGACATACGAAACCATGCTAGGCGTAATGGAGAGTGAGCTCGATGAAGCGCTAAGCACGCTCTTCACTTCGATCGACGAGCAACCGCTCGCCTCCGCCTCCCTCGGACAGGTCCACCGCGCAAGCTTGCCCAACGGCGATGCTGTGGTGGTAAAGATTCAACGCCCGAATATCCACGATGTGATCCATACGGATTTGGAGGCGTTGGGATGGGTTGTGCGTTGGCTCAAGCGCTATCGCCCGCTCACTCGCCGCGCCAATCTTGATGCCCTCTTGGAGGAGTTCAGCAGCACGCTGTGGGAGGAGGTCGATTATTTGGCGGAGGCTGACAACGCGCGGCGCTTCGCGATGATGTTCGCCGAAGATCCGCAGGTCCGCATCCCTGAAATACATCCCGACCTCACAACCAAGCGCATCCTTACCCTCGAGGATGTGTACTTCATCAAGATCACGGATTTCGACGCGATTGAGGCCGCCGGCGTCGACCGAGCGCAGGTAGCGGACCGGCTGTTTCGCACTTACCTGCACCAGATTTTCCTCGAGGGTTTTTTTCACGCCGATCCCCACCCGGGAAACCTGTTCGTCGAACCGCTGGGGCAGGGTGACTGGCGGCTCGTCTTCGTCGATTTCGGCATGGTCGGACATCTCGCACCTGAGATGAAGGGCGGGCTGCAAGACTTGGTAATCGCCGTAGGCACGCGAGATCTGGACCGGTTGATGCAGGCATTCCAGACGATGGGGGTGATCCTGCCTGGCGCGGACTTGGAACGCATCCGCCAGGCTGAAGCCGCGCTGTTCGATCAAATGTGGGGGAAGAGCATGCGCGACCTCACGAGAACACACCCTCAGGAAATGCGCAACTTCGCCTCGGAGTTCCGCGATGTCCTCTACGAAATGCCCTTCCAAGTGCCGTCCGACATGATCTACCTCGGTCGTTGCCTCGCCATCCTTTCGGGAATGTGCACAGGGCTCGACCCCGACTTCAATCTTTTTAAAGAGCTGCGTCCTTTCGCCGAGCAATTACTTACCGAGGATGGCGCCGACTGGCTTGGTGAGTTGCTGAAGACGCTTTGGGAGCAGATTCAAGTCCTCGCCACACTCCCGAAAAGACTTGATGCGACGCTGACAGTGATTGAACGCGGTGACCTCATCGTGACAGCGAAGGCATCTCCTGAGCTTCAAAAACAGCTATCCCGCCTGACTTCGGCTGTAAACCGGCTTGTGGGAGTCGGAATATTCGCCGCCTTCTTGGCGGTCGGTAGCATTTTTTATATCAATGAGCAATTCAAGCCGGGGATCATCTTTTTCAGCCTGGCATTCGTATCTCTAACCTGGGCACTGCTTAAACCGTTGAAGTAGATACCGTGTTTGGAAGCTTCGGCTGGGGAGCAATACGATTATTGCTGCATTATCTAAAAAACCTGATTCACTGTCCCTCTCTATAAAAAAAGCCTCATCGATAAGACCGGCGAGGCTTTCGTACAAAAATGCACACTCATATGGATCTGGTTAGGAAGTTCTTGGGATTACATACGCTCCAATGCATCGTTGATGAAACTGCGGAGACCAAGCAGGATCTCGCGTCGCGCAGCTTTACGGTGCTCTATGAACTCCGGTGGAAATAGTGTCCGCATACTTTCCCGCATTTCCTCACGAGCGGTCATCATGTGCTGGCGAACTTCTTCGGATGGCTTGAAATCCCTCATACTCCGCTTTGGCGACTTTTCTTTCTCGGCCATTTCAACCTCCATACCAACTGCCCTTGACTCTCATTATACAGCAGGAAGCAACAGATATGTTCCGGTGTGTTTATAAACTGAAGTTTAGTCAACCCAATTGCACCTAATCTCTTGGGATACTATCCCATCAACAACGCTAATTCCTCTGTACTGTGGTTTAATTCCCGACCTCGACGCTGGTGGAGGCGATCACCACAGGCAGGTTTGGCGCGGTGTCTATATAGCGCAGGAATCGCTGAATTTCATCGGTATCCTTATCGCGCAGATTTTCCGCCCAACGGTAACTGATCGTCTGGTAAAGCAGTTCTACTTTAACTGTGAGGGGGCCTGCTGCTGAACCGATGTCTACCGCGTACTGTATGCTATCCCCGCCGCCCTGGAAATCATCATCTTCCATTGCACCACCGCGCACGGCGATATCCTCATACGGCGATTTCTTCTCAAAGCCATCCGGGAGAAGGCGGTTGTCCTTGCGGTATCCCGCGGCGTACAGGAGGGCTGTCGTGATTTCCCCCTCTGAGTCTCGCATAATCGCTTCGTAGATCTGCACCTGATTCGGCTCGACAATCGCCAGATAATGCTGCTCCCACAATGTAGGGTCGGCGTCGTTATCGTTGCCAACAATCGAGCCATCTTCGTTAACGCCGCCCGATTCAAAAACCGTCTGTCCGCTGCCATCCAGAACGGTGAAATGCAGCCATGCACGTCGAGAAGGGAAGCCGGTAGGAAACTTATGACCGGCCAGATTCCGGACAACCACATCGGCAATGATGCGGGTTCCGGAGAGGCGAACACCTTCGAATTCAACCGTCGCCGAATTATTCTGAAGTTGGTTTAATGTGCGCTCGATCGCAGCGTCAAAATTCTCACTCGAGGCGGTTACGCCTATTTCATCGCCGAACTCGTCCAGAATCCCCAGCATATACGCATTCCCCCCGACAAAACTGTGCAGTGCGAAGGGGCTCCGTAAGATTCTGCTCATTGACGAGATCTTGGCTCCGCCATCCGCTTCCGGCATGTGGCAGTCCTGACAGGTCTGGGTGCGGCGATAGCTGCTGTAATACCACTCAAAGAAGGGGACCTGTTCGGGGAACTCTCCGGCTATCTGCCCTGTGGCGTCGACATAGGACGTATAGAGGGTGTGACAGCTTGCACAGAGTGCTGATCGAGATAGATGCAAACCCTGGATTGGCCGGTAGCCGGATGAGGATTGCATGATGCTCGCCAGACCTTCCCCCGTCTTGAATGGTCCGAAGATCACTCGATCTGGGGATCTGAGTTCACTGTCGATGTTGAACCCGCCGCTGAACGTAGCCTCGGTCCCCAGGCCTTCTTCCCGAATCTGATGGCATACGGTACAGGAGACCCCATCCATCGAAAGGGAATACAAGTCATTCTCAGGGTTGAGAAAGCCATCGTCGCCGAACATGACCCCCATCTCCCCCATGTCCGCTGCAGTTGTATGCGCCATTGGCATATGGCAGGTTGAGCACTTATCCTGTATGGCCTCGGCAAGTTCGGGAAGGTCCATTACCTCCGAGCGCACTGCCGCCTGCCAGTACGGGTCGCGCGCCGCGTTCGCCATCATTGTCGCCCGCCAAAAACTATCGATCGAGACGTCAGCACCACTGTCATCGGTTAGATTCGTATGGCAGACAGCACATGAGCCTGAAGTTGAAAAAAGTTCTCCAACTTCGATCGCCAACGAATCGCCGCTTCGTGTTCCATCGACATCTTCTTCAACCGTCGGCGACACAACCGTTGTGGCCGTAGGGGGGGGTGTTCTTGTCGGTTGGGGCAGATTCGTCGGTGGGATAGGCAGTTTTGTTTCCGTCGCTCCCGTGCTACACCCAGCGAGAGTCAACGCTAATGCCAGCAGGACCCATGTCTTCTTCATCATTCCCCTCACTCTCTATTTGAAATCCAGCCCTTCAAGAGAGAATCAGAAAACAAAACGGCCATCTTTATAGAACAACTCGCCATCGACAAAAATCTCGCCCCCCGCTTGCATATCCGTGATCATATCCCAGTGGATGGCCGACTTATTCACGCTGCCTGTCTCTGGATAGCCAGCACCCAGCGCCATATGGATCGACCCGCCTATCTTCTCATCGAAAAGGATGTTCTTCGTGATCCGGTCCACGCCGTAATTCAATCCAACGGCGAATTCACCCAGGTACCTGGCGCCATCGTCAGTCTCAAGCATGCTGTCGAGGAATTGCTGATTCTTGTCAGCGTGTGCCTCAACGACCTTGCCTTTTTTAAACACCAACTCGACACCATCTACCTCGTTTCCACCTAATACCGATGGATAGGAAAAACGCACGCGACCTTCGACAGAATCCTCAATTGGACCCGTGAAGACCTCCCCATCGGGCATATTATTGTCCCCGCAGGCGTTAAGAAATTTTCGACCTTTGATCGAGAGCTTTAGATCGCAATTCGGTCCCCGCACCTCGACCTGCTCATGCCCATTGAGCGCTTCGACAATCCTGCTTTGCTCTTCCTTTACCCCCAGCCAGTACGTAATCGGGTCACTCTCCGGGTCATCGACATGACAGGCTCGATAGACGAATTCTTCGAACTCCTCCAGACTCATCTCGGAGTCCTGAGCATAAGCTTGTGTGGGGAATAGCGTTGTCATCCAGCGAAACTCACGGGTCCTTCCGCGTTCAAATTGGTTCTCAAGAATGGTTTGTGTCGCTTTCCCGCGACGCGCCAGGCGCGCTTTGTCGATACCCGTAAGAAGCCTGGTGTTGCTCGTGGAGTGAATGCGAATGCGCGATTCGAAGTTCTCATATACAAAGTTATGAAATGTGGCAGGATGGTCGAGTTGATCATCACTCGCATACTGCAGGAAGATATCATCAATACCTGTGAGCGTCGCTTGACCCGCGAGCGAAATGAACAAATGCGGATGCCCACCTGCCTTCAGGATTTCCTGGAAACAAGCCCGCACCAGCGGTTCAGCAGCTGGTTCAGCCTCGATTAATACCCGGTCGCCTGGTCGGATCTCATTGGAATATTCGACCAGTACTCGTGCCAGACGCTCTACTCTTGGATCCACAATGTTTTCTCCGTATTCAGATTTTCATCCCTGAGCCTGCGATTATACTCTTCCCTCCGAGCCACCGCATCTTTGATCGCTCCCACCTTTATCGAACCCATGTTTATCGAACCCATTGACTCGCAGAAGATATCGTTCCATTTCGAGTGTGAAGTTGGTGCAGCCATTGTTCAGACTCTAATCCCATATTCCTTTGAGCGGATGATGGCGATTTTCGAAGCCGCTTTGCGGATTACTGATGAGATAAGCTTGACCCCTCAGGTTCTTTCCGCCATACTTTCTTCATGCGAAGAAAGTATCTCTATGTATTTGTAATCTTCGCCTTTGTACTGGGCGGATGCTCGGTCTTGGGGGGCAGCGCCCCGCTTACTTCCGCCCCAGAGGCAGTTCCCCCACAAGTCGCCGAGGCCACAGCATACACCGCCCCAACCCTGCCGCCGGTGAACACACCGACGCTCGCTCCAACGTCAACGCAAACCCCGCCACCAACGCCTTCGCCGTTCACCATCGTCATTGTTGAAACCCCCACACTCGAGAGCGGTCCACCAACATCCATACCCACTTTCGACTTCAATTTTGGCGGCTGGGAGCGCTACGAGACAAACTACACAGGAATCGCCTTCGATACGCCCATTAACCTGGAAACCCGCGATTACGGACGCTTGATTCGCGTCGGCGATCCCAACTTTAGCGCTGAGGGGATCCAGCTATTCGTCGAGTTCCAAGTAGATCAGGCTACCTCGAGCTATCTACCAGATGGCATTAATCCATCCGATCCACGCAGCATAATTGATGGTATCTTACGCGAGTTCGATAACACCTACACAGAAGTAACGATGATCCGGCCTGTCACCAATATGAACATTCATGGCAATCCCGGCTCAAATACCGCCGTGCGAACACAGTCAATCGATGGGTCAGGAACTAACGAATTGATCTGGTATTTGGCGGCTGTCGTCCATGAAGAAACCATCGTGCGGATCTACGCTCAATCTCCGGCAAGCACCGGGGGAGTCTACCTCTCTTTCGCACAGCATATGATTGAGACCATCGAATTTCTCCCAGAGCCATAGCTGCCCCATTATTTGCCAATCCAAATACGACTGTTCTCCACCAAGGTCAGATTTCGGAGCCAAATTACTCCTTCCCTATTGCCTGTTGCATGATATAACTCGTAATAGAAGCCAAGCCGGGATCGCATAGCTCGTTCCAGGTGGTTGAAAGCAATGCCAACGAATCTCCCTCCAGAATACTTCGCGGTCGATAAACGCTATCGCGCCGCGACCACAATCGAAGAGAAGATCGAAACGCTCGAGGAGCTGCTCGGTACCATCCCGAAACATAAAGGAACGGATCATCTTCGCTCTGACCTTCGCAGGAAACTTTCCAAACTCAAAGATTCAAAACAAAAAGGGAAAGCCGCGAGCCGTCAGGTTTCTGTCTTCAGCATCAAGAAAGAGGGTGCAGGGCAAGCCGTCGTTATTGGCCCGGCGAACACTGGCAAATCTTCGCTGGTTGCAGCGCTAACAAACGCTCAACCCGAGGTGGCCGAATATCCGTTCTCAACCTGGAATCCCACCCCGGGCATGATGCTGATCGAAAACGTCCAGGTCCAGTTGATCGACACACCCCCGCTTAACCGCGATTTCATTGAGCCGGACCTTATTGATATGATCCGCCGCGCCGATCTCGCGCTGCTCACCATCGATATCCAGGCTAATCCCTTCGATCAACTTGAGG
>JBARSI010000174.1:0-2429 GCA_049644665.1 Anaerolineales bacterium
TCGGTCTTTTACCGTACATTATCATAAACGTCCTGAATATTTTTATTGAGAAAGATAGCCCCACGATGACGGAAAGCCCTAACACGGCAATACTCGTCAGGATCTGCCATGTCGGAACATCCGACACGCCCAACCTCAGCATGATTTGGATAGGCGCGGTGAAGGGGAATATCGAGAGCACAACCCATATGGGATTGTTCGGGAAGCTTATCATCAGCCCTGCAAACCAAAGCGGTACAAATAACATCATGATGTAGAACATGGCAATGGTTTGCGCTTCCGAGGCATTGGAACTGATGCCGCCGACCGTGACAGATAGTATGGCGAACAACAGATAACCTAATACGAAGTAAAAAACCCCCAGGACAATGAAGTTGGCAGGCAACTGAATGTCACTCAGAAATCCGCCGAAGGTGGAGGAAGCCAGGTGCAGTAGGAGAGGCGCCGAGATCAACCATACGATGACTTGCAGTAGCCCGGCGGTACCAAGCGCTAATATTTTGGCGATGAGCAATTGGCGAACGGAAACCGATGAGAACAACACCTCGATGAGGCGGCTTTCTTTCTCCTCACCTAATCCTCCAATGAGAGAACTCGCACCCAACATAAGGGCAAAACTCAGCAATAAAGCGAAAATGGCGGGGACGATAATGTTGCCGATACTGCCCTGTTCTCGCGCAATATCTCCATTCTCGTCAAGGCGGGTGACTTCCATGTTCAGAGGAGTCACAATCGAAGCGATGACCTCCGATGCCACATCATTTTTCAAGAGGTTCCAGGTGAGGAGGCTTTCGATCACGTGTATGGTGACTGGAGGGGGAATGAGCTCTTTCACCAGCGTATAGCGTTGGATGGTCCCCGAGGAGGTGTAATCCGATGGTATAATGAAATATTCCGAAACATCATTACGGACCAGAGCCCGGATTGCGTCTTCTCTCGATTCATATGGAACCAGCTTGATCAACCCCTGGTCGGTTTGATCACTGAAGATCCCGACTTCATCCACATATCCGACGGTCGTGACCTCTTTCGCCGAAGGTTCGATCAAGGTTGTCACCAATTCATAGCTTCCGATTGCCAGAAGGGCTAATACCGGAACGATGAGTGTCAAAACGATGAAACCAGTTTTCTTGATGGTTTGCGGGAACTCGTGCTTGAATATCAAATAGGTTTTATTCATGATCAGCCCCCAGGAGATTCAAAAAGATCTCATTGAGGGAGGGTGTTGGGACTTCAAATCGGTTAATGGTTATTCCTTGATCGCGTAGTCGATCGAGAATGGTCTGTGGTGCTGTGTCTGGAGCTAAAACTAATTCTACGGAACCATTAGTAAGTTTTCTATCAATAACTCCAGGCAAGTCACCGATTTCTCCTTCAACAGTCACCTGAACCGAGTTTCTTCTGAATTTCGCCCTTGTTTCCATTAAGTCACCGTAAAGGATGGTGTGGCCTTTGTTTATCATCAGCACCCGGTCACAGAGTTCCTCGACTTTATTCATCTGATGCGTACTCAAGACAATAGCTTTCCCTTCGTCCCTTAGATTGCCGATGATGTTCTGAACAGTCTCTGTTCTTACGGGATCCAGGCCAGCGAAGGGCTCATCCAGAATGATTAACTCAGGATCGTGAATGACGGTGACGATAAACTGGATAAGCTGACCCATGCCTTTACTCATTTCCTTGTTTTTCTTCTTTTTGTATTCGAGCATGCCGGTTTGCTCGAGTAATACATGCGCTTTCTTTTCGGCTGTAGCTTTATCCATACCTTTTAAGGAGGCAAGATATAGTATTAGATCAATGGCCGTTAATCTCTTATACAACCCCCTCTCTTCAGGTAGGTATCCGATTAGATCCTTTAAGACTTCGTTCATTTGCTGACCAAAGATCTTCACTTCACCAGAATCTGGTTTCATGAAATCTAAGATTATCTTTATGGTCGTGCTTTTACCCGCACCATTAGGCCCAATAAGCCCCAGAATCTCTCCATGATCAAGGGAAAAGGTCAAATCATTCACCGCGGCCACGTCGGCGTAGGTTTTGCACAAGTGATTTACTTCAACTGCTTTCATATGGAACATCCTCTGCTGTATTTACATTTGGTGTACAAAGGTCACAGAACATGGGCAATTTAAAACCGGATAATGGTTTTGAGCTCAGCCGCCCCGCTCGTTAATCCGCATACCTTTCAAGATTCTCCATCAAGATTCATCGATAGTAAATCGCCCAGCTCGCGGGGTCGGCTGCAACGAATGGTTAGGGCGCCCTGCTGTACAGTCGCGGAAAGACGTTCTGCTCACGGAATCTGATCGGCGAATTAACCGATAATGGCTTTTGTGCAGAACCTCATTCCGAATTGGAGTTAGCTAGGATAATCCACTAGCCGGACTTCTCAACAATCAGTAGAAAGTCAACCTTAGAAGTAGCTCCCA
>JBARSI010000175.1:0-1798 GCA_049644665.1 Anaerolineales bacterium
TGTCGTGTGGTAGTCGACGCGGTATCCTTTGAGTCTTCGGGGGTGGTTGGGTCCCGGTGGGCTCCCCGGTCTTCAAAACCGGTGGCGGGCCGCACAGCGGGCCGCGGTGGGTTCGACTCCCATCCACTCCCGCCTTTTCATTATATGAGGCGTGTATGCTTCCGGATGACAATAGATCACCAAATGTCCTTGCCGATAAACTGCTGCCGCTTGTGCGTCAGGTGATGTCGATCACGGATATCACAGTGGGAGATCAGAAGCAGCCCTTTGCTATCCGCTTCCGCGGGACTTTGATTTCCGAATCGCAGCTTGCTTTTGAGAAACTCGATCCCGCTTTCAAGCAGGCGGGGACCACTTTGCTTTTCCGTGAAGAGAAAGATGGGCAGGAAATACTGGGAATGCCTGGTGTGATTCAGCCTCAAGCCTCCAACCCCTTGGTAAATGTCATTCTATTTCTTCTCACACTTGCCAGCATGCTGATGGCCGGCGCGATGTCTGGCATGGAAGCTCCTGCTGATACCAGCACCATGGAGATATTGCGGGCCATCCTTCAAAATCTTCCAATTGGCGTCACGTTCGCTGTGAGTTTATTGGGGATATTGACGGCGCATGAATTCGGGCATTACTTCGCGGCTCGCCATCACAAGATAGCGGTTTCGCTGCCCTATTTTCTTCCATTTCCACTCAGTTTGTTTGGGACAATGGGTGCTTTCATACGTTTGAAGGAACCGCCAAAGAACAGGCGAGTCCTTTTAGACATCGGTCTTTCAGGTCCCATCGCGGGTTTGATTATCGCGGTTCCAGTACTGCTGATAGGTCTTTACCTGTCGGATATCGGTCGCCTGCCTATGAACGCAATAGCGGCTCAGGATACAGTCCTTGAGGGAAATTCACTGCTGTACCTCGCCTTGAAATACATCGTTTCGGGGGAGCTCCTGCCAAAACCGCTCCATTATGCAGGTCTTAGTCCATTTATGTACTGGGTGCGCTACTTTTTCCTCGGTTTGCCCATGCCTTATGGGGGAACCGATGTGTTGTTACATCCACTCGCGTGGGCTGGCTGGGCTGGACTGCTCGTCACAATGCTCAACCTTATCCCTGCCGGACAGCTCGATGGTGGCCATGCGATCTACGTCTTATTGGGAAAGGCAACCGCTAGACTCTGGCCTTTCATCATCGGGACGTTATTGCTGCTGGGAACCGTATGGCCTGGGTGGTACATATGGGCTGGGATGGTCTTCCTGATGGGGCGAACCTATGCGCGCCCGCGGGATGAGATCACGCCGCTCGACCCCCGGCGGAAGTGGGTTGCGGTCTTTAGTTTGGTGCTCTTCGTTCTCGTTTTTATCCCTGTTCCTTTACGGGCGTTCTAAGCCGCTCGCACGGAAATCGAATCCTGAACAAGACAACGCGGTTGCGTTGTTTTCTCCATAAACCCTTTTGATTTCAAATGTATACCTATTATTGTTTGGAAGCAGAGCCCTGGTAATTAATTTAGGATAGCCTGGCTACATTACCTCAAGCGTCCCTCTTTTTCTCGCCAGCACTTCGATCCAGCGGAAGAGCACATAGCCGCACGTGATGTAGATCATGCCGATGCCAATCTCCTCAAGCATCGCCGGTCGAACGTCTTGGAATGTAGCTCCATCAATGATGGCGCGTGCGCTGGCAATGCCGCGCGTGAGGGGAAGAACGTTGGAGACAGCTTGAAGCGCAGATGGGAGACGATCGATGGCGATGTTGGAACCCGAGAGCACCAATAGCATGAAGTAGGCAGTGTTGTTGATAAACATAACAT
>JBARSI010000176.1:0-5376 GCA_049644665.1 Anaerolineales bacterium
CAAAATCCTGGCGATTATCTTCCCCATTACCGCCTTCGTCGCCGCCGGATTTGAGCACTCTGTGGCTAACATGTACTTCATCCCCATAGGCTTGTTCATTAAGAGCACCGCTGGCGCGGGATTCTGGGATGCTATCGGCAGGACGGCTGCAGATTATGGAAACCTGACGTGGGGAGCTTTCTTTATCAAGAACCTGTTGCCAGTAACTATCGGTAACATCATAGGTGGTGCCGGATTTGTGGGATTGGTTTACTGGTTCATCTACTTACGGCCCCAGAAGGTGGTGGAAGTTGCGAAAGAAGCCGCGGTCCAAATCCTGGTCGTGGACGACGATCCCGACATGATCGAGTTTACGCGCAACGTTCTCACCAAAGATGGCGGCTACGAAGTGGTCTCTGCAGCAAACGGAGCACAAGCTCTCGAGATTATGAAAGCGGAACCGCCAGATCTTGTCCTGCTTGACGTGATGATGGATTCACCACTCGACGGCGTCAATCTGGCCCGAAAAATGACCATGGATATCATCCTATCGGAGATCCCGGTTATTATGGTTTCCAGCATCGAGCATAGCGAGTATGCCGATCGACTTCCAGACGACATGCGAATTCCCATTGATGCCTGGATAAGCAAGCCGGTGGATCCCGATCATCTCCTAAGGACTGTCAGGCGCTTCCTGGCCTGAACGACTAAAGCATCATTCGTAGAAAAATATCATGGGACATGTCCACACATGCGCTGAATGCGCTTGTCTGGATCGAACGTGTTGGCACACCGATACCAATGGTTACACCCCGGAGGGAAAAGTTTCGTCCAGATGGGATGTGAGGCCACAAGGTCCGATAGTTATCGTGGTTAATTCCCCCACTTCATCTCAGAGCCGTACATCTCCCGCAACGTAACACGGGGATACCGCGAGAAGTTTGTATGGATGTAGTAATCCTGAGACGTTATTCTCACATCGTGACCTACCGTAAGCCGTGATATCGCCTCTGTGAGCTATCAAGCACCTGTCCGATCCTCTCGCAGTGGTCACGGATGGGTGGCTGCGCCGCACATGTCGGCACAGGTCTTGCAGGGATTATAGTCACGCAATCAATTACGGGTAAAATTCGAATATGGCTACAACGACGGATGTAAGGCGGTTTCGACGCCGCCGGGAATTCCAATCTGGAAGAGAGAAGCTGCTTGGGCGGGTGGGTTTTGTAATTGCCCTTCTGCTGGTTGTAGGAATTGGAACCGCGGGTCTCCTTGCGGCCTTGTCTTATGCCGATCTAACATCGAACCTTCCCCCGGCAAAAGATCTGGAACAGATCTTCGGCTCCTCAGGGAGGGAGTCTTTCCGTCCGGTCAGGTTCTATGATCGAACAGGCGACAACCTCCTTTTTGATGTGCTTCACCCGCAGGCACAGAGCCGGCGCTGGCTGTACCTGGACCCGGCCGGACCGATCGATCTGCCCGAGCATGCGCTTGAGGCAACGATCGCGATCCAAGACGAAACCTTCTGGGTAAACCCCGGATATAAACCGCAAGAGGCGGCTCAAGCGTTGCTGAGCTATCTCGAGCTCCAACGGCCTCAAGAGATTACCCCCTCCATAAGTCAGCAGCTGGTACAGTCACAATTGCTGCCCCTCGGAGACGGAATGCGTTCTCCTGAGAAGCAATCCTTGCAGAGGATGATCCTGGCGACTGAGGTCACTCAGGAATACCCCAAGGAAAAAATACTCGAGTGGTATATCAACAGTGCCGATTATGGGAACTACGCCTATGGGATTGACGCCGCGGCGCTGGTGTATTTCGCAAAGCACGCCTCAGATCTTACCCTCCCCGAAAGTGCGATGTTGGCATCCATCCCTCTTGATCCTTCGCTTAACCCGGTTGAAGCTCCAGAAGAAGCGAAGGAACGGCAAGCAGAGACTTTGAGGGCGATGGTGCGAATAGGGGCGATCACGCAACACGAAGCAGAGCTAGCCCTTACGCAGACCCTGGAGATCAAATATGAAGCCGTTGAATATCCGGACCACCTCCGCGAGCTGATTGAATATCTTCAGATAGAAGTTCTGGGTATGTTTGGAGAGGATGCCCTGAGGCGAAGCGGATTGCGGATTCAAACTACGGTGGACTACGATCTGCAACTGCAATCCCATTGCACGCTTCAAACCCATATCGCCCGCCTATCCGGATTTGAGCCAAGCGCCATTCTCCCTGCAGCAGATGGAACGGGATGCCTCGCCGCGGGGTTTCTCCCTCCGGTTCGTCCAGGCGACGCAAATTTCGATCACAATATTGGATCAGGAGGCTTCGTTGTTCAAGATGCGAATAACGGTGAGATCCTTGCGCTAGCGGGACCCATCACCGAAACGAGATCTACCGGCACGACGTTTTCCCCATTTGTGTATCTGACGGCTTTCGCGCAAGGCTATTCGCCGGGAAGCATGGTCCTGGATATCCCTGCAGAAGGCGAGTTACTAAATGGGACTTCAGAAAACCAACCGTCACAATACAAAGGACCTGTGCGGATCCGCACAGCACTGGCCAATGGCTATATAGCAGCGAGTGATAGAGTTCAATCTTTGATGGGCGTGGATAGCGTCGAGCGGACGGCACGTTCGATGGGTGTCTCGTCAGCTACATATAACACGAACGCGGATCGTGCCTACAGGGACTTGGAGTGGGAAGCGTCCCTCCTCGACCTAACGGGCGCCTTTGCCGTTCTGGCCAATCAAGGGACGATGGTCGGTGATGCACCTCCTGCGGGTAGCGCTGTGAGAGATTCTTTGCGGGCGTCGATCATTTCAGAAATTGAAGATGGGGCCAGGAGGTCCGCATATAGCTTCGAACCAGAGCAGAAAGCGGTTCTTAGCGCTCAGTTGGCTTATTTGATGACAGATGTGCTGGTGGATGAGACGGCGCGCTGGTCCACCCTGGGGCATTCAAATGCCTTGGAGATCGGCAGACCGGCGGGAGGGCTTACGTCTGTTGCGGGCGGCGGCGATTTCTGGAGTCTCGGGTACACTCCAAGCCGCGTTGCGGGCGTTTGGCTTGGAAATCTGGACGGCACCGAGGCGATTGGTTTGCATGAGATGAACAGCGCCGCACCAATATGGCATGCGCTGATACGCTACACGACAAAAGATCTCCCGACCGCTGGATGGCAGACACCACCGGGTGTGAGTCGAGTGGAGATATGTGATCCCTCGGGTTTGCTGCCCACGGAATATTGCCCATCGATTGTAAGCGAGGTTTTCCTGAGCGGCACAGAGCCGACCACCTTCGACAATCTTTACCAGCCCTACCTGGTAAACAAGGAAACGGGCAAGCTTGCGACTCTTAACACGCCAATCGATCTTGTTGAAGAGCGAATATATCTCGTCCCGCCTCCAGAGGCAGCGGAGTGGGCGCAGATGATCGATCTCGAAAGACCCCCTCAGGAGTATGACACCCTCACAGATCTGGACCATCAGGATCCAGATGTTCGCATTACCCTGCCAGCACCTTTCTCCTATCTGAGCGACGATGTTGTCGTGAGAGGGTATGCGAATCCGGCTAATTTTAAATACTACCGACTTCAATACGGCAGCGGGTTGAATCCCACTCGCTGGGTGCAAATTGGGGATGACAGTAACTTGAAAGTACGAGGGGGGACATTGGTGCGTTGGCCCACCGAGGGGCTTAATGGGTTGTATACACTTCAACTCGTTGTTGTCGACCTCGATGGGCATATCTCAACCCATGCCATCCATGTTACGGTGGACAATCAACCTCCGCAGGTAGAAATTCTACTGCCCGAGCCTGGCCAGGTCCTGCGCGGAAACAGCACACAGGAGATGGTGATTGATCTTGATGTGGCAGACAACTTCGGGGTAGAGCGGGTCGATTTCTATATCGACGGCATTAAGGTTGAAACGGTGATTACGCCACCATACTCCATTCGCTGGCGCTTGCGAACAGTTGGTGAGCATGAAGTTACCGTTCGGGCGATTGATCTCGCTGGGAATGTGTTTGAGAGCGATCGAGTCCTATTCATTGTAGAGCGGCCATAGTCGGGACGCGTATAGTCGAGATATCAATCTGCTAATTGGCTGATGCAGAAACCAAAACCTCCCTGCATTTATTCAGGTTGCAGGGAGGTTTGACCTTAAAGTACGGAAATCAGCCGACTATCTCCAGGAAGGCGAAGTTGATATTTCCTTTCGCTTCGTCCGATCCAAGGGTGACCCCCTGGTAAGGGTTAAAAGGCGGACATTTCACTGCTGGGAAATTTGGGGACATTGAGCCCCAGCCATATGAAGCCGGAGGCAGTCCAGAACTATTCACAGTAACGCAGTAGGTCCCGGCTGGCAGTTGGTTGAAGGTGTATCCACCATCGCTACCGGTCGTTGTCGATTTGAATCCTGTCGAGGGGCATGCCCCTTGGCCCAACAAGACAGTAATACCTGCGAAGCGAGGTGTGCTGGGGGTTGAGCTGGTGCCGCGATAGACATATCCTGAAATC
Organism: Anaerolineales bacterium; assembly: GCA_049644665.1. Taxonomy (GTDB): domain Bacteria; phylum Chloroflexota; class Anaerolineae; order Anaerolineales; family E44-bin32; genus E44-bin32. The sequence goes on from JBARSI010000176.1 coordinate 4,493, forward strand.
GATCCCTGCGGTAAGGGTGTCGGGGTCGGTGGGATGTAGCATACGCCGGGTTCGGAGCCGGTCGGGACGAAGCCGTATCCCCAGCGGCAGGTGTTGTCCAGCGATGCCATTGCCTTCACGGGGTATTGGCTGCTCTCAGATGCGGGTGAACCGGCTTCAATCAATGTGAAGTGGTCGTGGTAGTCAAACCAGGTTGGATCTTTGAGGCTTTCGTCGCTCCACGCACCCCACATGAACTCGCCGTCATTGCCGATAAGCGAATAGATGAAGGCAATTTGGATGCGATCGGCATGCCCGGGGTCACGGCGGATCCAGGCTTCGTCGGGTCCAATCCCGTACCCGCTATCGAATACGCAATCCTCATAGCCATCTCGAGTAGCATGTGGACTGTCTGAAATCATCGGTGTGGGGCCGCCAACATCGCCGTTGGCATCGCGGCATGCACGCACTCCGTCTGTGGTCCACGCGCTGTCGGGCGGTACGTTTGCCAGGATCAGCCAATCACCTTTGCCGTCGATGTCCAGGTCGACTTCGACGCCGTATGCAGCTTCTGACCCGGCTGGGGGCGGTCCTTCCAGGAAGATTGTAACGTACACCCAGGGCGGTCCCAAGCTGAGTTCCGCACGGATGATATCAAGGTACTCCTGGTAATCCATCACCTGGGTGGTGAAGGGTCGTTCGAGAAGATTGACGTTAAATATATCGGCATTGGCTCGTCGTTCTGAAGCAAGGGCTGCGCTCGAACGATCGGTCATAAAGCTGCTCACAGAGCCAGGGCTCGAGGGTTGGATTAGATGTGCAACGGTAGGTGTGGGCAGCGGCTCTTCGGTTGGACCCACATCCGGAGGAGGCGGAGTCGCCTCGTCTGCCCCCTCCGCATCAGG
>JBARSI010000177.1:0-7501 GCA_049644665.1 Anaerolineales bacterium
GTCATACCATACCCAGTAGCTAGCCTCTATGGGTCCTTCGATCTGCCTGAGATCAAAAGCGCGCGTCAAGGTCATATCCGACTCATCGCCCCGGTTGGACCAGAAAGTGAAGTCGCCGGAGTGCGCCTCCCCCGGAAGCACCGGCACGACAGAGGCACCATCGAACGAGAGTGAATACGTGCCCTCGCACTCGATCTGGATGTAATCGATCCCATACTGGTTTACCTGCCGTTCCTTCGGCCCGGTCGGGCAGGCAATTAATTGATCGCTGAAACCCACCTGTGGAGCGACATAGGAATGGAAGGAATAACGACCGTCGAAGATTGAAGGATCATTGACCAGCATTGCAATAGCCCAATCGCGTTGGACATCATCGGCAGTGATTGGCACACCTGTTTGGTGGTCGGCAATATTCATAGCAGCTAACGTTCGATCAATCGAATCGAGACCATTATTCGGGTTGGCCACCACCGCCTTTGTCGCCTCTGAGCCGAAGCGGTCGAGGAAATAGGTAACAAACAGAAAGGCTTGCCCGTAATGTGTTCCGCCGCTCGTCGGCCAGTAAGTGAGGGCGAGATCGGGATCACTCGCGTAGGCATAGTCCCAGCCGCCTACATCAAAGTCACTCAAATGTGAGGCTAGTTCCGAGAATCCTTCGTTCAACCAGGATTCCTCGTTACGGTCTAAGTTCCAGTGGATCATGTGTTGAAACTCATGAGCCAGTACACTGTAGGTGAATTCCTCCCACAATTCCACATTATCCGCACTCAAGTAGAACATTTCATGCCCGTTGGAGTACTGGTGTGCAAGCGGGGAGAGTTCGTCAGCGGATGAAAAATAACCCGCTACGGAGTATCCGAGGTTTTTTGCGTAAAGAATATAAAGATGCACATCGCCATCGACACCGGGCGACCACTCACTCCCGAAGAAGGACCTGTTGGTAAGATAAGCCCGCTCTTCAAAGTCATCAACCAAATCTTCTACGTCAGCTGGGTCAAAGTCCACCCCTTCTTCCACCCAGAAGTAAACATGGTCGCTTGCATACACCATCTCGGCTTGAACTTCGAAGTTTTCGATGGTATCGACATTGCTGACCCAGAAAGTATCGACGGTTCCGACTGGAATGGGCTCGGCTTCCATAGCCAGGATCCGGGGGACATCCTTGAGCCCGCGCAGGCGATCGGCAAGTTCGATGGGATCATTGACGGGGACGATCGTTGATGCCAGCTGCTCGAGAGTTAGAAATGAGAGATCGATATCCTCAGGTTCCTCTGAAGGGGAGATCAGGGGAGTGCGTGTCGGCTCACTTTCTTCAGGGATATAATCATATAACTCCGCCTGCTCTACCTGTATCACACCCCAACGGATAACCAGGAAAGTCGTCACTGCACAAGTCAGGCACGCCGCCATGATGACAACCAGGGCGATTACAAACCACTTTACGGTTGAACTGTTGTTCGAACCCATCAATTCTCTCCTGACGCAAACTTTTCAGCATTATATCGGAAAAACATATGCTGCTTGTTCTAACGATGGTACTGCTTGGCAGAGTTGCTTTTTGCTAAGATCTTCACCAGAAACTGTGGAAAAGTGACCAATTATTCTCCAACGTTGATTATGGGTTGTTGTTCTTTGTGGAGTCAGGAAGCTTTGCTTCCGGTCGCAGGCTGCGCCTGCGCATTGAGGTCTGAGTCGAAACCTCCTGCAGGTTTTGAACCTGCGGGAGTTTAGGGATGAGTAAGTTTCACATCCGCCGTCAGCGGTTGGTTGCCTATCCCCGGTCTACGGCCAGCGTTGTGTCGTCTGCCCGGAACACGGGCAGCTGGACTGTAAAACGACTGCCCTGCCCTACTTCGCTCTGTGCGACCATCCGTCCCTGGTGACTGCGTACGATCTCACGCGTGATAGCCAAACCCAGACCCACGCCTCGGTCCATGCCCCCCGGGCGAGCTTTATCCAGTTGATAGAAACGCTCGAAGATGCGTGAGAGTTCATCCTCCGGAATACCAGACCCAGAGTCCTCGACATGGATGGAAATCCACCCATCCGCAAACTCCCCCCACAGGGATACCTTTCCACCTTCCGGGGTGTGTTTAATGGCATTGTCGATTAAGTTCATAAAGACTTGCGCCAGGCGATCGCCATCACCGATCAGGGTAGGCAATTGACTGACTTTATTGATGACATTCACACTCGCCTCGGCGGCTTTCACACTCAGGCGCTCAACCACGGCTGAAAGAAGCATCATGATGTCGACCCGATCCTGGTGAAAGTCGATCTGCCCCGTATCCATACGCGCGAGCTCGAGCAGGTCTTCCACCAGCCGGTGCAGTCGTTGGGATTCGTCATAGACGACCTGCGCCGCGCGATGCTGCGAATCCTGATCTTGTGCTGTGCCATCGAGGATCGCTTGCGCAAACCCCTGGATAGATGTCAGCGGCGTCTTGAGTTCGTGAGAGACATTGGCGACAAAATCGCGCTGCGCTTTCTGCCCTGCCTGGACGCGCTCGACCATTTCGTTGAAAGTGAGCGCCAGACCCCGTACTTCCTGCGGGCCACCCGGCTGCAAGCGCTGATCGTAATCTCCTGCCGCCACAGCCCGGGAGACCTCGGCCATCCGATCCAAGGGTGCAGCAACCCAACGCGATACCAGCCATGACAGGAAGATTGATAAGACCAATGCGATTCCGGCAGCTTGAAGGATGGGACGCAAGACGGTATCCCACCACAGGCGCAGGTTCAGCAGAGTCGGGCGCGGCGAGGCAAGGATGATCCGGAAGCGCTGAACCAACGGCTGGGAGATATAGAGCCACACTCCCTCACCCGGTTTGCCAAAACGTCCCCGTACGATCTCTTGATCTTCGCCGCTTAGCTGGAGCGCTTCATCGGGAACCAGACTCTCCGTTGGACGGCTGTCGGCCAATACGTCACCCTGTGGGCTGACGATGATAATGCGCGCGGTCGAAACCTGATCCAATCGTTCGATCGTCGAGATTAGCTCCTCTCCCTCTAACTCCAGAAGAAGCTTCCCCTGTCCGCGGAGGATTATTGGAAGACTCCGTTCCAAGTTAAGATACACACGTTGGTCTCCGGAGGGACTTCTTAACATGAGGAATAGCAGGCTGACGGCGACGAAGAGCAGTACCAGCCCTGCAACCAGGAGATAGGTCAAGAACAATCGGGATTGCAATGAACGAAACACAGAAACCTCAATTTACCAGTTTGTACCCAACACCCGTCACGGTTTCAATCCGTACCTGTTCGCTTGCTTCGATCCGCTTTCGCAAGTGGGCAACATGGACATCCACGGTGCGTGTCTGACCATAGAAATCGTAGCCCCAGACCAGGTTTAATAACTGCTCGCGACTCAAAACGATGCCCTTATGCTCCGCCAGGGTGAGCAGCAAATCAAATTCTTTCGCCCGCGTTTCAACTACATGGCCAGCCACGGTGATCTCCCGCCGCGCCGGGTCGATCGTCACGTCGCCGATGTGAATTGGACTGTCATCCCGTCGCGGCGTGTGCTCTGCTCGCCGCAGAATGGCCTTCACTCGGGCGACCAACTCACGCGGATTGAAAGGCTTGGTCACATAGTCATCTGCCCCCAGCTCCAGGCCAACGATTTTATCGACATCGTCATCGCGGGCGGTTAACATGATGATTGCAACATCGCTCTCGGCTCGGACCCGCCGGCAGACCTCGAATCCATCGACTTCGGGCAGCATGATATCCAGAATCACGAGCGCTGGCTCAAGCGATTCGATCTTCTCCAGAGCTTGCTGCCCATCCATTGCCTCATCAACGCGATATCCCTCCCGCTCCAGGTAGAGCCGGGCAAGGTCAATGATATTCGCCTCGTCATCGACAACGAGAATGAGTTCACCCGCCATTTTGCCTTCTCCGATTTACAGCTTTCTAGTCGACCAGTGCGATCGCTTCGATCTCAACGGCCGCGCCTTTTGGCAGCGCAGCAACCTCTACGGTTGAACGAGCCGGTGATTCATTCGGAAAAAACTCCGCGTACACGGCGTTCATCAGTGTGAACTCCGACATATCCTGTAAAAAAACCGTCGTCTTCACGACTTTTTCGAGCGACGAACCGCCAGCCTTAAGAACCTCACCGAGATTCTTCAACGTTTGGCGCGTCTGACCCTCGACACCTCCAGCTACAAATTCTCCGGTTGCGGGATCCACACCAATCGTACCCGAAACGAAAACTAAATTCTCAGTTCGGATCGCGACCGAGTAAGGTCCGATGGCTTTCGGTGCCCCCTCGGCGACAACAACTTTACGCTCTCGTGATGACATCTATGCCTCCCTCAGTAAAAAATGTGGTCTCGCGGGATTGTACGCTTCATTAAAGCCTCGGTCAAAAAAAGTCTGAGGCGCAATAACGCCCCAGACTTATTCTCAAGACCTGGCACAGTTGGTTCGATGGCTCCGCCTGACGATGCAACCATATTTTCACGGCGGCTAGACGACGATATTCACCAGACGTCCCGGGATGATGATCACTTCCTTGGGCTGCTTACCTTCGGTGAAGCGCTGCGCGGTTTCGCTGGCCAGCGCCGCGGTCCTGGCGTCTTCTTCGCTGATCCCCGCCGCTACCATAATCCGATCGCGCACCTTCCCGTTCACCTGGACGATCAGGGTTATCAACTCTTCCTTCGCCAATTCTGGATCGTACTCAGGCCAGGGTTGTGTGTGGATTGAGTAAGGTTTATCAAGACGATCCCACAGTTCTTCCGCGATATGCGGAGTGGGTGGTGCCATGAGCAGCAGCAGGGTTTCAACCGCCTTCTTAAATACCGGCGTACCCGCTAATCCGGCATCACGTGAAGCGCTCAATTCATTCGTCAGCTCCATGAGCGCCGAGATCACGGTGTTAAATTCATAATTCTCGATATCATGGGAAACTTGTTTGATAGTCTGGTGCATTTTCCTTTGCAGCTCGCGTTCTGAGTCTGGGTCGGATTTTCCCCCTTTCGCATCCGCGGTATCGAGCACTACCATCCAAACCCGGTTAAGCCAGCGAATGACACCTTGGATGTTGTCTGGATTCCAGGGACCTCCCTCCGACCAGCGGTAACCGAACATCAGGTACGCCCGCACGGCATCAGCGCCGTACATTTGTACTTGCTCATCCGGATCGACGACATTTCCGCGCGATTTGCTCATGCGCTGGCCGTCGGGTCCCAGAATCTGTCCCTGATTGCGCTGTTGTAGCATGGGCTCATGCCCTTCCGTGATTCCTAGATCGCGGAGGACCTTATGAAAGAAGCGCGTGTATATCAGATGCATCGTGGCATGTTCCATGCCGCCAGTATATGAGTCAACGGGCATCCAATAGTCATACTCATTCTGATCAAAAGGTCCTTTGTCATAATCAGGACTTAGATAGCGCAGGTGGTACCAGGATGAGCACATAAAAGTGTCCATCGTATCCGTCTCTCGTTCCGCGGGGCCGCCACAATCCGGGCAAGTAGTGTCTTTCCAGGTGGGGTGGAATTTCAACGGGCTTTCTCCCGTTGGCCGCCACTCAATATCGTCAGGGAGCACTACGGGCAGTTGATCCTCTGGTACGGGCACGATGCCGCACTTCGGGCAGATGACCATTGGTATCGGTGCACCCCAATAGCGTTGACGCGAGATCAACCAGTCGTGAAGACGATAATTGATGGCAAATTTTCCGGTGCCTTTCTCATCCAGATAAGCATTTGCCTTTTTGAAAGCTTCCTCTCCAGGCGTCCCCGTCAGCGGACCGGAGTTGATCATAGTTCCGTACGCCGGGATCGCTTCAGTCATCGTCTCGCCATCCAGCGATTCCAAACCTTCCGGCAGGATCACCGGTCGGACTTCTAAGTTGAACGTACGTGCGAATTCGAAGTCTCGTTGGTCGTGAGCCGGTACGGCCATGATCGCGCCTGTCCCGTAGGTCATAAGCACGTAGTCGGCGATCCAGACCGGGATGCGCTCATCGTTGACAGGGTTGATGGCGTAGCCACCGGTGAAGACCCCTGTCTTCTCCTTATCCAGCGCCTCGCGTTCGATATCGGTCTGGCGTACGGCTGCATGGATGTATTCCTGTACAGTTTCGTGCTGCGCGGGTGTGGTGAGTTTGTCAACCAACGGGTGTTCAGGCGCCAGGACCATGAAAGTCGCCCCCCAGAGCGTATCCGGTCGAGTTGTAAAGACCTCCATCGGATCGCCATCCTCGGTCTTGAAGACCACCCGCGCGCCCTCGCTGCGCCCGATCCAGTTGGTCTGGAGCAGCTTGACCGTCTCCGGCCAATCCAGGGTGGAGAAGTCAAGCAGCTCCTCGGCATAGTTTGTAATGCGGAAGAACCACTGATCGAGATCTTTCTTAATCACAGGGGTTTCGCAGCGCTCACAGACTCGTTTCTCTCCGACTACCTGTTCGCGCGCCAGTGTTGTGTTGCATTGTGGGCACCAATCAACCGGCGACATCTTTTTATATGTCAGGTCGTTCGCAAACAACTTTAGAAAAAACCACTGGGTCCAATGGTAGTATTTCGGATCGGCGGAAACCGCCTCGCGCGACCAGTCCCACACGGCGCCCATGGTTCGCAATTGCCGCCGCATATTTTCGATGTTTTTATAGGTCCATTCCATGGGATGGATGTCGCGTGCAATCGCCGCATTCTCCGCCGGCAGCCCGAACGCGTCGAACCCGATAGGAAACATAACGTTGTAGCCACTCATGCGCAGGTAGCGGGCGCGTGCATCGGAGGGCGTCATCGCAAACCAGTGCCCGATGTGCATATCCCCGGAGGTGTAGGGTAGCATGGTAAGAAAGTAGAATTTCTTGCGCGCAGGATCAACCTCCGCTTTGTAGAGTTGATCGGCCTCCCAGCGAGCCTGCCAACGCTGCTCGATTTCAACCGGTTTGTAGTGATCGATTCCGGGAGCGTTTGGTCTGTTTATCTCCCTTTTATTTGCTCCACTCATCGCAACACCTCCGCAAGGGTTTCAACTTCTATCAACGGAATACATACTCCTAATAATTCGTAAACCCAATCGATATTGCCAATTTCCCCCTATCTGTACCCGAGTAGTTAAACAAAACCCCCCTCGCCCATACAGGGACGAAGGGGTCTCCGTGGTACCACCCTGTTTGCTCAGCGGATGCTGAGCCACTTCATCGCTGTAACGGGCGAAACCCGTCCCCGGCTACTCAATTCACCGAGGGAGCCTGTCCTTTAGTAGGACGACAGGCGAGTTCAGCCTTCGCAATTACATCTTCTGCAGCGCACCGTGGGCGCTTTGTCAGGCTCTCACCCTCCCCGACTCGCTGACGGTTGGCTTACTACTCCTGCCATGGCTGGATATAGAATTTTCAGGTGGACCCAGTGGGATTCGAACCCACGACCTCCTCAATGCCATTGAGGCGCGCTCCCAGCTGCGCCATGGGCCCAAGCTCGAGTGGACCTGGCGGGATTCGAACCCGCGACCTCATCAGTGCGATTGATGCGCGCTCCCA
>JBARSI010000178.1:0-20769 GCA_049644665.1 Anaerolineales bacterium
GCGTATATCTTGTCTCCTCCCCACCATCATCGGGGACAAGCCAGATCTCCTCCAGCCCTCCTCGCCCGGTGAGTATGGCGATTTGAGAACCGTCAGGCGCCCAGCTCGGTGCCCAGTTGAAAGCGAGGTCATCGTTGACATTTCGCAAGCCTTTCCCATCGACACCAATCGTGAATATTTGCGGACGACCAGTGCGCCAGGAGGTGAAAGCCAGTCGAAGCCCGTCATACGACCAGTCCGGGTCGTAGTCCCCGCCTCCCACAGTGGTCATAAGCAGGTTGGGTTCAGAGGGAACCCCTTGCGGATCCACGTTCATGAGGAAAACAGAAGATCCCTGATATTCTTCGCTATTGCCGTTGCACGGGGAGGTATACGCCAGTCGCGTCCCATCCGGCGACCAGGCGGGCTGGCAAGCCCCCGCGGCGAGATTCGTGAGTTGATGTTCGTCACTGCCATCGACGTTGATCAAGTAAATCTGCGGCCGCTCCCCGCGGTTGGAAGCGAAGGCGATTTGATTCGCACCTCCCATGGTCAGTCCGGCTGGGGGGGGAGCAGTAGTTGGCTGAAGGGTTGGAAGCACGACGACTTCAATAGTCGGTGTAAGCGTCGGTGGGATGAGTGGGGTGAAGATCGCCGTAGGAACGATCATTGCCGTCGTTTCTATGATCGATGTGGATTGAGCTTCAGCGGAATCGGGGGTTGCAGTAACCCTCTCGGGTTCATCTTCACCAAAGAACCCCAAAGCAAGGAGCGTTGCCGCAATCGCGATCGCCAGGACTGCAAAGCCTCCGCCCACAATGGCAATCCACTTCCAGGGAATCTCCTTTGGTGCCGGACTTGCAGACACCGGTGGCGGGGGCACTGGTGGTGGACCCGGCGGCGTTAGTGCTGGTGGAGGAATCTCTGGAATTTTGCTCACTCTGCGTGTTGGCTCTGAGCCAGGTGGAACATCCGCTGCGTGGATGGTCTCCACCGGCACACCGGTTTCACTATGCAGTTTCGCATCGCCTGATCGTGGCGCGCCGCACTCTCCACAAAATTCTTCAGTCACTCGCAGCACTGTGCCACATTGGGCGCACTTTGATACTTCATCCTCTGAAAACAACATCTCGGGGTGCACCATCACCGTTGCGATGGCGTCCTCATCAGCCATCACTGTAGGCGTAGATTCCATGTCGGGTGTGTAGTGAAAGCGGAAACTTGTTTCGCCAATGGTTATCGTGTCACCATCTTTAAGCTCGGCGGATTGGACGATCTCGCCATTCACATAAGTGCCCCCTGTGCTGCCGAGATCTTCGACCAGGAAAAGCTTTCCTGAGAAACGAATCTTGGCATGTTTACGCGAGGCTCTGGGATCCAGAATCTGTAATTGCGTTTCCTCACTGCGCCCCAGGATTATTTCATCTTCATTTAGATGGAATACGCGGCCAACCGGTTCGCCGCTGATCCCCTCGAGCCGGACGTCACTCTCCTGTGCCATCTTTCGACTCCGGTTCATATAACCATCTGTCCTGACTGGTTATCCTCTTTTTACCGGTATAGATAATAGTCATAGCTTCGGTGTCAATTCGGATGAATGAATATTAATATCCTTGGGCTGATTACATGGATCGGTTTCGGCATCCAGCTGAACTATTGGGTTAAACCAAAACGACAACCATGGTTCCTGGTTGCCTGCTAACTAATGGTGAAGCCATCCATTTAGGCTGCCCGCGTAAGCCCACCCCCTGAAGGCATCGGTATATCCACCCCATCATAGAGGGTTTCCCTGCTGCAACCATCTACACCCACTCCTCGGGGCGTAAAAAAACATCAAACACTCAGTCCCACCGACAGGCTCCAGTGAAGTTCAGATCTCGGGGGATCGCATCATATTTAGATAAATTGTAATGACCTTGGGTATTCCTTCTCGGAATCTCACAAGATCGGCGCACCCATTTTGATCGTATTTAGTTGTACGAAAACATCAACAATTAATCGCTAACCCGATATGATGCGGCCAGGCGAATTACTGATAGAAATCCTTCAATTCACTCGCCGGAAGCGTGATCAACCCCTCATCACGTTCACCGATTTGACTGACGCGCTCTGCGTGGATGCCGGTAAGATATGCTGTAAAGGCAGCCATCATCGCATCCAAGGCCTCAACGGTATGAAGCTGATCAAGAGGCAGGTGGCCTCTGAGAAGATTGTGCCGGGTAATTTCTTCCAACGCGTACATTGGGTTGGCGATATCGAGACCCTCGAGATAGAGAACGAGCTGCCGCTGCAGCCTCCCCTCTAAAGTTCGCTTCAAGAAAGGTCGTCTCTCCAGCAGAATTGTGAACCCGGAATGCGCACGCGCTTCAATAATCGCTCGCTGGTCGGATTTCTCGTCGAGAATATTCTTGCGAAAGCCGATCTTCTCCAGCCGGCGGAATAATTCAAAGCCGGTTCGAGCCCAAGCCTTGGCGTCTTCTTCTCTATCCGGCGTGTTGTATAGGCGAATATTTCGCCTGCGTAGTTCATACTCACAAATGCGCCACTTCGCCCAGGTCTTCCCCTCAGGGCGCAGGTTATATCGCCGGCGGGTATCCGCCTGAGCCATTAAGCCTCGACCCGGTCCCTGCGGTGCATCGATAGCAACCACGGCTGACTCCAGCGAAGCCACAAAAGCCAACACAGATTCGAGGTCTCCCTGGTCCAGTGCGACCAGGTGGAGATCGCGGTCCAGTGCCGCATACTGGATTGGCTGGTTACCCGCCGTTGGGTTGATACCCACGAAGACTGCATCAGTGAAAAGCATATCTTTCCCTTCCCCTCGGGTCTATCCCCGTAGATAGACCGTCAACTCGATCGCGCTGCCTGTGCATGCTCTTGAAAGACATTCCACGCGTCACGATCCGTGTGATAGGGCGCGAGCCATGGCTTTTCTGCCGCCTCGCGCAGCACCCGCGACAACCTGCGGCCCACATAAAGGCCATACGCCACATAGGCCCAACGCGTGCGATGGCGCCCTTTGCCACAGTGCAATAGAACCTTCTCCCCGGCATCCAACGAAGCCTTAATGAACTCCGCAGCCAACCTGCGATCATCCATTCCGGCTAATTTTTCCTCCTCGACCCTTAGCCAGAGGAAGCGCCTGGGCGGTGGCCCCAGAAACGGTTCCGGGCCTCCACTCGAGAGATGCAAGATGGCGCCAATGCCGGTTGAATCGGCAAAATCAGCCCAAGCAGCGGGGATGTGTTGCCCACCCGCAGCGTATATACCTTCCTCTACCCAGGTCAAGAGGCTTTGCCCTTTTCCGTAAAGCGGTCGCTACGAATTCCCGACCGCGGGTTCCAGGTGCAGTATACAACGCCCTTTTGACGACGGCGAATGAGGAGACTATACTTTCAAAAGAATACCCCCCCCTTTTAGAGGAGTCCCATACCATGGTTAAGAAGAAGGGCAAGAAAGCAACCAGTCCATCGAGCACCTTTAAGTTAACCTACACAACGATGTACAACCCGCCCGAATTGCTGCACCAAAGGTACGAGCGGGCGTTAAAAAAGGTCAAGAATAATCTTGGACAAGACCATCCTATGTTCATCAACGGCAAGGATGTGCGCTCCCGGGATAAGTTCGAAGATCGTTCACCTATCAATCAAGATTGGCTGCTCGGCACCTTCCAAAAGGGCAGTGCCAGCCACGCGCAGAAAGCGCTCTCCGCAGCCCATAGAGCATTCCCCGATTGGTCGAGGAGATCATGGCAATCGCGCGTCCAATTATTGAGAAAAGTGGCGAAGCAGATCGATAAACGCGTCTATGAAATCGCCGCGGTCATCTCCATCGAAGTGGGCAAAAACCGCATGGAAGCGCTTGCCGATATCGCCGAAACTGCGGATCTCATCCGCTACGCATGCGACCAGATGGAGGCCAACAAGGGCTTCAAAGTCAAGATGGGCACAGACCCATTAAAGGGGTTCAAGCCTTCAAACACTTCGCTTCTTCGCCCCTATGGTGTATGGGTCGTAATCAGCCCCTTCAATTTCCCGGCGGCGCTCACCGGCGGCCCAGTCGGCGCTGCGCTTGTTGCGGGTAACACTGTGGTTATGAAGCCCGCCACAGACACCCCCTGGACGGTCCGCTTACTGGCCGAATGCTTCCGCGATGCCGGCATCCCGGATGGGGTTCTGAATTACGTGACAGGCCCCGGTTCAACTCTCGGCCAGGCCATCATCGACAGCCCAATTGTCGATGGCATTACCTTCACAGGTTCATTCGATATCGGCATGAAAATCTTCCGTCTTTTTGCCAATGGCCAATACCCTCGTCCAACGATACTCGAAATGGGTGGCAAGAATCCTTCGATCGTCTCTAAGAACGCCGATGTCGAGCGCGCCGCAGCCGGGATCGTTCGATCATCCTTTGGCTTGCAAGGCCAGAAATGCTCGGCCAACTCCCGCATCTATGTTGAGCGACCGGTATACAAACAACTGATTGACCGGTTGGCTGAAGTCACGCGAAAAATTGCCGTCGGCGATCCGACGGATCGAACGGTATTTTTGGGTCCCGTGATCAACAAGGGTGTTTATAACGATTTTAAGAAATTCACGGATGAACTTTCAAAAGCAGGCACTTTCCTCACTGGCGGCAAAGTCATCACCGAAGGTGCTTTTGCAAAAGGATTCTTCTGCGAACCGACGATCGTCACCGGTGTGCCGCACAGCCATCGACTTTGGAAACATGAGATGTTCCTGCCGATCACGATGGTCCACCCGGTCAGCAACCTCGCCCAGGCGATGACGCTGGCAAATGACAGCCAGTATGGTCTTACCGCTGGCTTCTACGGTACGGAAGAGGAAGCCGCCTGGTTCTTCGAGAACATCGAGGCAGGTGTGACCTACGCCAATCGACCGCAAGGATCAACCACGGGCGCTTGGCCCGGGTTCCAACCCTTTGGCGGATGGAAAGGATCGGGATCCTCCGGGAAGAACGCCGGCGGACATTACTATTTGCAGCTATACATGCATGAGCAGATCCACACCCTAATCCGTTGAGTGAAAGATTTCAGAGCCCTCTCCTTCTACTATTGGCGAGGGGGGTACAATTGTTGATCATGGCCTCTCGATTCGGTTCCGCATTGATCCTCATTGGTCTGATTTCCATTGTGGTGTTCATTCTCACGCTTCAGATTCATCAGCCGTACACCCTCGCTTTACTGCTCGGCACATCCCTGGCCGCTTTGGGTTTGGTCATCCGCCGCAGCGCTGCACGGAATGCGCAGCGACGGACCGCTCGTTTTCAAACATTACGGCGGCTTCGCGGCGACAGGCATGAAATCAAGACTCTCGATGATTAGGTTTTAGGAAATCGAACCGCACTGACGTTTCAATTCCTCTGTTCTGGAAAATTCGGACAACGACATTCATAAGGAGAATACATAATGGCAGACATCATTGACCACACGATTTACGGGGATGATATGCAGCTCGTAGAAGTTGAGCTCGATCAGGGAGAAGGCGTCCGAGCCGAGGCAGGCACACTCACCTACATGGAAGCTGGGATCGAAATGCAGACCTCGACCGGTGGCGGCATCTTCAAGGGCCTAAAGCGTGCGATAACAGGGGAAAGTTTCTTTATCACAACTTTCCTGAATAATGCTGGCGGAAAAGCAAAGGTCGCCTTCGCCGCCCCCTACCCGGGGAAGATCATACCAATCAGCTTAAATGATTTCGGCGGGCGCATAATTTGTCAGAAGGATTCCTTCCTTTGCGCAGCCCAGGGCATCGAGATCGAGATCGCCTTCACGAAACGGTTAGGCGCAGGTGTGTTTGGCGGTGAGGGTTTCATCCTGCAGCGGCTCGAAGGGGATGGTATGGCTTTTGTCCACGCGGGCGGGACCATCGTGGAGAAGGACCTCGCAGCCGGCGAGACCCTACGGGTGGATACGGGCTGCCTGGTCGCCTTTAACGACACAGTTAATTACGATATCAAGTTCATCGGCGGATTCACCAACGCGTTGTTTGGAGGCGAAGGCTTGTTCCTGGCAACCTTAACCGGACCCGGGAAAGTATATCTGCAAAGCCTGCCCTTCTCCAGATTGGCAGATCGCGTGCTCGCTTCTGCAAGATTCCAGCAGACTGGGGAAAAGAAGGGCGTCGCGGGAATCGGAGGCGAAATCCTTGGAGACCTGATCAGCGGCCGATAATTGGCTCGATCGAGTCTGGGAATAACATTTTTACTCTGACGGGGGACTCACATTACAGAACCCGGCAAGGGAGTTTGGCTACTTGGAGCATGGTAAAAATTCAAAATACATTCGCGTCTTGCTACATCTCCGTTGACGTTGAGACGGCAGGGCCCCATCCCCACAGTTTCGCGCTGCTATCCATCGGAGCATGCATGGTCTACGATCTCGACCAAACTTTGTATCTCGAACTGCAACCCGATCGTCCAGCTTTCGATCCACAAGCGCTCGAAATCAGCGGATTATCACTCGAGACCCTTGCTGAAGATGGGATACCGGCGGAGGAAGCAATACGTCAGTTCGATGAATGGTTGAGCGTGAACACACCACCGGGCGAAAAACCGGTTTTGGTTGCCTTTAACGCCGCGTTTGACTGGATGTTCATCCACGACTATTTTCACAGGTATCTGGGACGCAATCCATTCGGGCATAGTGCGCTGGACATTAAAGCACTATATATGGGCACGACAGGCGCACAATGGGCAGAAACGAGCCATAATGCGATCTCGCAGCACTTACAATTGCCCACTCACTTGAAGCACCATGCATTACAAGATGCACTTGACCAGGCGATGATATTCCGGAAGATTCTTGAATTGATGAAATGAACGTGCAGATGCTGATGGCAGGTCCACCTGATCGAATTGGGATTATGTCATTCTTAGGAGCGACAGCAAACCAACCTGAGCGAGCTAAAAAAGCTTTCATTCTGAGAAGTAAATCGACGAGGAAACTCGATCCTCATCGACAAAGAATCTGAGTATCTCGATTGCGGAGGTAAAGATGAGCGAGAAAAAAGCTAAACCAGATATCGACCTGCAGCGCATCCTGGAATCCGCTCAGCGCCTGGGCGTTGAGTTGGATGAGGAAGAAGCGCTCCAATGGTTGACTGCAATCAGCGCCGCCAAAGCGAGCAGCGACGTTGTCGTAGATAGCCGCACCGGAGTTTTCGGTCATACCGTATCCATGCTCGATTTCAGCCCAGAGGAGCTGGAATACTTCCGCAAGATTGGGAAGCTGGTTGAATTTGAAGACCAGTCAGACATTGTAGAAACCGCCCTGGCGCTTTCTGGTTCAGCGGCTCAATCCAAGATCCAGACTTTTCCCGGGGATAGCGACTTCTTCGAGCGGATTAACATTAAAGCAGATACCCGCGAGCAAGCCTGCGCCATCTTGGCTGACCTCATTCGGGAAAAAGCGATGACCACCTCTTCTGGTCCAACCTATCAATTGATAGAGGTGAAGTTCGGAGAATTTCCGTTTGACACGGCGAGAGAAGGGAACATCCATCGCGCAGGCACCCCCATTTCCTGGTGCGTGGAGGAGATCGAAGCGAAGGCGATAAATGCCAAGACGCCCGATGGCGCACCCGTTACGATTGACTGGGACGAAGTGGCGTTGGATCCGGGCTGGTGCAAATTGGATTGGGTGGTCGCTGATCCTCTCCGCGGTCAACTTTCCAACGCCAGCAATATGCTCGATGTGACGTGGGAAGCCCTGGACGGCGCCATAACACCTCTCGACGGCTACCTCGACCCTTACTTTCAGGAGGTCTATCTTCAAGCGGATTCGATCCCGCTCTTTTCAAAATTAGCTAAACACGTCTCGGCTGATGCGCTTGATGACTACGTCCGCCAGCTCGAAAAGGAAGTGAACAAATATCTCGGCCGACAACCAAACTACGGCAAGGCCGCGAAGCGCATGTACAACATTTTTCGCCTCACCGGTCGCTATGAAGAAGCCGCGTACGTTCGCGAACTGTTTGACGAACCCACAACGGCGCTGTATCAGGTCTGGTCACTCATCCGCACCATTGACGATGTGGTCAAGGATCCCGGAAGCATTCCGCGTGATATCTTGCTGCAGCAGACCGACGGGCTCATCCTCACAGTCGTCCAAGCGCTTGAGGGCGACGAGGAAGCCGAGATCGTCCGTTACCTCCTGCGACTGAGAGGCGCGTTAGATGAGGAGAACATGGATGATCGCTGGAAAGCGCAAGTTGCGACTGCACGCGCCGAGGTGATCAACCTGGTGAATAACTTTTTCCACGAACGACTCACGGCCGTACCGGCCATTCGGGCATACATCGAGAATGTACAGGCGGAGTAAGAAATGACTGGATTGACAGAGAGAGCTGGGGGGCAGGAAGTGCACGGTGAGGAAATCATAGCCAAGGCGCAGGAAGCCTGGCAGGAAAGCATGGTCCGCCGTCTCGACGAACTGCGTGAAGAACTGCGTACGCGTGATCCCAGTAGCATAGCTGTGCTGTCGGACGGGAATGTTGAGGGAGATGCCATACTCCTGACCTATTGGGGGCAGAGCGTCGCCCTTTCCTGGCCCGCGCTTGATGCTTTCAGCCCTCCCGGCGGGTCACAATGTTCGACGTTCGACACCGCCATGCTGCTCTACTATCTCAATACGGCGGATGGTTCACCCATGGCCGATCGCTGGATCGGGTTCCGTGAGCTGCCAGACGGCGGGTTCTATCACCAAGCCTTTCAGGGTTACAGCGGAAACCAAATCGCGAAGGTGTTTGGAGAAGACCCAGAAACCTTTGCCCTCGCAGCCGAAGCTATCGGCGGTCAGTCGCTCCCCGCGCTGGCCCCCCACGCCTACCTATTTCATCCCCTCCCGAGAATCCGGCTCGCTGCAACCCTCTGGCCCGGGGATGACGAGTTTCCCGCGAAAGCGAGCGTACTCTTCGACGCTACCGCCGGTCACTATATGCCCATAGATGGCCTGGCGCTCCTCGGCGCCGGATTGGCGAGGCGCCTGATCAAAGCCTCCGCATCTCCGCCCTAACCAACAACCCGTTTCACCCGGATACCATCTGTTTCCACAGCCACAAATCGATAACGCCATCACCCCACCTTTAATCCCTATGCCCCTCAACGCGTTCTGTCTCTGCACCCCGGCATCTTCGCACTACTGCGTACGAGCCTTGATGGACTTAGACGAATGATCTGTTTACATGAAGTTGCGGGCAGGGCAACCCAATTGAACATGGATATTCGCGAGTCAGCCACCGCCCAGGCGATCGATATTCTAACCGCCGAGGAACTTGACCTCAGCGCCTGCGAACTTGAACCCTATCAGGTTAGATGGATCACTATCGATGAGTGATTGATCTTGTGAGACCGTGCCAAACTACAATTCGAACTCATTTGTAGCTCTTCGAAGGCGCTAAGAGCCAGGGATATCCATCGTAGATGCAGCAGCCACGACATCACATCGCACACCTAAACTGTACTTATGCAATCTATCAAGATCGAGCCCTTTTTTCTTTAACCCAAAAGAGATTTTCGATGCAAATACCAACCAATTCTTAACATCCCGACTTTCCGCTCCCTAATTCCAACCGGGATATTGCACACAAATCCATTCTACGGTATCTTCTGCATTAGTTTGCAGCAATCCACGACCAGATCATATGGTGGATTTATACGCTGGTCTATCGCCAGCAATCTGTCCGAGATCCTACCGGAAAAGAAATATGCCTGCCTCATCAATAGTGATGCTGCTAAGTCGTACTTTCATTGGATTGCTTGGCGAAAACCCCTCGCGCAACAACCCTTATGATCGAGATTGGGCCGGGGAGCGGTTTTTGCTTTTTACTCCACCCATAACTTTCTTTTCGGAGATGCTATGAACACTACCCCCAGCCGTATCGGCTTCGTATCGACTCGATTTTGTGGAACCGATGGCGTCTCACTCGAGACTGAGAAGTGGGCTGCCGTCTTTAAGCAGATGGGTCATGAGTGCTTCTACTTCAGCGGTGAGTCTGATCGACCAGAGGAATCTTCCGTCGTCGTTCCTGAAGCGCACTTTAAGCACCCCGACATAGCAGCTATTAACCACGATCTCTTCGATGATAATTGCCGCTCATCGAAAACTTCCGGACTTGTCCAGGCAATCCGCTTCCATTTGAAGCAGCATCTATACCAGTTCCTAAAGACCTTCGATATCAACATTCTGGTCATTGAGAACGCATTCGCGCTCCCGATGAACGTACCTCTCGGTCTGGCCTTGAGCGAGCTCATCGCTGAAACGAATATCCCGACGATCGCACATCACCACGACTTCACCTGGGAGCGCAATCGCTTTGCAGTCAACGCAGCAGGGGACTATCTTCGCTCTTCTTTCCCCCCGACCCTGCCTTCGATTTACCATGTTGTTATCAATTCCTTCGCCGCTCAGCAGCTAGCCCTCCGGACAGGATCCTGCTCATTGCTTATCCCCAATGTTATGGACTTCGATAACCCGCCTCCTCCTCCCGACGAGTACGCCCTCGATCTGCGCGATTCCTTCGGGATAGGACCTGAACAGCACCTCCTTCTCCAGCCGACACGCATCGTCCCCCGCAAGCGTATTGAACTCGCCATCGAGCTGACTCGAAGGGTCGATTCCGATAGCGTGTTAGTGATCACACATCACTCTGGAGATGAGGGCTCGGCATATGAACAACGGTTGTGTGAATATGCCGATCTTTTGGACATCCGCGTCATTTTCGGATCAGAGACTGTCAACCATTACCGAGGTGAAACAGAGGATGGTCGCAAGATTTACTCGCTCGCAGACGCTTACCAGCAAGCCGATTTAGTCACTTACCCATCGACGATTGAGGGTTTTGGGAACGCTTTCCTCGAGACCCTCTACTACAGCCGTCCCCTTGTGATCAGCAACTATGCCATCTTTAAGACCGACATCCACCCGAAAGGGTTTCGTGTAATCGGGTTCGATGATTTCATTGAAGACGAGACTGTGAAGAAGGCGATGGCCATCCTCGAGGATCCATCGATCGGGGAAGAAATGGCGAAGCACAATTACCAGATCGCTCGCCGGCATTATTCATATCTGACACTTGAACACAACCTGGCGATCATCCTGAACCAGTTCCTCGGGGCATGATCTTCATATTGCGGCTTCAAAACTAATTATTTGGAGTTTGTCCCACGTATGACCCAACAACCACAGACCCACGGACGGTCTTTTTTTCAGACGGTCTTTCTCTCGCCTGAAGAACCTCGCCTGCGTGCGGGTTGGCGCCTACTTCTACACACGATCTTTTACCTCATGGTACTGATGACGCTCAGCTTCGGAGCACTGCTCTTCTATCGAGGAGAACTGGGTGTCCTAACAACTTTGAGTTCCCCCGCCATCATGATCGAATTGGCCAGCATCCTAACGGCCACCTTCCTCGCACGACGTTTTCTGGATTACCGGAGTTTTTCATCCCTCGGCCTCCAGCTCGACCGCAGCGCCGTCTCTGACCTGATCGTTGGATTCCTCATACCGAGTCTAATGATGACATTAATCTTCCTTATCGAATACGCCGCGGGCTGGACACAATTTCAGAGTTGGTCATGGCAGACTGTGGGGATTGGCCCATCGGTCACCGGGCTGCTAGGCGGTCTCCTGGCTTTCGTCCTGGTTGGCATCAGTGAAGAGATCTTCAGCCGGGGGTATCACTTGCAAAACCTCATTGAGGGCTTGAACCTTCACTGGGCTCTTTTTCTCTCATCAATCGTGTTTGCCCTCCTGCACTTCCTGAACCCCTCCAGCAGCCTGATGTCGACCCTCGGCCTACTGGCCGCTGGATACTTCCTGGCATACGGGTGGGTCCGGACCCGCAAACTGTGGCTTTCCATCGGCCTTCATATTGGCTGGAACTTCTTTGAGGGAAATGTGTTCGGTTTTCAAGTGAGCGGGCTTGATACTTTCCGTCTACTTTTACATACCCCTTCCGGTCCTGAATTCATCACTGGCGGAAGCTTCGGCCCCGAAGCAGGGTTGATTGCCATCCCGGCGATGCTGCTCGGCGCATGGTTGGTCAACCTTTACACACGCGAAAGAGTCAAGATTCGACTCAACAACGCCTGAGCATCCTAAATTCGCGCCAAACAGGGCAAATTCACTTCCACGTCGATTTCCCAGCTTTACCTGGCCTCATACGAGATGAGGATGTCATCTTGGGCACAATTGCCCCCTGGCGTCAACAGCAAATATCTTCCACACTGGCCGCCAAAGGCAGCAAGAGGCTTGGACACATCACGATGATCCAAAATTCGTTCTTGACTCGTAGGAACGTTTGTTCTATACTGCGACTAATCTAGAACACCTGTTCTTATGGAGGTCGGCCATGTCCACATTTACAAGAACCACCCGTCCCGGGCTGGGATTCCAGCTAAACACGGTCATACGCAGCACTCTTGACCGCATTCAATTGCCGCGCACTTCCCTATTCGGTTTAATTATGATCGCCGCGTTGATCGCATTCGAAGTCTTTAACTACGGGACGACCGAGTTCGCCCTCACAGATCTTCTCGGCAATCTGCAATTCGCGGGACTGCGTTGGTCAACGATCCTCGCTCTCGCTTTCTGCAGCATGGACTTTGCCGGCATCGCGCGCTTGTTTTCGCCCGATCAAGGCGATAGTCGCTCTGGAGAACTATGGTACTTGCTTGGTGCCTGGCTCCTAGCTGCCACCATGAACGCGATGCTTACGTGGTGGGCTGTTTCTCTAGCACTCCTCGGACATGCAGGCCTGGGGAATGAAATTCTGGGACGTGAAGCTTTGCTCGGTTCTGTCCCGGCGTTTGTCGCTCTCCTCGTTTTGCTTATTCGTGTCTTGATGATCGGGACCTTCACTCTTACTGGAAAACGTCTTATTAACAAAACATCGCCGCTCTCAACTCGCTCAACGGTGTCCAGTCGCTCCGCGAAGCGAACCGCGACTGCGACCAGGACGAAGCCAACGGAACGAATTCCGCATATGGATATCAGGGAACATCCCGCGCACAAGCCTCAGCCCAAACCCAATGGCAGCTACCGTCAACGACCCCTTGCGGCCAAAGCACCGCCCTCGCGCTGACCGGGCATGGGTTTAGACACATGGAGTGAGAGGGAGAACCTCATGCAGGATAGTCTCAGCACTCTTGATTTTCCTGCAGGTTCGCCCTCTTTTCCTGTTCACGCCATTCCTCTTGTCCTGGTGCTCGCGCTGACAATCGCCGGCGCTTACTCCTTTGGCACGCTGCGTGAGCGTTTTCTTTCCGCCGTCACAGTTTCCAGCGTTGATGAATTCAGCCCCGAGAGCGGGGAGCGTAATTCTAATCAGCCTATCGAGCAGGCCCATGACCTCAATCCATCAGCCTTCACGCCAGAAGTTCTACGCTGGGGGGTTCATATTGAGCGCTGGGCAGAAGCTTATACTCTTCCGCCGGAACTCGTTGCCATTGTTATGCAGATCGAATCTTGCGGCAACCCCACAGCAGTCTCGAGCGCTGGCGCCCGCGGCCTGTTTCAGGTCATGCCCTTTCATTTTGGCGCTGGTGAGGATTGGATGGATTCCGAGATCAATGCCGCTCGTGGCATGGAGTATCTCGCGCGCTCTTTTCAGCTATCCGAAGGAAATATCGGTTTAACGCTTGCGGGTTATAACGGTGGGCACAGTGTGATCAAACACCCTCCCTCTACATGGTCCTCGGAAACCAGGCGATATGTTTATTGGGGAACAGGCATCTGGAGCGATCTCGGCAGCGAAATAGTTCAGCATCATACCTTGGATGAGTGGCTAATTGCCGGGGGTGAACACCTATGCAGGCAAGCCGCAGAAGTCTCAATACCCTCATATTTCCAAAGCCGCCATTCCGACAATGGTTCTACGCCAATCGGCTAGAAGCGATGCACGCCTGATGGCGGTTCCTGCTGCATTATCCCCGCTTCCTATGTGGAAATAGTATTTATAATTATTCGCCGTTTTAGGCAATATCAAGATGCTTGAAATCCCCTTCTTCCTGTGGAAGACATGGTCCTTCAAGCAGCGGAATAGAAATAACGAAAGTCGTGCCTTCACCAACGGATGACTTAACCTTGATATCTCCACCGTGATGGCGAGCAATCCAATACGCAATAGATAACCCCAAACCGGCGCCAGCTCCTTTGTTCCTGTTCCGAGATGGATCCCGTCTATAAAAACGCTCGAATATTCTCGACAACTCACCTTCTGGGATGCCTGGTCCTTCGTCAACTACGCTGAGCTGTGCCCACCGCCCTTCACACTTCAGCCCCAAGCGCACCTCGCTGCCATCAGGTGCATGTTCAAGTGCATTTGCGACCACATTGAGTAAAACTTGTTTCAGTCGATCACGATCCCCTTCCACGCGCGCTTGATCTTCATTCCCAATCCGCACGTTTATCCTTTCTCCAGCAAGAACTTTCGCTTGTTGAAACACCTCTAACATCAACGTATCAAGTTCAACGGGGTCTCGCGAAAGGGGGAGTTTTCCAGTCTCAGCTTGTGCCAGCAACAGCAGATCACGTACCAGGCGTGTAAGACGGTCGACTTCAGAGCTGATTGCATCTAAAGACTCCTCATCAGCCACGCCAAATTGCCGGATAAGATCGACATTTCCACGGATCGCTGTTAAAGGCGTTCGTAGTTCATGTGACACATCTGCGAGGAACCGTTTTTGCGTTTTAAAAAGACCTTCCAGTCTTTCCATGGTCGCATTGAAGGCCTGAATTAAGCTGCCCACTTCATCCGTCTGCCGCCCAAAGAACGGGATCCTTCGCGAGAGATCATCTGTGTTCGTAATTTGAATTGCAGTTTGAGTAACTTCATCAAGTGGACTCAGCGCTGCACCTGCCACCAAGTATCCAATTATCGCAGCCACAATCAATGCAAGGAGTTCTCCTACAAGGAGCACTATCAACAGCGTCTGGGTTACCAAATTGACTGTCGCCAAAGATGTGCTAAGTTGCAAATATCCCAAAACCGCGTTCCCCGGCGTGGATACGACAGGTACGGTTAGTATTCGGTAATTTACTCCCTGAATATCTCGCGAACTGAATACATTTTCATCCATGGAGAGATTTTCAGGATCGAAGGCCCTTTCCCCTGCAGGCGTATTTCCAGATTGCCACACGATCTCTCCATCATCATGCAATATCTGCACTGACACATTGGAGGTGAGATCCAATGCCCTGAGTGTTAGCGCTAAATCTTCAGGAATTCCATCCGCCAGGGTGAGTAAGATATCGTCCGCAGTCCGGTCAAGTGTGCTTTCGATCTGGTTTGTAAGGTTAAAGGAGAGTGAAATATATACAATGCTGCCGAAGAGGATCAAGACAACAGCAAGCACAGCGGTATACCAGAGGGTTAAACGAGCACGAAGAGTCATGAATGTTCCCGAAGCACGTATCCAACGCCTCTAACTGTATGGATTAGACGCGGCCCTCCTTCCGATTCAGTCTTTTGTCTTAGATAACGCACATAGACCTCAATAATGTTGCTCTCGCCCCCAAAATCATAGCCCCATACCCGGTCGTAGATTAGATCTCTAGTGAGAACCTGGCGCGGATTGCGCAAGAAAAGCTCCAATAATTCATATTCCTTGGCGGTCAATTCAACCACACGTTCGCCCCTGAATGCCTGATGTGTTCCTGTGTCCAGCATCAGATCAGCAAAGTTCAGAATTTCCGGTTCTTCCATCTTTGCTCGCCGGACCAGCGCCCTGATTCGTGCTAAAAGCTCATTTAGCGCAAAGGGTTTAACAAGATAGTCATCAGCTCCAGCATCCAATCCCTGTACTCGATCGGATACTGACTCCTTTGCAGTAAGCATTATGATTGGCAAATCACTGGCGGCACGCAACCGCCTGCACACTTCCAGCCCATCCAAACCCGGTTCAATTTCAGGAAGCATCCAATCAAGGATGACCAAATCAGGATGGTTGTCCCTGGCAATATGAAGTCCTTCTGTCCCGTTCACAGCAGTCAGAACTCGGTATCCTTCATATGTTAAACCGCGACGGAGAAATTGTAGAATTCGCTCTTCATCTTCAATGATCAAAATCTTCTCATGCATTGAACACCTTGTTTCTCATCAAGCTGGATGATATCTGCTACCAACAAGAGTTTTTCGCCAATGGGGTATTTTCATTCTCAGAACGATGAGGAACTAATGCTAAGCCACAGTGGTTATGATTCCCTGTCATTCTGACCCGAAGCCCAGCAGATGCGAAAATTCTCGTGATCCCCAGATGGGAGCTATTTCAAGTGAGGATCGAGCCTTTTCATTGCTGATCCGTTCCTGAGCAATGCCGAAGGACTCATCAGAATGGAATCTTCTCATCTTGGTCAGATTGACTAATATCTGTCAGGCTTTATACCACAGCGCTGGAGGAAATGCATGAAGCCGCCTCAAGGGGCGGCTCCATATTCGCTCTATGCGTATGCGCTACACAAGCTCTATCGTAGCACCTGCAGTCTCAAGCTTGCTCTTTGCATCTTGTGCAGCTTCTTTTCCTGCCTGCTCAAGAACTTTCGCTCCCGTAGCTTCAGCGAGATCTTTTGCATCCTTCAAGCCAAGTGAAGTGATCTGACGTATGGCCTTGATTACATCGATTTTCTTCGGCCCAACATCTTTAATGATCACATCGAACTCGGTCTTCTCCTCAATTTCTTCACCTGAACCGGCTGCTGCACCGGCAACGGCCGCAACAGCAACGGGCGCCGCGGCTGATACGCCCCATTTTTCCTCTAGCAACTTGGTGAGTTCAGCTGCCTCAAGGATGGTGAGCTTACTGAGGTCCTCTGCAATTTTTTCAATGTTTGCCATTGTTCATTATCTCCTTTTAATGACTGTCTCTTATATTTGTTCTGAGTTGTGCTTACGCCGCGGCAGCCTCTTTTTCAGAATAAGCCTTAACGACGCTCACTACTTGCCGGATAGAACTCGCCAAAACCCCGGCAATCTGTGATGCTGGCACTTGTAACATGCTAAGCAACTGTGCTTGGATAACAGGCATCGACGGTAGTGCTGCCATGCTATGCACTCGTGCGCTATCGAAGAATTCTCCATCGATGACCGCACCTTTTACTTGAAATTCTTTTGTTTCCTTTGAGAGGTCGACGATTGCTTTCGCCAATCCGGTGACATCTTCATCTGTCGCCCCGATAGCAGTCGGGCCATCAAGATTACCCTCGGGCTGCGCCATTCCGATTTCATCTATCGCTCGTTTAACCAAGGTGTTCTTGACAACGTAGAACTCACCGCCAACTTCGCGAATCCTCCCACGCAGATCTTCGATTTGCTTAACACTTAGACCCGCATACTCCGTGAATATCAAAGTGGTGTTCCGGTTAAGTACGTCCTTGTACTGAGCAACAAGCTTTTCTTTCTGTTCCCGTGTGATTGCCAATTCCACTCACCTCCTTCTTAGAATCAATTGAACCTTTGCTTCGCGATGACCATAAAAGCAAAGGCTCATAAAGAAAGCATTGATTGGCGGTCTTGCTGCTTTCAAGCCTTCACCTGGGCAGGAGATTAAGCCATCAACTAGTGACATGGCACCTGCTGTCTTCGGCGAAGTGGTATGTTCGTTTCCGGGTAAGGTATCTTTCTTGGTTCGCCCCTTTGTCTATTCTGAAATCGCGATTGCAGTACTGGGATCAACTCGTATCCCCGGTCCCATCGTGCTCGTGACAGTGATCGTTCGGAAAAACGCCCCCTTTGACGCTGGCGGTTTAGATCGCCGAACGGAATCGACAAGTGCGGCAAAATTCTCAACCAATTTTTGCAATTCAAAAGAAGCTTTCCCGATAGGGACATGTAAATTTGCAGTCTTGTCCGTTCGGAATTCTACTCTACCTGCCTTCAATTCCTTAATTACGCGGGGCAAATCTTCTTCGGGAACAACTGTCCCAGCTTTTGGATTCGGCATGAGTCCGCGCGGCCCCAGTATCTTCCCCAGCCGTCCAACAGTGCTCATCATTCTCGGCGTTGCGACTGTGGCGTCGAATTCAAACCATCCATTCTGGATCTGTTTTATGATTTCATCATCAATAATGTAATCCGCGCCCTCTTTCTGGGCCTCCCGCGCGGCATCCCCCTCTGCGAAAACAAGAACTCGAATGGTTCGCCCAAGGCCATGCGGCAACATTACAGTGTCTCGCACTTGTTGATCGGCGTGTCGTGGGTCTACACCAAGTCGAATGTGGACCTCAATGGTGCCATCGAACTTCGTAAACGATGTCTCCTGCGCCAACTTCAGCGCTTCCATCGGTTCGTAGTTTTTCTCCCGATCAATTTTGGCTAGCGCTTCACGATACTTTTTTCCATGCTTTGGCATTTTGGAATACTCCCTGTGGTCCCTGCGGGCTAGCTTGCGCCATCCCTCCCACTAATTGTCAATCTTGCCTTCAACAACGATGCCCATGTTTCGCGCCGTCCCCTCTATCTGGCGCATGGCACCTTCGATGTCGATAGCGTTCAAATCTTTCATCTTGATCTCGGCGATCTCACGAATCTGATCCCGGCTGACTTTCCCGACTTTTTCCCGGTTTGGTTCGCCAGACCCCTTCTCAATACCTGCCGCTTTGCACAATAGAACCGCAGCCGGGGGAGTCTTTAATTCAAATTTAAAGGAGCCATCGGTAAAAATACTTATTTCTGCAGGGATGATTTCCCCTACCTTGCTCGATGTGCGCGCGTTGTACTCCTTGCAAAACACCATCAAGTTGATGCCATGGGGCGCCAGCGCCGGCCCTATTGGAGGTGCCGGGTTAGCTTTTCCAGCTTCAATCTGAAGTCTAACTATTGCCTTTAATTTCTTTGCCACTGGTTTACTCCTTTAGTGGTATTAGCGGGCAGAATGACCCTCCCACGCGCGATCCTTCTGATCACGCTTTATCAACTTGCAGGAAATCTAACTCTACGGGAGTTTCTCGACCGAAAAATGACACCATCACACGAACGATTGCGCGCTCCATATCGATATCCGCCACAGTACCGATGAAATCGTTAAATGGGCCATCGATAATGCGCACTTTTTGTCCGATTGAATACGCCAACTTGATGCGAGGGGCTTCTGCCTCCATACGCTTGACGATTTTTGCGACTTCCTCCGGGCGCAGGGGAGTGGGATCGTTGCCCATCCCTACAAATCCGGTCACACCTGGCGTATTCCGTACCACGTACCACGAATCTTCATTTAAAATCATTTGGACAAGAATGTATCCCGGGAAAACGCGGCGCTCCACAGTTTTCCGTTTCCCATCTTTGACCTCGATCTCTTCCTCGGTCGGGACGACCACATCAAAGATTTTGTCCTTCATCCCCATCGTCTCGATCCGTTGTTCGAGGTTGTGGCGAACCTTGTTCTCATATCCGGAATAGCAGTGAACAACAAACCAATCACGGTCATCCGCTGCTGCTTCTTCCCTAACCACGATGACTTCATCAGTCTCTGATGGTTCATCATGCTCATCGATAATTTCAAGTGCGACTTCTTGCTTTTCAGCGGCGGGTTCATCGACGATTTCTTCTACCGCATCCGCTTCAAATTTCTCTTCTTCCACATCTAGAATATCATTGTCCAAATCCTCGGACTCTTCTTCGGTGGCGACATAATCATTCTCCCCCGAAGTTACATCTTCGGATTCGTCACTTTTGTCTGGAATCAAATCGCCATCAGTGGACTCGTTGACGGCAGCTTCAGAATCCGCATCTGCAATTTCGGCCTCGGCTAAGAGTTCGTCCGAATTTCCAGGTGCAGCTTTTTCTTCATCCACCGAGTATTCAATTTCTGTCGTGGTTCCCTCAGGACTCATTTCCTCACCCGACACCACTTCTGAGGCCTCGGGGTCGCTCTGAGGATTACCATCATCGTTTTTATATTCTTCCATGCTGTTCATTCGCCAATCTATCCAAGGCTGATGATTAATCCCATCAACCTTGAGAAAACATAATCCAAGGTGCCCAGCATCGTGCTCATCAAAGCAACAACGATCAACACGATGATCGTTAACTTTATCGCCTCTGGACGCGTAGGCCAGGTAACCTTCTTTAACTCCGCACTTGTCTCTCTAAAATAGCGGGTTACTGGATTTGATTTCTTTTTTGAAGCGGCTCTCGATTTTGCCACTCAAACGCTCCTCAGATTAAACGACGCCACTGTCCTTCAGGCGTCGCAATTCGATCAGGCAGGCGAGGCAGGACTCGAACCCGCAACCCCCGGTTTTGGAGACCGGTGCTCTGCCAAATTGAGCTACTCGCCTGTGCGGGGTCTTTACAACCCCTACTTGGTCTCACGATGTAGTGTATGAACCCGGCACCGCTTACAATACTTTTTAAATTCCAAACGACTTGGGTCGTTTCGACGGTTTTTCTCTGTCGTGTAGTTTCTTTCCTGGCAAACAGTACACTCCAGGGTAATGACTGGGCGAACATCTTTCTTGGCCATAATGTAATTACTGCGCCAATTGGAATTTTCTTAGGCGCAAATCTCCTACTCTATTATTTCAGTGATTACGCCCGCTCCAACCGTCAAGCCGCCTTCACGGATCGCAAACTTCGAACCTTTCTCCAACGCCACCGGCGTGATCAGCTCGACCGTCAGGTTCACATTGTCCCCGGGCATCACCATCTCCACCCCTTCCGGCAGCTCAAGCGTCCCCGTCACATCCAACGTCCGGATGTAGAACTGCGGCCGATACCCATTAAAGAACGCCTTGTGCCTGCCCCCCTCTTCCTTCGTCAGCACATAGACCTCACT
>JBARSI010000179.1:0-9547 GCA_049644665.1 Anaerolineales bacterium
GAATCGGGCCCGATGACCATTGAGCATTTACAAGACGAAAAGACAACATACAAATATGACTCCTCTGGCACTAGGACGGAAATAGGTTTAAATATCAATCGCAAGCGGACTTACGAGAACACCCAAAACGCATACTTAATCGTCGGGAATATTAATGTTAATCTGGTTCAGAGTTCAGTCGACTACAGGATTGAGGTCACGGGCGGAGAATTCGGAGACATACCTCAAATCTGTAAACCCTGAAATACATTCTCCCTAAATTTACATAATGCATGCGCCAGACCGGGCTTCGCTTGAAGGCAAGCGGCGCGATTTGACAACAAAGCTATATGGTTGGTTGGGAACTAACGGTTGGAATTGCCTCGGCCGTTCCCCCTAAAAGAACAAGGGATTTCGCAGCTTGATCCCGTTAGACACTGCAGTACCTTTCCAATCTGCGGTGGTTTAAGAAATCATGACCGAAGAATTCCAAGAGCAAGATCGGTGGAGCAAAGAAGGTTGAATAATTATTCTAAGCAGATAGATTAACTTCGCATGCTTTGTGATCCAAACCTTATGGAAACATTATGACTGACGTTTTTATCTCCTACTCTCGCAAAGATATCGCCTTCGCCCGTTTAATGCACCAGGCATTAAAAGAAAACGACCTCGAAACCTGGATCGATTGGCAGGACATCCCCCCCAGCGCGGACTGGCTGGCGGAGGTCTATGAAGCCATCGAGCAATCGGACACCTTCATCTTCATCATCAGCCCAACTTCCGTAAGTTCTGAAATATGCAGCATGGAAATCGCGCATGCTGCCAAACACAATAAACGCCTCATCCCTATCGTCATAAATGAAATCGACACCCAGAGTGTTCCCTCCCAGCTGGCTGCCTTGAATTGGATCTTCTTTAAAGAAGAAGACCAGGACTACCGCGATGCGATTGAGGACTTGATTAAGGCCATCCAGGTCGATCAGGCCTGGGTAAAGGAGCACACCCGCCTCCAGAATAGAGCCCTGGAGTGGGAGCGTAAAGGACAGGATAGCGGTTTCCTGCTGCGTGGTGGAGATCTGGGGGATGGGGAGGTGTGGCTGGCGCGAGCCGCGGAGAAGGACCCCCAACCTACGACACTGCAGACACGCTACATGCTGGCAAGCCGGCAGGATGCAACCCGCCGGCAGCGGATCACCCTGGGCGCGGTGGGGGTAGCTCTGGTAATAGCTGTTGGTCTGGGGATCCTGGCCTGGACCCAGCGGAATGTCGCGGTTTCCGAGGGGAATGCGCGTGCCACGGCACAGGCGGAAGCGATCTCTGAAGCCGATGCCCGCGCAACAGAAGTTGTCATACGGCAAATTGCCCAGGCGGACGCCGAAGCACAGCGCGATTTAGCCATCTCCCGGCAATTAGGTTCGCAAAGTCTACTCCATATAGATGACCAGTTTGAATTGTCTCTGCTGCTCGCTGTGCAGGCCTCCAGGTTCACCCCATCGCTAGAATCCCGAAGCAGCATGCTTATTGGTTTGACACAGCATCCATTTCTTGACCGGATTTTGCTTAAAAAACGGATTTCTGGCGCCCGGGATTTGGTGCTGAGCAGGGATGGCAAGAGACTTGCCGTCCGCTTTATTGGCGAGATATTGCTGTTGAATCTTGATAGCGGACAGCAGACAGGCACGATCGACATCGAATCTGATCGTGAGGTTTGGACCGTGTCTTTCATTGGTACTAGTGGGACACTCGCATCGTGTGGCTCGAGTAAGAACGTGAGTCCGACGATGTCGACGTGTTCCCTATGGGATGGGGAGACCGGTTCACAGATCGGGCAGCCGCTAGACATACCCACAAACGAAACCCCTCTTGCCTTCAGCCCTGATGGTCGGATTATTGCCCTAGTTGATGATATTGGGTGGGGGGATACCCGGGAGCACTTCATAATTATGTGGGATGCGAACATCGGTGAGCCGATTGGTGAGCCTCTCAAAGGGCACACGACGTCAATTTCCCACGTCGTTTTTAGCCCGGATGGAAAATTGCTGGCGTCGAGCGGCATAAACGGCGAAATTATCTTATGGGATGTCGCCACCGGCTTCCAGATAAGTCAGCTTCTTGGAGGGCATCAAGATGTAGATGGATCACGATCACGAGGTACATATGCGAGTAAAGTGGACAGGATTGCATTTAGCCCCGATAGTGCCTTATTGGCTTCAAGTGGAAACGGCGAAACTATTCTGTGGGATGTGGAAACAGGGAAGGGCATCAAGCGTTTTTCCGGCTACGGAGAAGGGGACATCCAGATAGCGTTCTCTATGGAAGGACAGCCTATGTCCTTCATGCAACGCAATGATAAATTGATGCTCTGGAATGCCGAAACCGGGGCGTTGATCGGTGGGCAGCCATCCACAAGTTTCTTTGAAAGGGGGATCGAAGAATTGGTGTTTAGCCCTGATTCCATGATGGCGATTACAGCAGGCGATCTTTCAAGCATCGGGGGTACAGTGTTGTTGGCGTGGGACATGATGACTCGATTCAAGATCATGCATCAATTCGAAAGCCTGGAAGCTTTCGATGTTGAATGTATAGCCGTTAGCCCGGCTGTTGACGCCAATCTGATTGCCGTGGGGGGATGTGCGGAAAAGGAAGGCGAATTTTCATGCATTAAAGGGGAAATACAACTATGGGATACGGTATCCGAACAAATGGTGGGCGAGCCACTTATTGGCCATGACGGTTGGGTGGAATCTGTGGTCTTCAGTCCCGATAGTCAGATCCTGGCTTCAGGAAGCGAGGATAGCACAATAATTCTTTGGGATGTTGCTTCCCATGAGCAGATAGGGGAACCACTTACGGGTCATACCAGCAATGTGGACACCCTGGATTTCAGCCCGGATGGCAATCTGTTGGCGTCCGTTTCATGGGATAACGATCAAAGATTTTTTCTCTGGGATATAAGCACCAATCCGCCTACACGTCGGGTTTTGGGGACAGGGGGCGATGCGACTAGTTTTATGGGTCTCGTATTTAGCCCGGAGGGCAAGATCCTGGCGACTACGGGGAGATGCGGTATCAGTGATACGGAAGGATCTTGCTTGGGAGGGATCCAATTGTGGGATGTTGCTGATGGGGAGCCTATCAGTCAGCCGATGAGAAGTAACACCGCATCGGCGATAACCACGATGGTCTTCAGCCCCGATGGTCAAGTATTGGTTTCAGGGGGACTAGACGGCATCATCTTCTGGGATGTCGCCACACGAAAACCCTTCATGCAACCTCCTTCTCATTTAATGAGCCCCCAGCAGGTGGAGAGCCTGGCATACAATCACGATGGGACCATCATCGCCTCTGTTAACCAAGATCAGACCCTCACTCTCTGGGATGCCAGGACCGGTCAACGGATCGGGAATCCCCTGACTCTACCCTTGGGAGATTTTCTGTTCTCGGAGAATAATAGGGTTGCCTTCAGCCCGGATGACCAATGGATTGCCACAGGCGGTAATTACGGCGCCGCCCTGACCGATGTCCGTCTTGAAACATGGCAAGATGAAGCCTGTCATATCGCCAACCGCAACCTAACCATCGAAGAATGGGGGACCTATCTCGGCGATCTGCCCTATCAAAAGACATGCCCTGGAATACCCTAGCGTATGATGAGTTTTTGAGAGAGCGGAAGGGGGCTTGTGTCCGCTTTAGAAATCAACAAAATTTACTGAGGAGAATGTGATGAATCACAAAATGTTTTCACCGCGAATGGTTGGCTTGATGTTGCTCCTGCTGCTTCTAACTGCATGCAGCGCAGCCCAACCTTCACCCACTCTTACACCAGTACCACCAACAGCTACAATCACCCCTGTTCCGCCGACTGCGGTGCCCACACCCGTCCCCCCGACAAACACGCCGCAAGCTCCGGCAATGTCAATCAGCTTGTCGACACAGGTTCCTGAGTGGGCAGCGGGAAAAATGGAACTGAAGGTCCTAACTGGAGCCTATCAACTGACGGTTGGAACTACGGCTAGAGCCGGATCGCTGATATATGTCTTTGAGGATGCACTGAAGTTCCCGGTGGGGCTGATGATAGAAGTTGGGATGGGGGGGGTCACCCTGAAAGGCGTATCCTACCCTGAAGGGACAAGGTTATTCGTCTACGATAGCGGGATACTCACGAAAGTGGATTAACTTGAGTATCACCGCGAAAGAAGTGAAGGGCGAAGATTACTCTCACGGTTGGTGGCTGCTATGGTCAGTTGCAGAGCCGGGGGAGCATGAAAAAAAAGCAGATGTTGAGAGGATGAAAGAAATGAGAAGAGAGAGATTCTTGCCGCTAGTATTTGTTCTTGTGACAATCATGGTGCTTTCCTCTGGCTGCGGTGTCAGTGGTCCTGGAGAGGTCAGGGGCGTGGTGGTGGATGCAGATACAGGGAGTAGGCTTTCCGGTGTGAACGTATGGCTGATGCTCGTCCTCGAGGGAGGCGCAGAGGCATCAACGTATGTGCTCATAGATGGGAACAGGTCTGTACCTGTGGACAATCCCGAGATCCACGTGGAGACAGCGGGAAATGGCGAGTTCATAATGGAGGAAGTGCCGTCTGGGGAGTATATATTGATGGGTGGGGGCCCATACGTGTTGAAGGATGGCGAGGGAAAGACGGTGATGTTTGATCTGTCAGGCGGAGAGAAGCTTGACGTGGGACAAGTCTCTGTTCAGAGATAGGATATTTTCCGGATAGCGGAAGCGCAAGCACCGCACGCAGCGATCTTCGCGCACTTTCGAAAAGCATTGAGGCAGATGTGCAGGGTTGCTGTCCGTCTGGGTTTCATGCGCTGTTTCACGAAGCTGAAGCCTGTTACGCGGCCTGCTGAAACGAAACGCCATCTCCAAATAGGTTTATTCGGAGGAAGACTTAATGCCTCATAAAAAGTTGTTATCACAGGCAGTTGGCTCTGCGTTTTTTATGCTGCTCCTGGTCGCATGTGGCGCGCCTCAAGTTCCACCCTCGCCCGTCCCGCCGACACAGGCGGCTACATCTATCCCGCCGACGATAACATCCACACCCGTCTCACCGATGCCCAGCCTCACGCCACTTCCGCCGGCGCCGGATCATGGCAGCAGCGGGGGTGGACAGTTCGCCTTCACCTCCAACCGTGACGGCAATTGGGAAATCTACGTGATGAATGCCGACGGTTCCGGACAGACAAAGCTGACTGACCATAAAGCGAATGATAGTTGGCCGACGCTGTCATCCGATGGCACAAAGATCGCCTTCATCTCCGACCGCGGCGGCGGCTGGAACATCTATCGGGTAGATGTCAATGGTAGCGGGGTTGATCAACTGACCGACACGGTAGGGATGGAGATGTACCCTGCCTGGTCGCCGGATGGCACACAGATTGCCTACATGATGGGCTATGACATCTTTGTGATGAACGCCGACGGTTCCGCGCAGACCAACCTGACCAATGACGCGGCAGGGAATTTATACCCTGCCTGGAAGCCTGATGGCGCACAGATCGTCTTTCTGTCCCTTAGCGACGGGGGCTTTCAGTTCTTCGAGATGAACGCCGATGGCTCTGACCTGGTGATGCAGGATATTGGTTTACCGCTGAGCGAACGCTCCCCGGGCAGCTTCGGCGTATACATATTCGAAGATGGCCGGATATATATCGGCAGTGGGGGCAACATGGAGACGATCCAGGACAACGAATCGTCGCTCGGCGAATTCCCCGTCTGGTCGCCGGATGGCGCGCTGGTCGCTTTCCACTCTAACCGTGATGGCAATATGGAAATTTACGTGATGACCGCTGGCGGTTCCCAGGTGACACGGCTAACCGACAACGAAGCAGATGATATGTTTCCAACCTGGTCGTCGGATGGCACAAAGATCGCTTTTCACTCCAACCGTGACGGCAACCTGGAGGTTTATTTGATAAATATCGATGGTTCTAATTTGCAGAACTTAACCAACAATCCGGCAGAGGATAGCTTCCCCGCCGGGCATCCTTAGCATGGCTGAGATGTTTTTTGGAATCACGGCTGCTGGACTTAGACTCCGGGGCAAAAGCCGCGTAGTC
Organism: Anaerolineales bacterium; assembly: GCA_049644665.1. Lineage (GTDB taxonomy): Bacteria > Chloroflexota > Anaerolineae > Anaerolineales > E44-bin32 > E44-bin32. The sequence goes on from JBARSI010000179.1 coordinate 6,049, forward strand.
AACGCTTGGAGCCGACCAACTGGCCATCCGTTTTGTTGCTGCCGATTATGGTCATGAATCTTGTCTTCGCTTGTTCTATAGTACCAGAAAGTATGCCTGCGGCCTATGCGGGGGGAATAGCGCGCCGCTCAGCTTTATTATAGGATTCACCAAAGATGCGAACATAGTGGCTCAATCCAACACACTTCTATCTCACCACACTCTCTCGCTTGGGCGGATCTGCGAAGACAGCCGCGAGAGCCAGCCCGCGCCATCTGCCTCGAACCCGGTGACGCTGGCAATGACATTGCCATACTTCAAACGCGTAACACTCTGCTTTTCCACGTGCTTCACGAGGGATATGGGATCATAATACTTTGCGATTACGTACGCTTTCCCTCTTTCGGTAACCGTCTAGTTCACCTATTCGTAGCACATAAGGAGCCAGAAATGCAACAAACAGAACACCCCCAACCACAAAGCCGGAAAATCCTCATCATTAGCATCCTCAACCTCGTGTTCGCTGCCATCTACCTGTACCTGGCGATCAACGCTGCCAACAACATGGAAGATTTTGTGAGCCGGGTGCCGTCGTCGTACCGCAGCTCGATGCGCACCGCGAACTTCCTGGATATAGCCATCGATGGCATTGGCTTCATCGGGCTGCTGATTGCCGGGATTATGCTGCTGCAGAAGCGCGCTACGGGCCGCGCTTTCATGCGAACGCTCGCGCTCATTTTGACGGGGACGATCATAATCATCCTGGCCTACACCTTGATCGCCTTTGGGGGTGAATTGGGTTCGAACATATTTGTGCTCGGCCTCGGCCTGCTGGTACGATTTGCTTATCCGCTCATCGCCGCACGGCTATTGGCCCCCTCTCCGGAGGAACTGGGGCTTACCTAAATGAATGCTTGAGGCCGTACTTGAACCACCGGCCAAGGAGATGGGTGGCATCTTCGCCCATCTCCTTGTTGAAGGGCGTAACCATCGTGACCCTATGATTCGCAGAGATGCCGCCAGAAACCTGGCACAGGCTTCTGGTCCAGAGGGCTGAGAGGCGCTGGCGAGTGTAGAGGTCGAAGTGGTTGATGCTGTGGTGCCGCCGCTTAACAAAAACCTGGAAGCCTTCCCGGAATGGGGATTTCCCGGGGATGACATTTCCGACATACTGGAAGTAATTGCCGGACAGGATTTTGGTGAAGACGCCACTGCCACAGTAACTGTTCAAATATCCGGCATTAGGAGATCAATATGAAACATGGAGTTCTAATTTCGCGGACCAAACAAGGAAGCAGAAGAAGATTACTGCAGCAGGTGTTTGGTTTAACGCTAGCTGTGTTGTTACTGGCTGGGTGCGGCGGAGCGCCAGTTGGGCAACAAGGAGAAGTTGTCGGGATCACGGCTCAGGTTCCTTTTGAAGCGGTGCAATCGGGGGTAATTCGTAATGTGTCGTATGTTGGCACTATCAAGGTCCGTTTGCCCGATGAAGGAGTAGTTTCAGCGAATTGCAGTGAGGAGTTATGGTCAGATATTCAGGAAGCCCTGGAGTTCAGTGAAGGCCAATTCACTTTCTCCATAACCGAAACCGTATTTATAAGTGGGGGATTTGTCTCCACGATCACCATTAATTTGGAAGAACCTCAAAATGTGCTGCTTGTTCGCAATGAGGCCGATAAATGGGAGGTTGCAGAAGTTCTTAAGTAATCCTGATTGTAGGTCCAGGTCAGGGGAACTGATTTAGCAGGTGAGCAAGATTACAGATGAGAGATGGAGCGGGGAAATTCCCGCAAAGGAGAAATTGATGATTCGCAGAAATTGGAAAGCGGCAGCAGGCCTGGCAATAGTGACCCTGGCGATAACATCGTGCGGTGCTCCCACAGCGACACCCACAGCGACACCCACAGCCACGCCTTCACTCCCGACAGCCACGCCGACGCCGGCTGGGCCGGAGAGCATATCGATTGCCAATGCGGAACAAGTGGCAGTGATATTCAGGATCAAGCACGCCGACGTGATTGGAGTAACCTGGTCACCTGATAACCGGACTTTCGCTTTTGGCTGCGGAGATAATATGGGTATGCAGGAGCCCATGTTCGCGGTGTGGGATGTGGAGACGGAGGAAGAGCTCTCTGTAAACACACGCCATGCCGGTCGGGTTTCTAGCTTAGCCTGGTCACCCGATGGCGCTGAGCTTGCGTCGGGAAGCTGGGATAACACCGTACGTGTGTGGGACGCATCCACCGGCCAGGAACTTGTCAAGATCACTGACCACCAGGATGGCGTGATTGACGTGGCCTGGTCCCCGGATGGGACGCGCATTGCCTCGGCGAGCAGCGACTCCAGGGTACGGGTGTGGGATGCATCGACTGGCGAGAAGCTGCACGTGATGAACGGCCACATGGATGCGGTCTATGATGTGGACTGGTCGCCGGACGGCAGTCAAATTGCTTCAGCGAGCGCCGACAACTCAGTACGTGTGTGGGACGCTTCGACTGGCGAGGAGTTAAGGCTCCTGGCCGGGCACATTGACAAGGCGCAGGCCGTAGCGTGGTCGCCAGATGGGAATCAGTTACTGTCGGGAGGCCGCGATGGCGCCATCCGGCTTTGGTCAAGCGACAGTGACAACGAACACCATGTTCTGACCAGCGGGGATGCGTGGGTAAATGACCTTGCCTGGAGTCCTGATGGTACGATGTTCGTTGCAGCCGGCATGTATAAGCCACTAACGATTTGGGATGCATCGTCGGGCCTCCCGCTGATCGAGCTGGAGGGTCATGAAAGTATAGTTTGGGCTGTAGTCTGGTCGCCGGATGGCACGCGGCTGTTGTCGACCTCTATGGATGGTACAGTCCTCGTCTGGGGTGTGCCGGGCCAGTGAAAGCCGGAGCAGCTTAGCTTAAGGATGAATTCAATCGAAGCCTTGGGAGAAGCATCACCTCCCAAGGCTTGAGTGTGAGCGGGGAGTATCTTCTCGGAGAGATCTTCCTGGTCCAAAGGAGACATGTAAAGATGGATGATTCAATAAAGCAGACCCGGCTAAAGAAAGGGCGCACGTATCTGATATGGTCCGTGGTTTTATTGGGTGTTAACTATGCCCTGTATTCCGCAGATATAGCCGGAATAATCGGGGCTCTTGGAAGCGGAGCCATGTTCGTTCTTTTTGTTGGTGGTCTGGGATACCTGGTTGCCGGCCTCGTAACGAAAGAATAATTCGATATTGAAAGGGGGGCGCCCAGGGTATTGGAATTCGCTTGGGACGATTTTGATCTGGCAGATATTAAGCACTGCATCTGACCGCTATTTCGCGTTTTTCCGGACTTGCTGAATACACTGCAAACCGGATGTGCAGTGGACGCCAACCGTTTGGCGGCCCAGCTAATCTGAAGTCTGTCTCTAGAGCAATCAATAATTTTAGGGAGGTCTTGAAGAACCACATGAGGTTATCACCAAAAATGATGGGCTTGGCGTTAGGCTTGCTGCTTTTAGTCGCCTGTGGCACATCCCAGCCTGCACCGAT
>JBARSI010000180.1:0-3801 GCA_049644665.1 Anaerolineales bacterium
GGTGAAACCTGATCCGAAGAAATCCCTCAAACGACCGGCGAGGATTTCAGAAAACAATCCTATCGTTAGCGTCCAGAGCAAACCATTAAAGATCGGCCGCTGGATATTACTCGGGAGCAGACTAAACAAGGCTGCTATTAATCCGGTTATTGTCATCGCCGCAAGGAAGGCGAGGCTGCCTACAGTTGGAGAGAGGTTGAAGGAAAGGATCTCAATTAGCGTAGGCGAAATATTAGGTAGAAACGGGCGCAAGTCTACCGCTGAAGCAAGCAGGATTAAGAGCGCTGATGGGATACCTGAGATTACGCCGGTGAGAGAGCCGTAGAGTAGAGCAATCCCTCGCTGCCCGTTTGCATTATCGCGTGCCGTTATGTAGGCAAAGACAACTGTTGCCGCGAAAATCAGGACTTGCCCCATTGTGATGACGCCGGTTATTAATGATCGCTTGCTAAAAAGTTCAACAAGACCGATTGTGCTGACGAGTAATGAGGCGATCCCAGCGAAAAATCCGAAGCGGAGAGGTGTGCGCCATTGAATGCTTGGTGTAGTTGTCATCATCTCACCTTACGCCTTTTTCTCAGCTAAAGGTTCGCCGAGGATGCCTTGCGGACGGAAAATTAGGACAAGGACCAACATGATGAATGCGATCACGTCCTTCAACTGGTTGAAAGCGGGAATTCCAAGGCTCTGCAAGAAGAGGCTCGGTCCAATCGATTCGAACATGCCCAGGAAAAGACCGCCGATGGCGGCACCGGGGACGCTGCCGATTCCGCCCAGAACTGCAGCTGTAAAAGCTTTGATCCCGGGTGTAAAACCCATGAAAAAGTGGACTTGCCTGAAGACAAGTGCGAAGAGTACGCCAGCGATTCCGGCCATCGCCGCTCCTGTCGCGAAGGTGATAGAGATGGCTCGATCCACGTCGATGCCCATAAGAGCGGCAACGTCCTTATCCTCTGCGACGGCTCGAATGGATTTGCCAGTCTTGGTCCGCATGATGAAGAAGTTCAAACCGATAAGCATGATGATGGTAACGATGATGACGGCGATGTGGGTCTTCAGGATTTGGGTTCCCAGGAAAGGGATAGAACCCGCTAGGATTTCAACCTGGGGAAAGGGCTTAACATTTGAACCGAGCATCCCCCGGAAAAAGTTCTGCCAGAAGAAAGACGCCCCGATGGCTGTGATCAGCGGAACAAGGCGTGGCGCCTTACGAAGAGGTTTATAGGCTATCCGCTCAGTAAGAAGGGCGACGCCAACAGAAATTATCATTGAAAAAATGGCAATAATCAACAACGAAATGATGGGGTGGCGGTTTAGGAACCCCGATTCTGCCATTGGACCGGCCAGGAAAATCGTCGAAGTCATGATGCCCGACATAAAGAATTCGCCATGGGCGAAGTTGATCATAAAAAGCACACCGTACACTAAGGTGTAGCCAATTGCGATCAGAGCGTACATACTTCCCTGGGCAACGCCAAATACTAGGAAGTCCGTCCACTGTCGAGTAGAGTAGGGGTTATTTAGGATAGAAGCGACCGTCCCCCAGATGACAATGATGATAATGACGGCACGAATAAGCCATAGGAATAAATCGATGTAATCTATCTTCTCAAAGAGACTTTTCATCTCGTCACTCCGGAAAGAGGTAGGATGGATCCGAAAAAAAATGGTCCCGGATCCATCCTTGAAGATATTACTTATGCAGCACGACAGGATGCAGCGTAACCACAGGGTTATGGATTACGGCCAGATCTTGACGTACTCGCCGCCCTGAAGCTCAGAAACTGAGATCTTCGGGTCAGCGCAGTCGCCGTACTGATCGCAGGTCAATGTGCCAGTGATGCCACTGAAGTTCGAGGTTGCGTACAGGCAATCGCGCATCGCTTGGCGACCGATGTGGAGTGTGCCATCTTCGTCCACGCCAACTTTCTCGATGCAGGCAAATATCATGTTCGCCGCATCAAAACCATGTGCGTGGAAGACCGAAAGCGTATCAACGCCGTACTTGTCCTTATAGGTTTCCTTGAACTTCACGTATAGGTCACCACCGAAGGAAATATCCGGTCCGGAGAAGTACATACCCTCGCCAGCTTCGCCGATCGCGTCTGCGGCAGAATCGGACATACAACCATCAGCTGCTGCAATAACCGTGTCCTCCAGCCCAGCGACTTCCCTCGCCTGCTTCGAGACGAAGGCACACTCGGCCGTGAAGATTGGGTAATACAGGAACTCCGGTGGACCAGCAGCCGCAACAGCGGTGAGAACGGGGCGCATATCCGTGTCGCCGACGATCACGGCGGTGAATTCTACAACCTCGCCACCCAAGGCAATGTAAGACTCGCGGAAAGCATTCGCCAGACCCTCGGTGTATGGATCGCCGTCATGGATTGCGGCGGCGGTCTTCAGACCGAGTTCGTTGAAAGCGAAATCAGCGATAGCAGAGCCCTGGACCTTGTCGTTGTGTGCAGTTCGCAGATAGCCAGGATTCCATGACTGCGTCGGATCTGTGAGACTTGGCGCTGTATTCGAAGGCGAGACCATGAAGTAGCCAGCTTCGGAGATGACATTGGACATCGGGACGCCAGCGCCGGAGCAGCTTGTGCCGACGACACCGATGATTGTCGGGTCGGCGACGATTTTCTGACCGGCAGTCTGGCCGCCTTCTGCATTGCAGCCATCATCCTCTGCCTGAAGTTCGACATCATGGCCCAAGACTTGGCCTTTGAAATCGATGGCGATCTCGACTCCGTACTGGGAGTCGGTTCCAAGATCGGTGTTAGGGCCAGAAATTACGAGCGCCGAAGCGATGCGGATTGGCTCATCGGGACCATAGCTGACGCAGCCAAGTGCGTCTGTACATTCATAAGGCTCTGCGCCACCACAAGCTGTCAGCATTAATGCAGCTGTCAGGAGCATAGCCAGCACAAAAAAAGTGCGTTTCATTGCTTCATCCTCCTCAAGATATATTCAGATCATAGGCGAAATAGCTTTTGTGCCATTTGAGTGAGACGTTCAGGGATTTTCGCTGCTAGACTACTCTCCTTTCACTATGGTTAACCGAGAAATCATATTGGTGAACCGAGGAAATTCATTTATTCGTGGCTGTCCCCACTGACAAAGCTATCTTGACATTCTATAACTATCATTACTCAAATGTCAAATGGGTGATGTCTTAATAATGCTGTAAAAATAAGCGGCGCAACTTGTCATTGATAATATTGATATTCAACAAACCAGAAACCTGGAAAAATATGATGGATACGGAATTCCATTTCTTGCTTGACGGATCAGGTAGGTCAGACTAGGATGACCTCAGCGGCTGGGAGCGCCAGTTTATGGGGAGGTTATGAACGCTGACACATCAAATGCGGCTTGGTGAATGGGGGAAGCCGAGGCGCAGCGTTACCTGGAAGCAAAGGGATATTTCTTCATCGGAAGGAACTTCCGGGTTCCCGAAGGTGAAATCGACTTGGTGATGCAGGATGGCGACATCGTCGTCTTCATCGAGGTGAAAACGCGAATATCTGACAATTACGGCGCACCCGAGGAAAGTGTATCAAAAGCGAAGCGTCGGCGACTTCACCGCGCGGCATGGGCATTTTTGAATGAACAGGAAATGCTAGATGCTTCATGGAGAATTGACGTCGTCGCCATCGAAGCAGCCCCAGATCGCACTATCCACCACCTTGATCATTATCCTGGCGCATTCGATATAGACCTCACTAACTTATGAGAAAACGCCAACCTGTAATCGCCATTCTAGGTCCAACCGCTGTTGGAAAGACTCGTATTTCGCTCCCT
>JBARSI010000181.1:0-8438 GCA_049644665.1 Anaerolineales bacterium
CACCTTTCCTCTCGATAATGGATCCCACAAACAGGATCAAGGACTCCTTCTCGTCCTCGGTAGGTTTGAAATAATCAACATCCACGCCATTAGGCATAACCCGGATTCTTTCTTCAGGGATTCCCAGGTCTCGAGTTAATTCCGCGAGCGATGCGCTGAGTGCGATCACCTGGTCTACCCGTAAAAGCACGGCGCGCGTCACCCATCGCAGCCAGCCAATACGCCGTGTTTCATAGATATCGCTTCCCTGGACTGTGACAACGACGGGAATCTTTCGGAAAAACTTCACTATAACGGCTGAAAAAGCGGATAGGGTCCAATTAGCATGTATGACATCGCAGTCTCTCGAATACCGCAACAGTGTGATCCACTGGGTCAGAATGAATAAGGGCAGTAGTAGCCAAGCTGCGCTTGTTTTCCTTAGGATGACCGGTAAACCGGAGCGATATTTTCTCAAGAGTTCGAACTTTTCCGGCCATGCATACCGGGGGCGGATAACTTCAATTCCATACATGTCCTCGTGATGACTTGCTCCCGGGGCATGAGGTCCGATGACGCGAACGAATGCTCCCTGATTCTTGAGGGCTTTTGCCACTTCGAGCACAAAAGTGCCTTGATCGTCATCTATCCAACGGGGGAAAGATGTGGTGACAATGCAGATTCTGGGTTTAGCTGAGCTCTCCTGCAATTTGGGCTCCAGTAGGTATATGGCTGCTCATAGAACGACAAGCATCAAGATCAATTATGACGCAAACATCGCATGATGGGTGTTATTTGAAAAATCTCTCACTGGTAATCCATCTCGGAGGGATTGCGAACGGCGAAAATCCAGACATTGCCCTGATGATACTGTAAGTCGAACAGACTGGGAAACTCTTTGAATAGCTCCCCTTGTAGATAAGCAGGGCGTTCACCGATATATACATGAGTTACATCAAATATTATCAGCGAGGAATAAAGGTTTTCCATTGTGTTGGCATTGCTCAGGGCACGTGCACGCTCGTTGACGAGTGCCATGAAATCTTTATCACCATCGACGGGGTAATTTTGCGGGGGGAGTATGGTCTGACGATTTGCGAGGTAGGGTATCCAATATCCGGCGTCCAGGCCGTGGGCAACGATGGGCGTCCAGAAATGGGTGCTTATATAAAATAACGCATCTGGCACGGTGTTCTCGCGAATCCAGGACATAGCGAGCATATCTTCTTCGCGAACAAACCCATTCTCGCGCAGGGTAATATCCCTCACTGAAAACATACCCATTATGCTGGCCAAGAGGGTAATCAGTGTTAGAAGGGTGAGGAGATATCGGTTGGAGATGCTGGTTGTGGCCCATTTCGTTGAAACCCAGGAAATTATCGATTCCAAACAATACCCGCTCAAGAGTCCAAGGGGAAGATAGATCCAAATAATCACGATTAGCGCGGAGAAAAGTGGGGTAATGTTGATTGTGTTCGTAAACGAAAGTGCCAGCAAGATTAAAGTACCAAGAGCCAGTATGAGTGTATTAAGATTGCGCCGCATGCCTCCAATGATGATTCCAAGGCCGGACAGGAGCAATATCCAGACTCGCGCACCGAACTCTGGAAGATACCGCCAGTCCCAGGAGAAATACGCACCGTGTATAGCAGCATCGAAGCCATTCACGAGTGTACCTGCCAGCTGTTTGCCAAATCCCTCAGCGAAATTGATAAGCCAAGGCAGATCGACCACAATCGCGATCACGGCAACTAGCATGGTGTCGATAAGGTAAGATTTCCAATGATTTGGTGATTTCCGTTCCTCCCACATACTCCGGATTAAGAACAAAGCTCCAAAGGCGATTAAGAAAAGTGTGATCCGGTTGTGGGTAAGAAAAAGCGCGGCTGCGCTCAACGCAGTCAATAGGATGAGTGACCACGAGCGCTTCTTTAATTCAAGCACGATGAGATAAAGCGCAAGAACGACAGGCATGAGTATCTGTCCGGTCAGTTGGGTGTATCGACCCCAGTTCACGAATTGAGCTGGCATATGTGAGAGCAGGCCTACGACCATCGCCGCGAAGAGGGCTATCGATGTTTTCCCCCATAATCGTTTTGCCAGCAGGTAGGTCGTGGGTACGACTAGGGCATTCACGATCTGACCCACCAGGACCACGGAGCGGGGTACTGGGACGCCGGTTAGCAGGTGAAACCAGGCCGTCAGGGCATGGAATCCGAAATGGTAGGTGAAGTTGAAGATGGGTGCATAAGGCTCATAGGATGTTGGTACCCGCCCCGTGTCGACGATGATCTGCGTGAAGAGTGTGTGGTGGTAGGAATCGGTCCAGAGAGGGAAATCGATGCCGGATACGCCTAGGATGCGGGCGACCAGTGCGCCCAGGAAGATGAGGGCAAATGCGATGATGGTTGTGCGCTGGACCCTTTCCGAGGCGGAATCATCACCTTTTCGCGTGCGCCAGATATCCCAGAGTGTGATTAGTCCGCAGGTAAGCAACAGGATCCATAGAGATGTTGTGGTTTGCTGCAAGCCCAGGATGCTCATGACGTAAAGCGAAATGGGGATGGCCGCCAGGGAGAGACCTAATGCGAGAGAGAATCGTTCGACGGGGTCAAGACTAATACGGGGTTTAAGCAACACGACTAGCGCATTACCAGGAAGGAAAAAGATCGCTGCAGCGACAAGAGCGGTATTAAGTGTGAGGGGCATATCGTGTAATTACCCTTCCCCAATAATAAGTCTGCGAGGATGTATCCGTATGGATTTCGTGGAATCAAGCTGCATCGCAGCGGAACCGTTTTCGGATCATGATCATCACAATGATCAGTACGAGCACGTAGGCCAGGATGTAGCCAGCAATAGTAACATGGAGCGTTTGCATAACGAAATCTGGTTTGAAGGAACCTGCCCGCTGAATTAACGAATCTAGGATGGAGAATAAAGAGAGGCGCGGAATATGGCTTAGCAGAGAGCTCACATCCACAGGATAGTACTGAGGGAGAAGATGGCCGAACAAAATAAATCCATCCATCAGAAGAAGCCCTACTATGAGTGCAGATATTGTAAGGGAAGGAATTGGGGAGCGACGTACTCCTAGGACGAGCAACACAGCGATCGCTGGTGTAACAGGAAGCAGAAATCGTCCTTGGACTATTGGGACCAGACCGCGCCAGTAGCTGAATAGCGTGAAAACTGCGTAGACGATCGTTACTGTGATTAGCAGCCAGATCGAGATCACCCGACGGCGGTCGCCTTCGTATTCCGGATTGGGGCGCAGCGCCAACCTCAGGCCTGAAATGCTCAGGCAGCTGATCAGGAACAATATCCCGTATAAGACCGTGAACGTCGGATTGATGGTAGCTCGGGCGCTTTGCCAAAGGATTCCCCAGAAGTAGATGAAAAGCCGAACGAGGCTATCCAAGAATGCCATGACCGATAGTACAGGTGCTGGGAAATTAAGCATGGGAGCAATACCGCCGAAGCCTGTAATGTCACCAAACTGTTGGAGGTTATAAAAGATCAGGGGCAGGATTAAAACCGCTGCGCTACCCAGGCTGAGGCCCAGACCGCGTCGTGGGGAGTAGGTCTTGTGGGAGGTGTAGAAAACGAAGGGTAGTGCGATCACCAGCGGCAGCATTGTCATCTTGGTTAGCGTACCCAATCCCAGTACGAGACCGAGCAAGACCGAGTCTCGATCGTTAGGCGTTTCTATGATGGCCCGCAGTGAGAGCCACAAGTACAGCGCACCGAAGATCTCCAGCAGCGCATCATTGTTGACCCGGCTGACGGCGACCGTGCGCTCGGGGATTGAGAGCAGGATCAAGGCGGCTAGGAAGGCCACCCGTTTTGATCCGCTGAGCTTGTTGGCTAAGGAGTAAGTGAGTGCAATGGTCAGAGAGGAGAGTGCAACGGTAGCCCACCGCAGCGCAAAGAGCCTCTCGAGCATTGAGCCTTGCACCAGGCGGTATATGGGGACCATAAGAAGGTAGTAGAGCGGCGGCTGATAGCCCTCGTAGCTGTAGCCTTCCAGTCCCATTACGCGTGGGTCCGGTGCTGGCGGTGTTCCGAACCCGAATGTCTCCCAGCGATGCGCCTCGAACAGGCTGGCGACGAGTTCCTCTGAAAGAAAATCATTCCTTGGATCAGGTCTACGCTGTTCCTCGCTCAGCACCTGGATGTAGTGCAGGTGCTGTTCTTCATCAATGATAGCCCAAGGCGGCAGCAGATTGGCATACGCAATCCCGCGCAGGAGAGCGATCGTCATCAGGAGCAGGTATACGCCATATTTCTTCACCCATGTAAACAGCAAGTTGGATTTGGGTGTGACCGCTTCATCCGCGCCTGTTGGATCGATGATGGACATCCCTTCCCCGTCCTCCTGCACATGCTGATCGTCAGGATTGTACACGTTCTTCGCCTCGTTTATCGATCATTGAAAGAGTCCGTGCTCTCTCAGGTTGACCCGCGGAAAAAAGCAACATCCAGGATAACCCAACAAAACTGGCGACCATGAAGACCAGCAAGAGTGGATACACAAGCGGGTTCCCAGGTAATCCGGGTTTATTTTCACTCAATCGAAAGACGAGGTGGCCAAGCTTCATTTCCCAGGAAGGTTCGAACGAAGCCCTGAATAACAGGTCGCCTTCCCCTATCGATAGTTTCCCCTCTGGGTACATATCCTTGATATGCATAGGAAGGTGGAGTACCGTCTCTCCCGTTTGCCTGAGATAGAAAGCATATTGTGTGCCAGTCGGGTCATCCTGGGGCGGAAACTGAAAGTGAATCCAATCGGTTGTCCTGGAAATCGTTACCTCATTATGCTGAACTATTGGGATTTCCACGCCTTGATCCAATCTAGAGAGCTGGAATAGGATTTCCCCGAGTTCATCTTCCGCAATACCCGCTGCCGGGATGGAAATCCGGGTCAAACCTGGGTAATGGGCGAGAAGGGTCTGCCCGACGGGGGCTTCCTTGGAGAGGGGAATCATGCTGCCGTCGGAGATGGACTGCTCAAATTGGAGAGGGGTCCATAGCAGGATACCAAATGCGGAGATTAGTCCAACCAGCAGTGTAAGCAGCGGGAGAATCGCGAAGTTCTTCTCGTTTATCATGACTATGTGTACCAGGCCGGGATGATGACGAATCCCCAGCACACGAGGTCGAATATCGCCAGGAAGAACCAACCTCCGAGGAGAGCCTTGTGCTGGGCGGATTCAGGCCAGAATGACCTCCATGACCAGGCAGCCAAAATGGCGATGCCGGAAATAAAGGGAAAAAGATAACGACCCTGTGGTGCATAGTGAGCCGGCGCGACAAGGTTTTGAGCCGCCATGGCCATCAGGCTGAATACAAGCCCGGTGGTCAAGATCAGGATGCTGAACGGGAGGTGTGGCTGCCGCTCGGATTTTGCCTGGATGATGTTTCGCACGGTTCCCACCAGTATGCCAACCAGGAGAACGATCGTCGTGCTCTTTAAGAGCGATACCCATATCGGTGGAATGTGTAAAGTTTTCCAACCGAAAAACCCCCAGAAGCTCTCGATGGTCAGGTCTGCAAAATGGCTCCAGGGGTGTCCCGAAATCAGAGGGGGATTGTCGAAAAATGACACAAGCCTGACGAGCGCATCCGGGCTCAGGCGCAGGTGGCGAGCCAGATCCGGTGGGAGAACCGGCGGGTGGAGGAGAAACAGGATCGTCGCTACGAACAAGAGAGCTGTACCAACCAGGATAGCGATGGCGATGATCCTCACCCATCGATTTCCTGACCGCAGCCAGCGCAGCGCGTAGAAGATAAGCGCCAATCCCAGGATGGGCAGGATCGCTACCGAGGTTCGCTTCGCCGTAATAGCCAAGAGGCCGAAAACGGCCGCCAGGATAAGCCAACCCGGTTTGGATTCTTCCTTGTACCCTTTGATGAGAGCATAAAGGGACGCGGCGATGAGTGGAGGGGCGAGGTTGTCGTTGTTGTACGAAGCGCTGATGAACGTGTACTGGGGCAGGATGGCGGCGAATGCGGCCGGGAAGAGGACGAACCAGCTGTCTTTCTCGGTGGAGAAGATCAGCTTTGCGAGCCTGTACGTGATCCAGACCGTGAGGCAGAGTAGGAGGACGGAGAAGAGCCGCAGGATGTACAGCTGAACCAGTACGGATCGTGTTCGCATCAGCCAGTAAATTGGAAGGGAGAGTAGATAATACAGCGGCGGCTGGGGGGTGAAGTTTGTGCTGCCCAATGGGGTGCGATAGGTCCGGAACTCCGCTTCGGGGGGGGTGGGGATGAGACGATAGCGGTAGTGCTGAAAAGTCCACATGCTATCGGCGACCGGCCTCTGGATATCCGAGGTGCGGTGTTCAGCCCATAAATCAAGCGTGCGCTCAGTATCGATAAGGCGGGTGTACTCATAGTGCAGGTATTCATCGGGAGCCTGCCAGGGGTGGACGATGATCGCGTACCAGACACCGTGCAGAAACGCAAAGGCAAGCAACCAGAAGAGAGGCTTACGCAGCATGTTTACTTTCCCATTTCCGGGTTAACTTCTCCACGATCCAGACTAGAAATCCGGCGGTCCAGATCATGAAGTAAGGCTCCAGCGGTGTGCGGAAGCGCGTACCCACAAAATACAGGGAGGTCACAAATGCCTGGCTCAGGATAATGCCCACTAGTAGGGCGTGATCGGCCCAGCGGTGGCGCGCGATCCACAACCCCGCCAAACCAGCCGGAAGGATCAGCATCCAGCTAGTGATGAACAAATTGCGGGCTAAGGCAACCTGCAAGTCAGTGTTCTGATACGTGCTCCCGATGGAGGGCCGGAAGAAGCTGAAGAACTGGAGTTTTTGAATGAAGAGGCGCAGAGCCTGGCCGGGGTTTTCACGGATGAAGTCGAACCCTTGCTGATAGAAGAAGCGATCCCGATCGCGCTCCGGCCATTCTGCGACCTCTAAGATCAATTCGCGGTCGATCTCGGTGGGAAAAATGTACTCCCCCGTAGCGTCTGGGTTGTTGCCAATCCAGAAATTCAAGCCACCGTTGGTGCCGGTGATGGACCAGGCGCCATGCACCTGCGAGTTGTGAAACGCCCAGGGGATGAGCGTGATGACGGCTGCGCAAGACAGGAGGAGAGGTGTTCGAAGGCGGCGCCAACCACTTTGAGTATCCCGCCAGATGAGCCAGATGAGGGCAACTGGGATGGCCACAAGCCAGGGTGAGCGCGTCAGCCCGGCCAGAGCGAAGCTGACGCCCGCGGCGAGGGGCCAGATGAAAGCACGAACCTGGGTCGAGCGGAAAGTGAACCAGGTTCCAGCGAGGATGAAAAGTGTCTCGAGGGTAACTACGCTTGGGATCACCGCGTACAGGATGAGCGGCGGGTAGACCGCCATCAGCAGCGCCGCCAGCAGGGCTAGTCTCTCCGACCCGCCTGCAGCCATCGATAGCCGAAAGAGCGCCCAGATCGATAGCACAGAGAGTAGGATTTGGACCGGCGCGAGCGTCTCCATGCTGCCCCGCCCCAGTTTGAGCAGTGTCGCGAGGAAGAGAGGGTAGAGCGGTGGCTGGAATGAAGTAGGACGGGTTTCGCTAAGCCCATAGAAGGAATAGGCGTACTCGCCTCGTTCGGCCAAATTGTAGGCGATCTCTTCGTACTCATACTGCCAGGAGACGTGCGTCTCCTGGACCACGATGACCGCTAGTGCGCGCAAAGCCCCTGCGAGGAGCAAGATGGCGATGAGTTTGATCGACAGTGCTCTCACAGGGGCATTGTACTATCGCTTGGGTTATCGCGATATCAGCGGTAGATACAGGTAATGGAAGGTGACATCCTGGGATATTAAGACCGGCTGCTCGTCAATCCCGAGCGTGGCACCGTATGTTACCGGATCGTTAAACTTATCCACGACAGAAGTAACATCTGGTGGGAGCGTGATCGTCTGGGAAGATCCGTCGGCAGACCATAATATATAGAGTGACTCTCCGCCCATTTGATCCCAAAACAGGTAGCCTTCCAGATTGGTCGCACCCAGTTCCGTGTTTGCTAACACCCGCGTAAAATCGAAACTGGGCCAATGTGTGGCCAGGGTTTCTAAGGCATCCAGGGAAGGCTTTGCGAGGAAGGAGGGATAATCGAGCAGGCCGTGTTCTGCGTGTCCGACGGCAGGTAGATAGTCGTTCATGTTGTACCAGATTCCAATCAGGTTTCCCGCAGCGACGGCTTGAGTGAACTGTTTTACAACCGCTATGGCTTGTGTGTCCTCGGTGCGTGGATCGGCCCCGCCGAATCCGCTGCTATCGCCCAGTTCTGTGCACACGAAGGGTTTCTCGAGTCCATGGGTGGTCATGAGATCTCTGATGGCCTGAGTTTTAGCCCTGATACCAGGGAGGCCGGTAAGCGTTTCCCAGCGGGGTGCATGATTGGGGTAGAAGTGGAAGTTCATAGCATCCATGTAATTCCCCGCGCCGGCGGTGAAGAT
>JBARSI010000182.1:0-13835 GCA_049644665.1 Anaerolineales bacterium
ATCGTAATCTGTGACATGCGCCATTACCGCGTAGCACATCTCAGCCTCCCTGGCGAGGAAAGCTTCTGGAGAAGTCGTCATCCCAACAATGGATATTCCCCAGGCTCGGTAGATATTGGATTCCGCACGAGTGGAGAAGCGCGGTCCTTCGATCGTAATGTAGCTTCCTCCACGATGGACACTCCCGCTCACTGCCTCAGTACTGGAAGCCACGAGCTCAGAGAGATCTGGGCAAAATGGGTCTGCTACGCTTATGTGCGTCACCAATCCGCTCTCGAAGAAAGAGCGCGACCGAGAAACTGTGCGGTCGAAGAGCTGGTCAGGAACAACAATCTCGCCCGGCACATAATCCTCCCGCAGCGATCCGCAAGCGCTGACTGCAAGAACGCGCTCGACACCGAACATTTTCAGGGCATAAATATTCGCCCGGTAATTCACGTCAGTCGGTGAATAGATATGCCCGATTCCATGGCGGGCAAGGAAGGCTACTTTTCGTCCTTTTATTTTTCCTATCGCAATAGGTGAACTAGGTTGACCAAAGGGTGTTGAGACGTCATGCATTTCAACATCTTCTAGATCTTGCATATCGTACAAGCCCGACCCACCAATTACGCCGAGAACAGGTTTTTCATCCATAATCTCTCTCTTTTTCTTTCTCTTGCTATCTTAGCACAGGCTCGAGTTAGAAATCTCCATCTACATGCAGCGACTTTCCTGTCGCTAATATTACGATTCGAACTTTCCCGCTTCACGAAAATGGCGTCCACTGCGATGTAATGCTTGGTCCATTATTCCAAACCATCTTTAACAACGGCTGCTTCCATTCGGAATTCAACTCTTCCGAGAGCGATCAGGTCGCCATATGTGACGACTAATGGTCCTTCAAGTGGTATTCCGTTGACCGTTGTTCCATTCCGTGAACCCAAATCTTCCAACCACCACTGCCCTTCCTGAAAAGATATCCGCGCATGATGTGCGGAAGTCGTTTCGTCGTGAAGAACCAATGAGTTATCGGCTGCTCTGCCAATCCTGTTATTTTCGGTGAGAGAGTGGCTCATCTCAATATCGGAACCATCAGCTAATACAAGAACTGCGGGAGGGGTGTGGGTTTCTGATGCTCGATGGGATTGAATCTCCTTCCACAGGAAAAGGAGGAGCATTCCCAGAAAAGCGTAGAGGATCAGGCTCAAGACAACCCTGACCACTAGAAGTACCAAACCTGGAGTCATTCCTGCTTTTTATTCTTCTTGGGGATCACTCGGGTTCGTTGGTCACCGGACGGACGCGGTGGAAACGGAGGTGAATAAGCTGGTGTTTCATCGGGCGGTCCCCCAGGGTCCTCTCCGTATACAAGCCGGTTTCCGGCCAGATTAACTACATCTCCCGATTGGAGGACATGATGCTTTACTGAACGCCCGTTGATTACTGTGCCCGCCGAGGATCCCAGATCAAATGCTTCAAACCGTCCCTCTCTTGCTCGAATTTGAGAGTGAGTCCTAGAGACTCGCGGATCATCGATGATAAGTTGATTGTCCAGACGGCGACCGATGTTCACAACGGGGCGGTCCAGGGGGAAGTGGCGATCTCCATTGACAATCAAATACGCACCCTTGGGAAGCACACCCGGCTTGGTCTTGGGCTCACTCGGCATAGCCTTTGTGAACTCAAGTGGGCTGGTGCTATGCCATGCGACAACCCTCACTTCTTTCGGCCTCAACGTAGGATCGACTGCGATCGTCACAATTGGTTCGCGGAAGACCAGGTAATCGCAGTCCCGCGCGACTTGTAGAAGCCCTTGCGAGAAGCTGTCCTGAAGATGTGGCGCTTGATCTAGAATCGCCTTCGCATCGTCAGGATTCAGCGTGAGCGCGTATTGATCAGGGACGAAGGGTTTGCCATCTTCCGTCCTGCGGATACCTTCATCCATCGCCCGCGAGAGTTGGGCAGCGACCAGCGCAGACGAAAACTGAACCCCGAGCAATTTGCCCAGCGCGCGCTCGACAAATCTCTCAATTTGTGTCTCGATATGGTCAATTGGATTAGCCACGTTTGCTGTGTCTCTTAACCGGAAAATTTGCCATGTTGCGTGCAATCATAGCACATATATTTGAGGCTATTTATTCGTTCTCACCAAGGGATTCGGAATCGAGCTTCTTTAATTGCTTTGTGATCTTTAAATTCAAGGGGGTTATGCGATCATCTTCGGGCTCTGGCACAGGCTCCGGTAAATAAGGTGGTGTCACCTTTGGTGGACCACCAGTATCTTCTCCATAGATCAATTCGACAGTCGCGACATTAATCACATCTCCCGGTTGAAGCACATGTTTCTTGACCTTAATCTCATTCACATAGGTCCCGGCTGTTGAATTGAGGTCATGGAGGATATATCTACCCCGGTTGGCTAGCAGCTGTAAATGTTGTCTTGATACTCGACTATCATCGATTACCAGATCATTATCCAAACGGCGCCCAATTGTGATCAACGGGGCTGATAGCTTGAAATGCCGTTTGCCTTCAACGACAAGAAAAGCGCCAGCTGGAGGTCTATCAGTATCGTACTCCTCGATCGGCGTGATGTCGCCCTGAAGATCCAATGGATTGCTGCTGTGCCAGGCGATGACGCGAGCCCCAACTTCAGGGAGGGTCGGGTCGGTTGCTAGCGTGAAATGTACTTCCCTCGCAAAGAGAAAACCAGCCTTTTGCAGAGCTTGCCTAAAATCTCGGGATATATCCATTTGCAGATCGTCAGATAACTGACTGATTTGTCTTATGCCTTCTGGGTGGACGCTTATGGTGAACTGATCCGGGGCAAATTCGCGCCCATTAGAATCAACGCGCGCAACACCAATCGCCTCTTTTGCGAATTGGTGAGCAAACTCTTCCAGAGGGAGATCTGGGAGATCGAGATGCCCTAAGTATTTCCCAAGAGCTTTCTCTATCGCTCTTTCAATCTGAAATAACCGATCATCCATTCCCATGATTATACCTAGACACCGTTCGTCGTAAAAAGGGCAATTCGTACTATATACTGGATATGATGCAACCAACATACGAAGAGATCGAACATACTGCCGATTGGGCATTGCGCGTTCGTGGTCAGAACCTCACCGATTTGTTCCGCAACGCCGCCTTCGGCATGCTTTCATTGCTAGAAATTGAAACGCTCCCTGGAAATCCGGAAAGCCGCTCTTTCGAACTGAAGGCGGAAGACACCGAGACTCTGCTGGTTTCCTGGCTGGAAGAGCTGCTCTACCCACTCGAGGTTGAAGGTGCCGCAGTCGTCGATTTCCAGGTTGAGGTCCTGGAAAAAGTTCAAGTAAAAGCAATGATCAAGTTGAATAAAATCGCATCGATTAAGAAAGAGATAAAAGCCGTCACCTTTAACGAACTTGATATTCGTGCCGCAGAATTCGGTTACGAGACGATTATCGTCTTTGATGTTTAGGAAGAGGAGGTGGCGATAATGGTAGAGAAGAAAGATCTGATAAAGATCACGGAAGTCACCTGGGAGATCCCTACATCTTATCGTAAGGATATGCGCGTTCCGGTGCGGATATTCGCCGATGAAACTTTGATCGATGCTGCTTTAGGCGATAAATCTTTCGATCAGGCGGTTAACACAACGACCCTCCCGGGGCTTGTGAGTCCCGTCGTCGTTATGCCGGACGTTCACCAGGGCTACGGTTTTCCGATAGGCGGCGTGGCGGCGAGCAGATATCCACATGGCATAATCTCCCCTGGTGCGATCGGTTACGACATCAATTGCGGAGTGAGACTGCTCGCGAGCCGAATTCCATATGAAGACGTACGGGGAGAACTCCCCGATCTTGCTTCTTCACTCGATGCAAATTGCCCAAGCGGGGTCGGAGTCGGTGGAAGTGTGCGACTCTCCAGTAAAGATTTGGATAAGGTCTGCCGCCAGGGCAGCATCTGGGCATTGAATAATAATTACGCCCGCAGGGATGATCTCGAGCGAACAGAAGAGCGAGGTCAGATTCTCGGCGCCGATCCTTCTGCCGTTGGATCTCGCGCTAAACAGCGCGGCAAAGGCCAGCTTGGAACACTTGGAGCAGGCAATCACTTCATCGAGATCGATGTCGTCGAAGAGATCTTCCATGAAGCAGCCGCAGATGCTATGGGGCTGGCGGAAGGGTTTCTCACCGTTCAGATCCACTGCGGCTCGCGCGGATTTGGACACCAGATCTGCTCCGATTACGTTCGCGAATTTCAGAGCGCTGTGAAGCGTTATGGGATTAAGCTGCCTGACCGTGAACTGGTCTGCGCACCTCTGAATTCCCCGGAGGGTAAACGATATAAAGCGGCGATGGCATGCGCAGCAAATTACGCCTTTTGCAATCGGCAAGTACTGGCGCATCATGTCCGCCGGTCTTTTGAGCAAGTGCTTGCGGGTAGAGTGCCGGATTGGGACCTTCACCAGGTTTACGACATCGCCCACAATATGGGGAAAACCGAAACCCACATCGTGGATGGCGAAAAAGTGCGTGTTTGTGTGCACCGTAAAGGGGCAACTCGTGCTTTCGGCCCCGGGTTCGAAGGATTACCGGATGTTTACCGGCCATTCGGTCAGCCTGTCCTGGTCCCCGGCAGCATGGGGACTGCTTCCTGGGTTCTGCTCGGAACAGAGCAGAGTATGAAGGAATCTTTTGGATCGTCATGTCATGGTGCTGGACGAGTGATGAGCCGGAGGCAGGCGAAGCGGGAAATTTGGGGTCAAGATCTTCGACAAGAACTTGAAGGGCAGGGCATTATCATTCGAGCGGGTTCAATGCCCGGGCTAGCAGAAGAAGCGCCAAAAGCCTATAAGGACGTGGATGCTGTGATCGAAGTAGTCGTTCGGGCAGGTATCGCCGCCAAAGTCGCTCGCCTTCGGCCCGTTGTGGTGATCAAGGGGTGAGATAAGACTGAAAATCCTCGTGAGAAACAAAAGGGGCCGTCCGAAGATGAACTCTGGGCAGCCCCTTAATTTAATCCACGCCGGTTATTCTGGCATGAGCCTCAGGAATCGACGTTTCCCAACCTTCAGAATTGCAGGTTCCTTTACGTCAAGAACCAGGTTCGGATCGCCGAGCACTTCTCCATCCAGTCGGACACCGTTCTGTTCGATCAGGCGCCGGGCTTCGCTCCTGGTGCTCACCAACTCAGAATCGACCATCACATCAACTATGGTTCGTTCAGAGCCGATACTGTACTCCGGCATTTCTTCTGGATCCTCATGCTCCTGGAAAACCCGGCGGAAAGCTGCTTCGGCATGTTCAACTGCGTCATCCCCCTGGTAGATCGCGACGATTTCGCGTGCCAGTTGCATTTTTACATCGCGTGGATGAATCTTGCTCTCGTCCAATCCCCGTTCGATCTCGGTGATTTCATCCGGACTCAAGCGCGTCACCAAACGGAAATAATTCATCATCGCCGAATCTGGAAGCGACATCACCTTTCCATAAATCTCCTCGGGGGTTTCATCGATCCCGATGTAGTTCCCCGTGCTCTTCGCCATCCGCATGTGCCCATCGGTCCCTACGAGTACGGGCGTGGTTAAAGCAACTTGAGGTTGCAATCCCATGGCTTCCTGCAGTTTTCGGCCTGCGAGTAAATTGAAAAGCTGCTCGGTTCCACCGAGTTGAACATCTGCTTTAAGCATTGTTGCGTCATACCCCTGAAGCACGCCGTAGAAAAACTCGTGCAGCCAGATCGGGTCGCCTTTCTCAAAACGTTTCGAGAAATTATCGCGCACCAAAAACTGCTGGACCGTGAAAAGACTCGCCATTTCGATGATCTGCTCCATGGAAAGATCTGAGAGCCATTCATGGTTGTACCGCACTTCTGTTTTCTCAGGATCAAGGATCTTAAAAGCCTGTTCTGTATAGGTCTTGGCGTTTTCCATGACCTGATCATGGCTAAGCCGCGGGCGTGCACCGTCTTTATCCGAAGGATCGCCTACCAGCGCGGTGAAGGTTCCAATGACGAATATCGCCTGATGACCGAGGTTCTGAAATTGCTTGAGCTTTCTCATGGTCACGGTGTGACCGAGGTGAAGATCTGGCGACGTTGGGTCGTATCCGCAATAGACTCGGATCGGTTCCTTCGTCTCTGCGGATCGGATCAACTTCTCTTTGAGCTCTGCCTGCATCGCCTCTTTTAACTTCTCATCCCCCATCTCCACACCTTGCATTAATATGGCGATTTGTTCTTCGATCGTTTTGTCCTGAGACATCCAGTTTGCTCCTAATAATCTAAAGGTATAAAGGTATAAATTGATCAAGCGCGGGCTGCATGCGCCCGCGCTTGATTTGCTGGTTTGTGCTTCTCAGAATTGAGGATCTCAGCCCGGGAACATACAACCAAACGTGCATAGGGGGCGGTCTACGCCCCTGGAATAGATGTAGTTGCATCGTCCCTTAAACCCATTCTTTCGCATGACTATGCAATCATAACATATGCCGGAAGGGTATATCACGCAGACTTTTCGGATCGCTCCCGCCGACAAGCCCAAACATCGCCTTCTAGCTCAAGTTCAACGAGATCCGCCTGCCTGGCGATCATCGCTGCCAGCTGCTCCCCGCTTTCGATCCCCGTTCTCGCCTGTCGCCCAAGTGGTCCCTTGATGCTTGTTGGCGTTTGGAAGGTGAAGGCGCTCTTTCCCCCAGCTACCATCACGTACCAACCCGCGCCCCTTCTTGTCAACATTAGAGAGTCGACATCCTGCCACGTCATCGCCACCCTCCGTATGGGTGTCCGATAGACAAGAGCACTATCTGAGGTGATGATTTCTGTGTTCCGCTCGAGCCAGTTGGAGAAAGAAATTGCTGAGGCGGCAAGTAAAAAGATGGCTGAAAAAATGAAAGCCGCCAAAGGAATAGAAGCTAAGCGTGAAAAAAGCGCAGCGTCCATGATCCCCAAAGTGAGGACCAAGACCCAGGCAATCCATTCCCCAGATCGGTTGAGCGTGATCAAGTGGTAAGTTTTCTTCGTGTTGAAATCGGCAAATGCCTTCAAGAAGTCGGGTCGTTGTTTCAGCTTATTTTCCTCTGAGAGCAGATCTTCATTCGCCTTCCGGCACCCCCCCGGGGGAGCCATCCTCTGAATAAAAGAGTGCCTGATCACACGGGTCTTTCGTAAATCACCTGCTCGGGCGTGTGGTCACCCGTAATGCCAACCAGCAATACTCCAACCAACGTAACAAATATACCAACCCACGCTCGCCCTGGTACCGTCTCACCGATCAACCATGGTGAGATAAGCGCTGTCCCGATGGGCATCAAGTTTAAGGTTATGCTCATCTCAAAAGCTTTCAAATTCCGGCGTGCATTATTCCAGAGCAAAAACGCAAGCATGGAGCTCGGCACAATTAACCAGAGCAATATTCCCCATGTCGACCTTGGTGGGAATGCGTGCACAGGGGAAATGCATAACAAGGCAAAACCACCGATACCCATCGGCACAGCGGATAGAGTCAGAGAGTCAACCACTTTTTCCCGGGCAATCGCACGGCCAATCAACCCGTTGAAAGTATAGGCGAGAACGCCAATGAGGGTCAGCCCAATCGAGTAATAATCATTTAGATCAACACTCGTACCAAAGAAAATCACACCGCCCGCGAGTGCGATACTCAGTCCAATCCATTGGAATGAGGTGGGTTTTTCATTGAGAAAAGTCGCTCCTAGAAGAAACGTCAGTAGGGGAATGCCATTAAGCAGGAAAGCGGCTGTAGTCGCGTTTAGATTTTCCAATCCCTTGGACATCATTAGATTTCCGATTGCGAAACCAGCGATGCCCATACTAACCAGGCGGAGCCAATCTTTGGTATTTAAAACTCGCAGAATCCCTCGAGAAAAGAAAAAAAGCAAGGGGATGAATAAAAGAAAAGCAATGGCATACCTTAGGCCAGCAACTTCATAGGGCGAGAGATCCTCAAGGAGAATTTTGATTAAAGGCGGAGATGCCGCCCAGATCAGGACAACGGTGATCGCTTGCAAATAAGGTAATAATCGCCTAAACATGAAGAAATACTTCCTTAAAAGCTTCGGTGACTTGAGCCAACGCCCCATCGTCAATCCAATAGTGGATGACCAGCCGCATCTGGCCACCGCCAGATGCGCTGATTTTTATCCCCTTTTCAGCAAAACGACGCACTACCTCCTCACCTGAAATCGGCGCATCTGCATCGAGCCGCAGGAAGATCATATTTGTCGCCGGCGTTTCATAATCCAAGATCACCCCGGGGAGCTCAGCCAGCGTTTCTGAAAGCTGGCACGCTCTGAGATGATCTTCCCCCAGCCGGTCCACCATACTTTCAAGCGCCACGACCCCCGCTGCGGCAAGCACACCCACTTGCCGCATCCCCCCGCCCAACATTTTCCGGATACGATGAACTATTCGAATGAAAGCCTCGTCGCCACAGATAACCGATCCCGCCGGAGCACATAATCCCTTCGAGAGACAGAACGTCACTGAATCAGCGGCTGCAACCAGCTCTGCCGGGGATACGTCCAGGGCAATCGCCGCGTTAAATATACGCGCCCCATCGATATGCATACTCAGCCCATTTTCTCTGGCGATGTTCCCCACTTCCTGTGTGTAATCTACACTCAACACCGACCCCCCACAGCGGTTGTGGCTATTTTCAAGGCAAATGAGCCGGGTTATTGGAAAGTGATCGTTATCTGGACGAATGGCTGCTTCGATCTCATCATGTGAAACGGTTCCATCATCTCGATTTTCGACAACGAACGTATGCACACCACCCAGCGCTGACACACCTCCCGCTTCGTATAGGTAAGTATGCGAACGATTCCCGATGATGATTTCATCGCCGCGGGCGCAGTGAGCCAAAATAGCGGCCAGATTCCCCATCGTTCCCGAGGGCACGAAGAGCGCCGCTTCCTTGCCCAGCATCTTCGCGGAAAGCTCCTGTAGATGAATTACAGTCGGGTCCTCACCATAAACATCGTCCCCCACCTTGGCATTCGCCATTGCCTCGCGCATTTCTGGGGTCGGTTCTGTTACTGTATCAGAGCGAAGATCGATCCATTCCATTGCCGTCATCCTTTTCGTTTACCCGTCAACAACGCGGTCATTATCAATGAACAACCAAATCTTGAATGTCTTTGCTGAACTGAGCCCGCGGATGTTAGGATCGCTGGCGCAAGCCATCCAGTATTGACTCGAAATCATCTGGAATCGGTGAATTAAATATCGTCGGCTGCTCATTTCCAAGAAGTCTAATAGTTAGTTGACCCGCGTGCAGCAACTGCCGTTCAGCTGGCAGCGTGGGTTTGCTACGGCCATAAACCCGATCCCCCACGATCGGACAATCAATAAATGACAGGTGAACGCGGATCTGGTGGGTACGGCCAGTTTCAGGCCGAACTTCCAAAAATGTATGCTCACGGAACTGTTCATGAGTGTGGTAGGTTGTCACCGCCTCCCGGCCCCGGCTTTTTGAAACAACCGCCATTTTCTGGCGGTGCTTGGAGTCGCGGCCGATTGGCGCATCTATCTTTCCCGACGGTGTCGGTGGTCTAGAATCCGTAAGTGTAAAATAAACTTTTTTCACGTGCCGCTCTTGAAATTGGTGCTGAAGCCACTGATGCGCTTCGTCGTGTTTAGCGAAGAGAATGAGACCGGATGTGTCCTTATCAAGGCGATGGACGACACCTGGGCGACCTTCCTCTCCGATGCCGCGAATATCCGGCGCATGCGCCAGGACTGCTTGAACCAGCGTTCCAGTGGCGTGCCCCACGGAAGGATGGACGACAATACCTGGGCCCTTGTCGACAACCAGAAGGTCCTGATCTTCATATATAACCTCTATCGGGATCGCTTCAGGCTGTAAATCCGTGGGGGTTGGCTCGGGTATGGAGACATGAAGATCCTCGCCGCCATCAAGGCGGTAGCCTGTTTTCTTGATCACTTTGCGATCAACGCTAACCGAGCCGCTGCGAATGAGCTTCTGCACTTGGGAGCGGGATTGATCCGCCAGGTACTCCACGATTACGATGTCCAGCCTACCACCCGGCTTCGGTGCGAGGAAGCGAACAGTCTGTGCACCCACTGGTTTTATCCCAAATGACCTTCTAGGTTCCGACTCCCATTCTCTTCAATGGGATCAGCCCCAGCTTGTTTCTTATTTCGCCGCTCCTCGAGCCACATTGCCCCTACAAGAAGCGCCGCGCCAATGGATATGCAGGAGTCAGCCACATTGAAGACTGCAAAACTGCCCAAAGAGACGAAGTCTGTTACCACGCCATGAAACAGACGGGAAAGCAGGTTGCCAGTCGCCCCTCCCAGTTGAAGCCCTAATGCTAGGCGGATTGCCGCTTGCTGGCGAGGGACATGGGGAAAGTAATAAAGAATGGCGGCAATTACGAGAACCGCGATCACAGAGAATATCGCACCGCCGGAAGGGAAGATCCCAAAAGCTGCCCCTGTATTATTCCAATGGACGATGCGTGCATACGGTCGAAGCCAGTCGAATGGAACCCAGGATTCACCCACCGCCAGATAAGTCCTTACAAGGTATTTAGTCCACTGATCCAGAGCGATGATTGCGCCGGCGAAACCGATCAGGAATCCATAATCACGCAACAATGATCGTTTCACGTTTGGTTGTATCCTCCTTCATTAGAGGGACTTGATTGTACCGTAATGCTCCATCAATTGGGATTCAAGAAGCGGGTCTCCCGGAGGGAATCCTGGGAAACCCGCATGCTTTCCCGCGTCCGCGCGAGATCCTCTCCTGAGGGTGATTAACCTTCAATTTTCCGCAGGGCGACCTGCAGCGATTCCCCATCGAATTGATGTTCAGTCGTGATTGCCCCCTGTGGATTTGCACTCGGCTGCATACTCTTAGCGATGACTTCACCTTGAATATAAACGCGGTGGACTTCAATGGCCTTTGCGAGCTTGTCACTCGCCGAAAACTCCACCTCGATGCTGTCATCCACTTGAAGATCCGCCTGTCGGCGTAAGTCCTGCACTCGGCGTACGAACTCTCGTGCGAACCCCTCAAGGACCAGCTCATCTGTCAGCTCTGTAACAAACGCTGCTACATAGGGTCCCTCCGCAATGGCAGAAAAACCCTCGTGAGCTTCGACGCGTATCTCCACCTCGTCTGCCGTCAACCGGATAACTTGCCCGTCGACTTTCACTTCGATCGCTTCCCCTGCCAATAACCTGGAAGCATTTTTAGGTGGATCTAGCTTCCCAACTGCGTCACGGATAGCGGGGAAGAGTGCGCCATATTTCTGCCCCAACTGCTTTGGCAGAGCCTTGAGTTGGTACTCGACCGCTTCCGCAGCGGTATCGAGCAAGCGGACTTGTTTGACATTTAATTCATCACGGATCAGTGCATCGTAACGATCAACGATCGAGCGCTCTTCTGAACTGGAAACAACGAAAGCAACTTCGGATAGGGGTTGCCGCAGTTTCCTATTGGCTTTGTTTCGCGCGGCATGACCCATGGAAATGAGCATCTGGACGAATTTCATCTCCTTCAATAAACTATCTTCCACCTCAGTCGGATCCACTTCCGGCCATGCGCGATGGTGAACACTTTCTAGCGCCTCATCATCGATACTCCGTACGAGGTTTTGGTACATCGTTTCAACAACAAATGGCGTGAAAGGAGCTAGAATGTGGATTAAGGTCAGTAGCGATTGATAAAGCGCAGTATAGGCTGCATGTTTATCCGCATCCGAAGCTTCATCCACACCGGTTTTCGCCCAGAAGCGACGTCTGCTCCGGCGAAGATACCAGTTGCTCAAGTCATCCAGGAAATTCCCAATCGCTTTAGTAGCACGGTCAGGCTCGAAGATCTCAAGAGAATGTGTGACCTGCTCGATTGTCTGGCGGGACCGTGAGAGTATCCAACGGTCCATAACACTGAACTGGACATCAACATCGTCGGTAGGTGTCCACCCGTCGAGATTGGCATAGGTAACGAAGAAGGCATACACATTCCAAAGTGGAATAAGGAATTGCCGTCGAGCCTCGGTCGCGGTGTCAAACCCAAAAAGTAGATCCTTCTCCGGTTTGTGGTTGCAATAGACCCAGCGCATGACATCGACGCCCATTGAGTTGGCGGCTTCGTTAAATTCGATCATATTGCCCCAGGATTTATGCATCGCTTGCCCGTCTTCAGCGAGCAAAGTCGCATATGTAAACACGTTTCTGAAAGGCGATTTCCGTACAAGGATCGTGCTTAAAGCCAGTAGACTATAGAACCAATTTCGGAACTGTCCCGGGAACGATTCGCTGATTAAATCCGCAGGATACCACTTCGACCAGTACTCCTTATCCGAGTTGTAGCGCAGCGTACTCATCGCCACGACTCCAGCATCCAACCAGGGGTTCCCAACATCCGGGATGCGCTTGATAAGCGCACCACATTCACTGCACTCTATCTTCACAGCATCGATGTAAGGCCGGTGCGGTGTGTGACCCTCGAATTCTTCCCAGCCATCAACCGCTCTCGCCTTAAGTTCATCACGACTACCTATCACTTCGAAATGTCCACAGGATTCGCATTCCCAGATTGGCAGTGCCAGCCCGTAATACCGCTTCTTCGAGATCATCCAGTTATGCATGTTCCGCAGCCAATCAAGCTCACGCTCCAACCCGAAGGAGGGATGCCATGCGGTTTCTTCCTTCACAACTTCCATAATCTGATATCGAAGGTTGTCTAATTTCTCCTCTTCTGTGACCTGCTCGTAAGGCTTGTCTAGTTGTTCGCCCATCGTGATGAACCATTCATCCACAAGGTGAAACACTAGCTCTTCCCTACAGCGCCAACAGACCGGGTAGCGGTGGGTATAATCCTCGATTTTGTAAGTCAAGCTTTTTTCATTCAGGTTTTCGAATATCGGTTGAGCGACTTTCTGGACATTCATCGCTGACAGCCAGCCAAATCCATCGAGGAATAGACCGTCGCCGTTTAGCGGTGCGATAACCGGCAGGTCATGTTCCTTGCTCAATTGGAAGTCCTCGGCACCACAGCCAGGGGCGATGTGGACGATTCCAGTCCCTTCGTCTTCACCCACCTCATCCCAAAGAATGACACAGTGCGCTTCAGGACCTCCATGTTCTATCTGCGCGGGCAGCTCATCAAAAGGACCAGCATAACTCCAGCCTTCCATGTCTTGGCCCTTAAGCTCCGCTTCAACTTCGTAGGGACCCTTTAACATATGGAGTGTCCCTCTGCTCAGATAGAAAACTTCCTCCCCCTGACGGACTTTGACATAGTCCAGATCGGGGCCAACGGCAGCGGCGACGTTGCTCGTGAGCGTCCAGGGCGTGGTCGTCCAAATGAGCAAGCTTTCTCGCTCTCGATCATGAAGCGGAAAACGTAATGTGATACTCGGGTGGGTTATTTCCTTATAGCCCTCGGTCACAATTTCATGCTGACTCAAGCCCGTACCACAACGCACGCACCACGGCATAACATCACGGCCTTTGAAAATCCAACCCCGTTCGTAGCAGGACTTGAGCGCGGCCCATATGGTGTAGTTGTTGTCATCTGAAAAAGTAAAATATGATCCGCCTAGTTCCGGCATGCCCAGGCGGCCAACGATAGATTCAACGCTGTCCGTTACCGGTCCTTGCGGTCCTTCCACTGTGATTAGCGCGGATGGATCCTCCGCCATTTTATCTCGCAGAGTGCGCAGGATGTCGGGATCGTTCCAATCCATCCAGAACCCCAAGCGAATGCTCTGTTCTGTCTGCACCGCGGAGTATTTCAGGACTTGCTGCTTGCACAAATTGACAAAGCGATCGAGACCGAACGCTTCAATTTCACGCTTGCTGTTGAAACCCATCTC
>JBARSI010000183.1:0-17404 GCA_049644665.1 Anaerolineales bacterium
AAACCGAGCCTGAGTGGGCGGTGACGGATTCGAACCGCCGAAGGCGTATGCCAGCTGATTTACAGTCAGCCCCCTTTGGCCACTTGGGTAACCGCCCATGCCCTATTTCGGTCAGCAAATGCCTTCAGCAGTGGCATCGCTCCAGCAAACACTTAACGACACAGCAAGCCGACGATGGGAGTCGAACCCATAACCTACCACTTACAAAGCGGTTGCTCTGCCATTGAGCTACGTCGGCATGACAATAAAACGCGCCTCGTCTGCCCGGCGCTGTTTTATTATACCAGACTCCTTTGCCGACTTTGCTCGCCGAGTCTACCAAGATTCAATGGCATCGTCAATGGAAATGGTGCCCACCGCAGCTCATTGAGCTTTCGAAACATCAAAACCTCGACGTTCCAAGATGGCGTAAAGAGCAATCGCACCCGCAACGGAGGCATTCAATGATTCGATTTCCCCTCGCATGGGGATGCTGACCAGGAAATCGCACGATTCCCTAACCCTTCGACGCATTCCCGAACCCTCACTGCCAACAACTAAGCCCAATGGACCTTTGAGATCCGCATCCCAATAGATGGATGCTTCCGGGGTGTTCTCCAGGCCAGCAATCCAGAGATCCGCTTTTTTAAGCCGCTCGATCGCATCAGCCACGTTACCTCGAGCGATAATCATATGCTCACTCGCTCCGGATGATGCGCTGACCACTGCCGGCGTGACAGAGGCACTCCTGCGCGCAGGGATTACTACACCATGGACACCTACGGCTTCCGCCGTGCGCAAAAGAGTTCCTAAATTCTGCGGGTCCTGGATCATATCCAGGAGCAGTATCCAGGGGGGCTCTCCCCGCTCTTCGGCGAGTTCCAGCATCCCCTCTATAGATCCATATTCAAAGGAGTCAACAATCGCCACAATCCCCTGGTGATTAGAGATTTCTCGATCCAGTGAGGTTCTCGGGACATGTTTAATTCCTGTGCCGCTCGCTCGCGCCAGATCGGTGATCTCAACTAGGAGCCCTCGCTCAATGACTCCTTCGGCGAGTCGAATTTGATGGATTCGGCGTCGCCCTGCCCGCAGCACTTCTCGAACAGGGTTCCGCCCGTAAACTATTTCTTTTCTGTTCACACTCATGCCGATTAACTTAATGCCCGTAACTTTCTGGATAGAAATTCGCCCCAGTTCTTGATCGAACTGGGGCGTCGGTTTGTTCATTCTCTACTCTCGGACTCTCCAGACCGTTCCCCCTTTGCCATCCTCCAGTGATACCCCCAATTCACTCAACCGGTCACGTATCCGATCCGAGAGTTCAAACTGCTTGACAGTTCGCAATTCCTTGCGGATTTCCAGGAGAAGCTCAATGAAAGGTGCAGCCCCTGCATCCAGGTGACTTTTCAATGTAAGCGATAATCCCAGTACGCTCGCCAATTTACCAAGAATATCCTGCGCCTCAACTAAATTTTCCTGGTCGATCCCGGCCGTTCTCGCTTCGTTGATCGCCCTGACCAATTCAAAAAGATGCCCCAGAGCTCCAGCGCTGTTAAAATCATCATCCATCGCCGTTTCAAAGCCGAGGCGCGCTTGTTCTGCAGCATGGGACAGAGCCTCCGCTATGCTTGGGTCGAGATCGGGAAGAGGGGAGGCAGAACGCAAGCCACCCTTCAGCCTCTCAAGCGCTTGTGCTGCCTGCTCTATTACATCTTCATTATATGTAAGTGGACTGCGGTAACTGGCGTTCAGGATCAAGAGACGCAGAACATCCGCCTCGTACTTCCCTAGGAATTGTTCGATTGTAAAAACGTTGCCGGTTGACTTCGACATATCCTCGCCACTGAGCTGCATCATGCCATTGTGGACCCAATATCGAGCGAAGGGTTTGCCGGTGTAGCTTTCTGATTGTGCAATCTCATTCTCGTGGTGAGGAAAGATCAGGTCGTTCCCACCACCATGAATATCGATTTGATCTCCCAGATGATGCAGGCTCATCGCGGAGCACTCGATATGCCACCCTGGTCTGCCCAAACCCCACGGGCTTTCCCACGCGGGTTCTCCCGGTTTAGCCGCCTTCCAGAGAGCGAAGTCCGCAGGGTCCTCCTTCCGCTCATCAACACCAAGGCGAGCACCGGCACGCATATCGTCCAACACTCTTCTTGAGAGACGCCCATAATCCTCGTCTTTCGACACACGGAAATATGCGTCTCCGTCTACGTCGTAGGCATATCCTACATCCATCAATCCCTTAACCACGTCGATGATGGTTTCGATCTCATCGGACACTCTCGGGAAGACATGTGCGGGGAGGATGTTAAGGTCTTTCAAGTGCTGATCATATTCGTCGATATACTGTTCCGCCAGATCGATAGGGTCGACGCCTAAGTCCTGTGCGCGCAAGATGACTTTGTCATCGACATCTGTGTAGTTCATGACATGTTGAACGTCATACCCCTTGTATTCGAGGTATCGGCGGATCACATCGAAGGCGATCGATGACATTGCGTGACCGACATGCGCCTTATCGTACACTGTAGGCCCGCAGACATAGAGTCGAACCTTTCCTGGATCCAGTGTCTCAAACGGCTCTTTCTTGCGGGTCATGGTGTTATAGATCTTCAACGTCATCGAACCTTACTCCTGAGTGAGAGCATTCGTGTCGTCAATCATAAGGCGGGCGAAGATCATTCTGCCTGCGGCGGTCTGCAGCACTTTAGTGACATTGACCAAGAGTACGCTACCAATGTGCATCTCGCCATCTTCAACGACAACCATTGTGCCATCGTCAAGGTAGCCAACCCCCTGTCCAGTTTCCTTTCCTTTTTGTATAACATCAATTTCAAGCGTCTCGCCTGGCAGAAAAACTGCTTTAACGGCGTTAGCTAACTCGTTAATATTCAATACAGCGACGCCCTGCAATTCCGCAACGCGATTCAGGTTGTAGTCGTTGGTTAGCACTTTGCAGCGAAGTTGTTTGGCAAGGATCACCAACTTATCGTCCACCTCCCGCACACCTTCCACATCCAAATCAGCGATTCGCATTGGGATAATGGGATCTTTTTGGAGTCGGTTGAGTATATCCAGACCCCGTCTTCCACGCTGTCTCCGCAATCCATCGGAGGAATCTGCGACATGTTGAAGTTCATTCAAAACAAACGATGGCACCAGCATCGGTCCAGCAATAAAGCCTGTGCGGGCGATATCAGCAATCCGCCCATCGATAATCACGCTGGTGTCGAGCAAAACGCTGTTGTTTTCCGGCGAAAATTCGTGGTCTCCCTTGCTCAATGATCCAAAACGGGACCCGACCAGGTTGAAAATATCGTCCTGGCGCGTAGTGAATATTGTTATGCTTAAATAGCCGGTGAGTATGGCGCCAATGAAAGGCAGCAGCTCTCCAAACGGTGTGGGTAAGAGCGAAAGGGGAAATGCAATTAGCGCGGCAACAACTAACCCAATAATCAATCCGAACAGTCCGGCCACCATTGTCTTCAAAGAAATTACTGAAAGCTTGGCGCGGATCGAGCGGATTGGTCGTGTGGTCAGAAACGGTGTTACAACAAGCCCCAGTAACGCGCCAACCATTCCAAAGACAACAGCCCAAAGAACCGGTTGATCTCCAGCGGAGCTCCCCAGTACTGTCCCAAGGTAAAATCCACCCCCGAATAAAGAGAGCATTCCAACGATTCTAGCAATAAAATCTACACTCATGATCAAATCCCTTCGAAAATAATATATAAAAACAGAGTGGACACCCGGTTCCGGTGTCCACCCATAAGGGAAGCCACATCCCAAAAATCCATTCAATATTTCCCCGCAAAATCCAACTCTATCGACCCGATATTATGCAGGGCAGAAGATAATAAGGATGAAACCGGGCAAAGGGAGGAAAACTGAAACAATAATGTTCTCCCTTGCATTTTTAATAATACCATGTCGGGAAACAGGGTGTCAACGCGAGGCCTATCCATCCTCTGAATTGCATCCATCGTCGCCTTGAGAATGGCTCCTGTCTTCTACCACCAGTGGAAAGCACCTTGAATCCAAGAGCTCCAGGGAATGGTATCACCCCGGAGCTCATCACCGAACAATAGACTTGTGTTCGTGTTCGATATGTCCCCTTATGGAAGTTCGCCGACGACTTCGAAAGTGGCCAATATTTGATCCACCACTTCCCAGTCCTCTTCGTTCACAATCTGGGCCTGAACCAGAATAAGAAACGCGAACTGATCATCCTTCGCAACGGCCGCCAACTGCAGCCATTTCGCGCCTCCTGGACCGCCACACTTGGTGAACAAATCAAACTTCCCGCGGTAAATCGCGTCCTCGTAATCATCGCGTCCATCGAGTTCGCAGGCATCCATGAAATCCGGGCGTAATGCATCCAGAAGCTGCTGATATCCAAGGTAGGAAGCGAGATCATCGGAGGCTCCAAATATAACGCCAGGGGTGTCCCATGTCTTAAGAAAGCCGTTCAAGTCTGGGGAGGCCATGATCATGCCCCCAACGATGTCGTCACTATCAACCCAAACATCTCCATCAATATCGTTCCATCCACTGGGAACTTGCATTTGGATCGAATCGTAATCATCGTACACCCACATATACTCCGAATAACCGTCTCCAGTGCTGGCGAACCCGCCGGACATCGCTGGTGCGCCCGGAAGTGAATCAACCACGCTGAAACTGGCGATGATGTTTTCAAGCGCCTCCAGGTCTGCATCGCTTACGATCTGGACATCGAGTTCTATAAGAAAAGCGCCGGGGTCATCTATAGGAAATGCCGTTAATATCAAATATGAGGTACCTGTACCTCCACAGGATTCGTATAAATCATACGCTCCCTGATACAGGTTATCTTCATAGTCATAGCGGCCTCCAAAATCACAATAATCGGGTAGTGTTTCTGTCAATAGATCGAGGAAGTCAAGGTAACTTCCATAGAGGTCCACCCTGGGAGTCACATCAAAGATCACACCTGGTGTGTCCCAGGTTTCGATGAAGCTTTCGAGGTCAGGAGATGCCCAAAGTGAAGCACCGACGAGCTCACCATCTTCGTACCACTCCGAGCCATCGACCTGGTCCCATTCCGCGGGAATCTCCAACTCGAGGGCGGCGGTATCGTCCATTACGTAGGTGTAGCTGGCATAACCTGCCGATCCTGGTCTTGGAATCCCGCCGCTGATCTGACCCGATAGCGATGCTGAGGCTTGAAGATCTCGTCCATTGAGCTGCCCCTCAAGAATTTCTCCTGTTGCATAGCGAAGCACTTCGATGCTTAGGGTTGATTCGGTGCCGTGTGTACGCAGCACATCGCAGTAATCTGCCATAGTCTCGTCGGTAGCTAGAACCAAACCCTCCAGCGAGGTGATGATATCGCCTGCTCGGATTCCCGCCGTATCCGCAGATGAACCCGACGCAACCGATGACACCCAGATCCCGCTAATAGAACCGTCACTGCTTGCTACCGCAACCCCATTAATGCCTACTGAGTCGACATCTTCGCCGGCAGTTAGCCGATCGATCACCGCCTGCGCCTCTTCCGCTTTTATAGCAAAATATTGGTTCTGGGCAACAACTGAATATGCATAATTTACGCCTACCACTTTCCCTTGAGAATCCACTAGCGGTCCACCAGAGTTGCCTGGGTTGATGGTTGCATCATGCTCTAACACAAAATCCACAGAAGCCCATGATGATTCCCCATTGGCGCGCGCCTTCGATACGATCCCCTTGGTCAAGGTGAACTCAGGGTCCCCCAGAGGATATCCAGCCGCAAAGACTTCTAAGCCGACGCCCACATCTCCCGTGTGCCAATCAAGAAATGGAAATCCATCGCCTTCGATATCAATGACTGCCAGGTCCGAGCATTCGGAAACCCCCAAAATTCGGGCGTTCAAAGCCCGGTCATCACCCGCTAACCATACCTTAAGCAACCCCGCTCCCGTCACCACATGGTTGTTGGTCACGGCAATACCGGAAGGGTCTATGATGAAGCCCGTTCCTCTTCCGGCAGTGTTGACCATCATGCCCATCTCGGGGTCGATAAAGGTCCCTTGAGCCTCGATTAGGATCGTCGCAGCCTGAACTCCTTCTAATGAAGATGCTGCTCCTGAAATTCCTTCAAGCGAGATGTCACCTTTCGCTCCTTCAGACTCCTTCGCCGAAGTTGCCACAAGTTTATCCGTTGTAGGTTCCGTTGTGGGTTCTGGTGTTGACGATGAACAAGCTGTGAACAAGAGTGAGAATAGCAGGACTGCCAAAAGTATAAAACGATATTTATTTCGATTATTCATTGTAAAAACTCCTGTTGATTATTGTGTCCCGCCTTCGTTTGCATACCATTCGATTTCAGATCACCCTTTCGATCGAAACTCTTATCACAACTTATTTAAAGACCAAGATGAAAATCTTTCAAAGTGAAAAGAAATTCCTTGCCATTTTACGACGCGCAACAAATGCACAAGCGGCATCAACCCGCTGATAGATCTCCGGCCTTAACTACCCTTAGTTATCGATTTGCGCACTAGTTTAGTATACGAGGAGAAAACCTCAAACCATCCTTTCAATTACCCTTCAGCTACAAACACTTCCAATCCATGGGGGTGGTGTAAAATCATACCCCTAAGGAGACCCCTCTCATGCATATACTCGTAACGAACGACGATGGTGTCTACGCGCCCGGTTTGCTCGCCCTCGCACAGGCTTTTCGCTCGTTGGGCGATGTGACAATACTCGCTCCCGACAAGAACTGGTCTGCTTCCGGCCATGTGAAAACAATGCATCGGCCTTTGCGAGCTTGGGAAACGCAATTAAGCGACGGAACTCCAGCGTTAACATCGGATGGTGCACCTTCAGATTGTGTAGCCATTGCCATTCTGGGCATGGTCGAGCAGCCCATCGATCTCGTCGTATCCGGGATCAATCCCAATGCGAATGTCGGGCATGATGTGACGTACAGCGGCACGGTTACAGCAGCCATGGAGGCCGCGATCTCGGGTCTCCCCGGATTCGCCTACTCCATCAACTCTCCAATGGATCACAAAGGCACAACCGATTACAGCACGGCAGCCGAGGTGGCTGTCTCCGTTGCTAAACAGGTGCTATCCAAACCGATACCTGAGAAATTGGTCCTGAATGTGAACATCCCGTATTGCAGTTTGGATGAAATTCGGGGCATTGCGGTCACACGTCAGGGATTGCGAATATATCACGATGCGCTCGTAGAACGGGAAGATCCCCGCGGCCGCAAGTACTACTGGATCGGCGGCGACGCGCCCACAGGCATCCCGGACCCCGGCACCGACTTCTGGGCACTGGCGAATCGCTACGTTTCCGTCAGCCCGCTCAGCCTCGATCTCACCGACTCGCCTTTGATCCCGACCATCGAAAGTTGGGGACTCATGCTCTAAACGGACCGCATCGCAACCTGCAGGCGGCACGGCGACCCTGTGACCCGATTCCAATCGGCGGAATGCCAGGTCCTCGCGAATTCGTGTGAGTCAACAGAGCATTCAGGGTGACTTCTCTCACTTCTACTCAGCATCAACACGGGTTTATAATGATGGCGGTTTGCTCCGCCTGATGGGCGCTTGGTTTTGCACCTATACCATGTCTTAACGCCCTTTGGTTCCGCGGCTGGAGCAATCCCATGCAAGAACTTCCCGAGACTCAATCGAAAAGGACCAAGGAGATGAGCGATACGGGATCCTCGAACGGTAAGCTGAAGAAGACTCAGGAACACCCAAGCGGTGATGAACGCTATCTAGCCATCGATCGTGCGATGAAGCGCTTCCATCACGAGAAGGACGCCCTGCTTGAAGTGCTGCACACCGCACAAGAAACTTTCGGTTACCTGTCGGAAGATCTTCTTTTCTACATTTCCTCCAATTTGCACGTTCCTTTGAGCCAGGTATATGGTGTCGCTACCTTCTACCATCTATTCACCTTTGAGCCACAAGGCAAGCACAATTGTATCGTTTGCACAGGGACTGCTTGCCACGTCAAGGGCTCCGCAGCAATTGTCGAAGAGCTGTCCGACAGCTTTAACGTCCCCGTTGGCAAGACCACTGAAGATGGGCTGCTTAGTCTCACCACAGCCCGCTGCCTGGGATGCTGCGGTCTCGCTCCCGTAGCCGTGATCAACGGCGCAATACAAGGAAAAGCCACGCCGAGGACGATCATCCAAAAGGTGGAGTTGGTTTTGGCAGATGAGAGGGTTGCACAGGATCAAGAGGAGGCCGGATGAGCCGCGAAAAGCTCGATCAAATGGCTGAGCAGGAACGGGAGCGTCAAGCCCAATTTGACCGCCGGGTATCTTGCTGCATCAGCACGGCTTGCCTCTCCGCCGGTGCGGGTAGCACTATCCATGCCCTTCACGATTCGGTCGAGGCTGCCCAAGCCGGGGACGAGGTTGAAGTGGTACAGACGGGGTGCATGGGGCTTTGCAGTCGAGGGCCGCTCGTGCGAGTAAAAGAAAAATCTGGCGAGGAGGTCTACTACGCCGATGTGGACCCTGAATGCGCGGAGGAACTCATCGCCAAGACCGTATCCTGGGATCAGGCTGATGAGAAGCCCCAGGAGCTTTCCCCGGAACTGCAGACAATACGTTCCCGCCTCGAGGCGGCCCGTAAAAAGAGATCGCTCAAGAAACACATCCTCTCGCCCGATATGCCTTTCTTCACCAAGCAACTCAAGGTCGTCCTGCGCGATGTGGGCTATGTCGATCCCGAGAAGCTTGAGGATTACCTCGCACACGGGGGTTATCAGGCGCTGCACAAAGTACTCACCGAGATGAGCTCTGAGCAAGTGTGCGATGAGATGCTGCGCAGCGGCTTGCGCGGACGCGGCGGAGCGGGTTTCCCAACCGGCTTGAAGTGGAACTTCGTCCGCCAGGAACAATCAGAGGTCAAGTACGTCGTCGTCAACGGCGACGAGGGTGACCCGGGTGCCTATATGGACCGCACCATGATGGAGGACAACCCCCACCAAGTCCTCGAAGGTATGATGATCGCCGCCTATGCAGTTGGGGCAAGCCATGGTTATTTTTACATTCGCGGGGAATATCCCATCGCTGTGGATCGAATTCGCGGTGCCATTCGCGCTGCACGACGCCATAAGATCCTGGGCAAATCCGTCATGGGCACGGATTTCTCCTTCAACGCCGATGTGCGCATCGGCGCCGGCGCCTTTGTCTGCGGCGAGGAGACAGCCTTGATCCACTCCATCGAAGGAAAGCGCGGCATGCCTCGCATGCGCCCACCCTATCCGGCAACATCAGGCCTATGGGGTCGACCGACGGTGATCAACAACGTCGAAACCATGGCGAGCGTACCCTCGATCATTGAGAATGGTGCCGATTGGTACACTCAGATCGGCACAGAGAAAAGCAAGGGGACGAAGGTGTTCGCACTCGCCGGTCAGCTCACCAACACCGGCCTGATCGAGGTGCCCATGGGTATCACCTTGCAGGAAATCGTCTACGAGATCGGAGGCGACGTACCCGGCGACGCCGAATTTAAGGCCGCGCAGACAGGCGGACCAAGCGGCGGTTGTATCCCAAACACGCATTTGCACACACCAGTCGATTATGAGAATCTCCAAGAACTGGGCTCGATCATGGGTTCAGGTGGATTGGTTGTCATCGATAGCACAACATCCATGCCTGAGTTCGCCCGCTTTTTCATGGACTTCTGCGTGGATGAGAGTTGTGGGAAATGCGCCCCTTGTCGTGTCGGCACCGTCCAGATCCGCACACTACTGGACAAGATCATCGATGGACGCGGCGAAACCGAGGACCTCGATCAGCTCGAGGCTCTCTGTAAACTAGTGAAATCGACCAGCCTCTGCGGTCTGGGCCAATCAGCGCCGAACCCGGTACTCAGCACGCTGCGCTTCTTCCGTCACGAATATCAAGCGTTGATTCCGTCCAGCACCTGACCAACAGCGAGCATGGCAACCCATGGCTGATAGGGAGTCCTACATGATCACCTTAAGCATAGATGGAAAAAACATCCAGGTGCCGCCCGGCAATAACGTACTCAAGGCCGCCCTCGACAACGGCATTCATATACCCCACCTGTGCTACCATCCCGAGCTCAGTATCTCCGGAGGCTGCCGCCTTTGTATAGTCGAAGTGGACGGCACTGATCAACCTGTGCTGAGTTGTGGACTCGACGCAGCGGAAGGTATGGTCATCCGGACCCAATCGGAACAGCTCACCGAATTACGGCGGGGAGTGCTGGATCTGTTCATCTCCGATCACCCCCTCGATTGTGTGATATGCGATAAGGCAGGATCCTGCATGCTGCAGGAATACGCCTATGCGGTCGGCTTGAAAGAGACGAGCTATGAGCCGACGGTCTCCTGTACCCTGGTTCAGGATGACAACCCCTTCTTCTTACGTGATCATCAATATTGCATCCTCTGCGGGCGCTGCGTACGCGTATGTGACGAAATCGTTGGGGTCCACGCAATCGATTTCGCCAAACGAGGCTTCGAAACCAACATCGCTACACCGTATGATGGCCCCATGATCGACTCGACCTGCGTGTTCTGCGGCAACTGCGTACAGGTCTGCCCCACGGCCGCATTGATGCCGGTATCAAGACTACAGAGCGGCCGGGAATGGGAATTGGATCGCACCTTATCCATCTGCGGCTACTGCGGCGTCGGCTGCCAGATCGAGTACGCCACCAAGGACGGCGACATCCTCTATGCTCAGGCGTCCGAGAAGGGCTCGGCGAACGGTCCCTTCCTTTGTACGAAAGGTCGCTATGGATGGGACTTCGCCACCAGCCCCGAACGCTTGAAGCATCCCATGCTTCGCCGTGACGTCGCATATGGCCTCGGACTGACCGAAGAACCCTGGGAACTGCCGGATATCTCACCGCTGGATATTCGTAAACCCAATGTTGATGAGTATTTCGTCCCCGTCGATTGGGATACGGCCCTCGAATACGTCTCCTCCCATCTGACCGAAAGCGTCGAAAACCACGGCCCGGATTCGATCGTTGGCCTGGCTTCGGCCCGCTGTACCAATGAGGAAAACTACATCTTCCAGAAATTCATGAGAGCCGTAATCGGCACCAATAACATCGATCACTGCGCCAGGCTTTGACACAGCAGCACAGTTGCAGGCCTCGTGAAGGCCTTCGGAAGTGGCGCAATGACCAACTCAATCGGCGAAATACGCGACGCGGACTGCATCCTCATCACCGGATCCAATACAGCGGAAGCCCATCCCGTTATCAGCTATGAGGTCGTGCGTGCGGTGAAGAGAGGCGCGAACCTTATTATCATCGACCC
This sequence comes from Anaerolineales bacterium, assembly GCA_049644665.1. Classification (GTDB taxonomy): domain Bacteria; phylum Chloroflexota; class Anaerolineae; order Anaerolineales; family E44-bin32; genus E44-bin32. The sequence goes on from JBARSI010000183.1 coordinate 11,293, forward strand.
CCGACGCATCCCCCTCGTCGATCATGCCACCCTCTTCCTCCAACCCCACCCCGGAACCGATATCTACGTGTTCCTGGCAATGATGCATGTGATCGTTAAAGAAGGTTGGATGGATGAGTCCTTTATCGCCGAGCATACCGAAGGGTACGATGCATTGGCTGCCGTTCTGGAGAGCTACACACCGGAAAGGGCCGCTCTGGCATCCGGTGTGTCAGAGGAAAATATTATCCAAGCCGCTCAATTGTATGCGCAAGGCGAACGCGCCCATGGGGAGTCTATATATGGGGAGGCCCGCGGCCACAGCACAACGCTTTACGCCATGGGCATCACCCAGCGATCCAACGGAACCGACAACGTGCTCACGCTCGCCAACCTGAGTATGCTCTGCGGCCAAATTGGGAAACCATCCACCGGTGTGAACCCGCTGCGAGGACAAGCCAACGTGCAGGGCGCCTGCGACGTCGGCGGCTTAGTAAACGTGCTGCCGGGTTACCAACGGGTGACCGATGACAAGCTGCGCAAGGAAGTGGCCAAGATCTGGGAAGTCGATGACCTTCCAAGCGAAGTGGGGCTGACCATCGTGGAAGCTACTCATGCCGCGCTGGCTGGCGAGGTGCGCGCTTTGTACATCATGGGTGAGAACCCGCTGATGACGGATCCCAACAGCAATCACGTCGAACAGGCTTTTCGAAATTTGGACTTACTGGTAGTCCAGGACATCTTCCCCAGCGAGACAGCCTACCTGGCCCATGTCCTGCTCCCCGCCGCGTCCTCACTGGAGAAGGACGGTACATTCACCAACACGGAGCGACGCGTTCAGCGCATTCGCAAGGTTATATCCCCTCCGGGTGAGGCGCTGCCCGATTGGCGTATCACCACCGGCATTGCCTCTCGAGTAGCCCAAAAGCTGGGCCGCAAACCTGGCCCTGAAGCATGGGAGTACGATTCGCCTTCTTCAATTTTTGCTGAACTTACTAGCGTGACCCCGATTTATCGCGGCATGAGCTACGATCGTCTGCACTCCCAGGGGCTGCAATGGCCCTGCCCGAGCGAAGAACATCCGGGAACACCCATTCTTCATGTGGGTGGTTTCTCGAGGGGTCAAGGGAAATTCCATGCCGTTGAAGCTCGAGACCCTGCCGAGCAGACGGATGAGGAATACCCCCTCACGCTCACCACCGGACGAGTCTTGTATCACTATCACTCGGGAACCATGACCCGCCGCAGCGCGCCGCTCCACTGGCGCGAACCCAGGGGATATGCCGAAATCAACCCACAAGACGCAGAGGCCATCGGCCTGAAGGACGGTTTTGCAGTGATCATCCACAGCCGGCGAGGGACGGTCCGCACGAAGACGAAGATCTCGGATGGTGTTCCCCCCGGTACGGTTTTCCTGGCGTTTCACTGGCGCGAGGCACCCGCCAACCGCCTTACCCAGGATCACACCCTGGACCCGGTCGCGAAGATACCCGAATATAAGATCTCCGCTATTCGCCTGGAGAATCCACGCGCCCGCTGAGCGAGGGGCGCGCAAAGCATAAACCACAGATTTGAGCGTTGATGGAAATGACGCCGCGCGCGTGATGTTGTAGTGTCCGCGGGTCAACCCGCTTCATACCCGAGGCGATCAGGTCGGGTGTATACTCTCATCATTCCCTGACGAGCGTAGCCGACCAGTGTGATGCCCCATAATCTCGCTAAGTCAATGGACAGCGACGTCGGCGAGTTGCGAGAGGCGATGATCGGACATCCCATCTTAGCCCCCTTGCGCAGCATCTCAGACGAAATCCGGCCTGTCGCCAAGAGAGCCAACCCCTCAGTTGCGATGTCCTGCATCAAACATGAGCCATGCAGCTTGTCCAGTGTGTTGTGCCGTCCGACATCCTCCGCCAGAGCGAGGATCTTCTCGCCATCGGTCAGGCCAGAAGCATGCACCCCGCGCGCCCTGGCGTGCAGACTGTCGGGAATGTGCAATTGGCGAAAGAGGGCGAATAAACGCTCGGGGGAAATTTGCAGCTCGCTTGTCAGAGGCTGGATATCCGCCTCGGGCTCCTCGAAAGTCACGCCCCTACCGCAACCGCTGGTGATGATGCCGCGCCTGGGCAACTCTACGGGTCCCTGGAGCCATACGTCCACGCAGCAGCCATCCTCGCTGACATGTACATGATCGATGTCGTCCATGCCTTGGATCAAATCCTCGTTGAGCATGAAACCTATCGCCAGAAGATCTTGTTGGCTCGGCGTGCACATGAGAGTCACCCACTCTTCACCGTTGATGCTGATCGTCATCAGCGCTTCACCGATGACCTCTCCCTCCGCCCGCGACCAACCATCTCGGTAAGCATTCCATTCTGCTGAGACCGCACCTGAGCCCATCCAATCCTCCTCGCCGGGAATAGAGTTCTTGCATGAATCCTCGTGATGCCGCCCGCAATCGTATCGAGTGCCACGGCCGTCAAGTCCGCATCCCTCTGCAATTGTAGCTCAGCTACACTTTTACAAAGAGTCATTTCTGCGGGATTCATTATAAACACCCTTGCTGCTACACATGCAGCCCGCGTGTTCAGAAACCTTCATAAAATATATGCTCGGCTTTGGTTGCCCGTACGCAATGTCTAGCATACAATTCCGATCATGCCACTACAGTTGAACGACACATTAAATGATCGCTACCGCATCGAAGGTCAGCTCGGGGCGGGTGGCATGGGCGCGGTTTACCTTGCCCATGACATGACGTTAGATATTAAAGTCGCCCTTAAAGAAAACACCAACCCAGGCCCGGAATCAGAGAGGCAGTTCCAACGTGAGGCGCGCCTGCTGGCCACGCTGCGCCATCCCAACCTCCCTCGGGTGACAGACCACTTCATTCTTGATGATCGTCAATACCTGGTGATGGACTTCGTCGAGGGGGTCGATCTACACACTCAGGCGGCAAAGCAGCCGCCAACCCCCGACGAGGTATCGACTTGGGCGGAATCCATCTGCAGCGCGCTGAGTTATCTCCACACACGCAATCCGCCTGTCATCCACCGCGACATTAAGCCAGCTAATCTCAAATTGCAGCCCGGCGGGAACATCGTCCTTGTCGATTTCGGTATCGCCAAAGTATTCGACCAATCGCAGACTACGACCGGGGCACGAGGGCTAACGCCAGGCTTCTCGCCTCCTGAGCAATACGGTGGTCAACGCACCGACGCACGCAGCGATCAGTATTCCCTGGCGGCAACGCTCTACTCTCTATTGACCACTCAGCGCCCGGCGGACAGTGTCCAACGCATGCTTGGCAAGGAAATCCTTAAACCAGTCCGCACACTGAATCCCGGTGTATCTGAGCATGTCGAAGCCGCGCTAGAAAAGGCACTGGCTTTAAAGCAGGAGGACCGTTTCTCTGATATGCCCAGCTTCTGCAAGGCGCTTGCTGGTAGGGTGGCACTGGAGACGATTCGCGCCCCGCTTGAGCCTCCCGCTATGCCCGAACCCAGAAAGTCAGGTCTTTGGATCGGTCTCGGAGTTCTCGCCTTCATCATAATCGGTGGCGGAGCGGCGCTCGCTCTCAGCGGCGTTCTCCCTCTCGGCGGAAGTCGCGCCCAGGTAACCGAGACATCCGTGGCCGCAGTTGTCCAAACGGAGAATGCAATACCCCTGGATACCTCGACCCCAATTCCCTTCACGTCTACTCCCATCCCCGAACCCTCGCCCACGCCAACCCAAATCCCAACGGCAACGGCAGTAACCGTCGTCCTTGGCGGCGGCGGCAGGATCGCCTTTGTGAGCGATCGCGAAGACGGTCGCACTTTGCAAATCTGGACAATGAATGGGGACGGAAGCGATCCTCGACAGTTAACTTATGGTCCTGGCGATAAGGGTCAGCCCAGATGGTCAAGCGACGGAACGAAGATCGCCTATTCAGCGCATGGCGGCAGTGATGCGTATGGCAATGATCTTGGACTTGACCTCTTTGTAATCAATAGCGATCGTTCTGGCGAAACGGTCAATCTTACGTCGAGTCTTGGCGATGATTACGATCCTTCATGGTCCCCCAATGGCAACCAAATCGCCTTTACAAGCACGCGCGTGAATTCATTAAAGCAAGTATTCGTCATGGGCGTTGTCTGCAACCCAGCGCCCGATAGCTGCTCAATCTCTGAAACACCACGGAATGTCACAGCAGGATATGCCGTCGAATCCGCCCCCGAGTGGTCACCCGACGGAAAGACGCTCGCAGTCATCGCCTCTATAAACCAGGCCCCCGGTCGCATCATTTTGAGACCCGCAGAGGGCGGCGATCCCACATGGTTTGATCGCCAGGACAGGATCATTGGCGCCGATCATTTGACATGGTCATCGGATGGTCAATTCATAGCCTTCAGTTGGCTCGTTAAATACGGCAAGCAAGAGATCTACATCTCTTATGCGGAGAGCCCAGGCCTTGACCCCATCTCCCTCACAAATTCACTAGGGAACAAGGAACCCAAGTTCTCCCCAAACAATCAGTTGATTGTGTTCACCTCCACCCGTGACCAGAATCCTGAAATCTACATCATGACCACTAACGGCTCGGGCCAGAAAAACCTGACCCAAGACCCCGGGCGCGATCTACATCCAGATTGGCAGCCCCTTCCAGGTGAATAGTCTACGCCTGTTGATTTTCACGTCAGCTATTCATTATGATCGACATCCTCGGAATGGCGATGAAGCATGTTTTAACGGTTGATATTGGCACGGGCACACAGGATATCTTCCTCTTCCGGGACGGATTAAGCCTCGAGAACGGTTTCAAACTGGTCATGCCCTCGCCAACGATGATGGTAAGAGAGAAGATACAAGAAGCCACTCGCCTTGGAGAGGACATCCTTCTCACCGGTGTGACGATGGGAGGAGGACCCTCCCATTGGGCGGCAGAGGCTCATATCAAGCAGGGTCACCGAGTATTCGCCTTGCCCGAGGCCGCGCAGACGTTCAACGACGATCTCGAATGGGTGGAGCAGGCGATGGGCGTGAAGCTCATCAGCTAGGACGAGGCGCAGTCCCATGAGAACGTTTGTCGTATCACTCTCAAGGATTTCGATCTCGAGGCTATTCGACACGCTTTCAGCGCCTTCGGCATCAAACTCGATCTCGATGGGGTTGGCGTTGCGGTCTTCGACCATGGTGCTGCTCCCCCCAATGTCTCGGACCGCAAATTCCGTTTCGACTACCTTGAGCGGCGCATTCTCGAGAAGAACCGCCTAAGCGCCTTCGCTTATCCTTCAGAACAAGTACCCGAAAGGCTCTCTCGGATGCGTGCTGTATCGACCTCTGCAGCAGGCCTCGACTGCCCGTTGGTGCTGATGGACACCGCCCCCGCGGCCGTGCTCGGCGCCACACTCGACCCTGTTGCCTCGCAGCAAGCCCGCACCCTTATCGTCAACATCGGCAACTTGCACACATTGGCTTTCCGTCTCGGCTCCAGGGGCATTGAAGGTGTCTTCGAGCATCACACCGGTTTGCTCGATCACGCCCGCCTGGATACGCTGCTGGAGTCGTTCGCCGCCGGGACCTTAAGGGACGAGGATGTTTTCAGCGACCATGGTCATGGAGCACTTACGATCGTCCCTGAGCCATTCTCCCTCGAGCAGGAAGATTTCGGAGTAATCGTCACGGGGCCGCGGCGATCGATGATGGTGGAATCTCGCCATAAATATTATTTCGCTGCACCTTATGGCGACATGATGCTCACCGGCTGCTTTGGCGTATTGGCTGCAATGGCCGAAACAATCCCCTCGCTCCAGGAACCGATCCGCGCTGCACTTCACAGTGCCGGGTCTGATAACACACCCTGGGATGCCGAAGTGTAGGCACAGGACTATCGTTAAATGGCAACTACTCACACATATCATTCTTAGCGATCTTAGGGAGAGGTAAGCAACCCCTCAGGGATGACAATGTCGAGCGAGATTGAATAGTGTCTTTTATTGTATGTATTGCCAGCGCACAAACTGGATGAGGCACCGCATCGATTCACTTGACTCTTAAACACAGTGTCACATAAGCTTTAATACTTCGTTATAGATAGTAGAAACGCAATTCGGCTTCATTCTAAAGGAGATGGTAACCATGATTAATAAACGCT
>JBARSI010000184.1:0-3845 GCA_049644665.1 Anaerolineales bacterium
CCCTTGAACACGTGACTGGAGCTATGCTCGCAAAGGTCCACGCTGCAGCCGTCGTTGGGCTGGAGGGGGAGATCGTGGAAGTTGAAGTGGACACCACGCGCGGGATGCCCTCCTTCACCATCGTAGGTTTGCCTGATACAGCCGTTCAGGAGAGCCGTGAACGCGTTCAAGCTGCAATCAAGAACGCGGGGCTTGTATTTCCCCGTCATCGCGTAACTGTAAATCTAGCCCCTGCCGACCTTCGAAAGGAAGGTCCGGCGTATGACCTGCCGATCGCATTAGGCGTTCTCGCGGCTTCCGAGCAGATACAAACGGAGTGGCTCGCAGAGGCGATGGCGGTTGGAGAGCTCTCTTTAGATGGCTCAGTTCGCCATGTGAGGGGAGTGCTTCCCATAGCAGCATTGGCTCAACAGGAAGGAATGAAGCGGTTGTTTGTGCCTGCGTAAGATTCGGCGGAGGCTTCATTGTTACGGGATCTGGAGGTGATCCCCGTCAGTTCCCTAACAGAGCTTGTGAATCATCTTTCAGGAGTGGTTCCGATCACGCCGGAAGAACCGGAGATGCACTCCAGAAGTGCAGTGAAGGTCGATCTCGACTTTCAGGAAGTGCGCGGGCAAGACTCTGCTCGCACGTGCCCTGCCGTCGATTTTGCCGGCCATGTCTTTCGATGAGGCATTGGATGTCACCCGTATCTACTCGGTGGCAGATCAACTCCCTTCAGATACACCATTGCTCCAGACTCGCCCCTTTCGTGCGCCACACAATACCATTTCTCAAGCCGGTCTTGTCGGCGGCGGCAATTGGCCCCGACCCGGCGAGATCTCACTCGCGCACCGGGGTGTGCTCTTCCTGGATGAGCTTCCTGAGTTTGAACGGCGGGTGCTGGAGGTGATGCGGCAGCCCATGGAGGATCATGTGGTCACGATCAGTCGGGCGCGCGACTCGTCAACATTCCCTGCTAATTTCATGCTGATCGCGGCGATGAATCCCTGTTCCTGTGGTTTCTTCGGAGATCTTGAGCGCGCCTGTACCTGCACACCCAACTCCGTAACCCGTTATCAAAAGCGCATTTCCGGTCCGCTGCTGGATCGGATCGACATCCATGTTGATGTGCCAAGAGTGGATTTTGAGAAACTTTCTAGTGACCGCGTTGGTGAACCCTCTGAATCGGTTCGGGGCCGGGTTGAAAAAGCACGTGAGAAGCAGCGGGAGCGGTTTGGTGAAACGGATCTCGTATGCAACGCAGACATGGGGCCGGCAGGTGTGCGTAAGTATTGCCGCCTCGACGAGACAAGCTTGGCGCTCGTCCGGCAGGCGATGAGTCAATTGCAGCTTACTGCGCGCGGGTATCATCGCGTGCTGAAGCTCGCCCGGACGATCGCAGACCTTGCCGGTGATGATGAAATCATTCCCAATCACCTCGCTGAAGCGCTCCAGTACCGCCCCCGCCGTTGGGCTTGAGCATTCTTAAATCTAATATTTCCAAAAGAACTTGGCAAAAACCTTTTCAAATACCAATTTGATTGGATGAAGACTTGTATAAATCGACAATTTAATTATTATTGATCTACATTGCATAGTTTGGGTGGGGAACATAGAATAAGAGATGGTTTTTCCGCAGATCCGACACAGGAAATCAAATCCTGCGATCTCATTTCCTAGACGCTGAAAGGGTTAATTTGAATTCCGACATCAAGCCAGATATTGAAAGAGTACTCCTTACGAAGGAGGAAATCAGCCTTCGTGTGGCGGAGCTTGCACAGCAGATTTCAGATGATTATCGAGAACGAGGCAATCTTTACCTGGTGGGGGTTCTTAAGGGTGCGTTCATCTTCCTGGCGGATCTCGTGCGCGAACTCACTATCCCTCACGCCGTCGATTTCATGGCGGTTTCAAGCTATGGGAATAGCGCCACATCCAGCGGCGCGGTGCGGATCCTGATGGATCTTCGTGCACCAATCGAGAATCGTGATATTTTACTCGTCGAGGATATTGTCGATACCGGTCAAACGATTTCCTATTTGCACAAGACGCTGCAAGGCCGTCGACCGGCGTCGTTGAAGTCCTGTGTTTTAGTACAGAAGGAGCGAGATGTGCCTCAGGATCCGATCGATTATCTCGGTTTCACCATTCCTGATGTATGGGTTGTCGGGTATGGCTTAGACTACGCCGAGACGTATCGCACGCTTCCCTACCTCGCCGAACTCAAACGCAGCGTTTACGAGAAGGACGGATAGTGTTTCACCTTACCAAAATAGCCAAACACAGCATTGCGAACTTCCGATCGCTTTAGCATGGATTATGTGTTTATTGAAGGACAGGTGAAACTCCAGGAAAGTGCAGGGGTGAGGAATGATCACATTTCCACAAGTTCTTAATAACCTTGAGCGGGTTGCCGACCAACTCAAGTCTACAGAAGAACTGGAAGCAACGATAAGTGCAATGAGAGATGATCTGAAGGGGTTTATTGCACTGTTGGAATACTCCCATCAGAAGGACTTTCAAGATGTGGGGCAAGCCTTGAGCTACACTGACAAGGTTCTAATTCCACAGCTGCACGGCATTCGCGATTCGTTGGAAGCGGGTGTGACAGAACCGTTGAAACGATTAAAACTCGCAACGGATCAGGCAGACCGATTGGTGGTGCAGATGCGCATGGTGATCAACGGGGATGCGGAGGATTTCTTGATATAGTTTTTTCGCGTCATTTGAAACTATAAATACAGCGACCCCGGAACCTTATTTGCCAGGTACTCCGGGGTTTGCTTTTTCAATTTATTCCCTCCAAAATGTTGAAATGGAGGTAGTACACAATGGTCAACGGGGTCGCAAATCATTGGCAGGGAAGGAACCCCGAGTTTGACCCCCGAATTCCAATGGAAAATTAGACCCATAATCGCTTGCGGGTTTTGAAAAGGGCGTTCGAGTATAATCCCTACGGATTCATCGCGGCATCTTTCCTGCAACATTCACCTTGGAAAATTTGGGTTTGTGGATGAATTATGGCGAAGGATAGGCGGCTGGCAGAAGAGCTGACGATTGCTGAGTTAGAGGCGTTGTTGGCTCGCAAAAAGATGGATGCTCGGCAAGCGCGCTTGAAACAATTTCAGCGCAGCGGCCGAGTGCTCCCTGTTTCTTCTCCTCAGACCACTCCAGATACTGAGTCGATAAATCAGGTAAATTCGGTCATATTCGAAGACAGAAAGACAAACTCCCAATCCAAGCAGCCTCTGAAGCGTTTTCTAAATCGTGCGCTCGTTATAGTCGAGGTCGCGGCAGCGGTCGGATTTCTTTATATTCTGCTCAGTGGAGCGGGGGCGCTGAAACGGTTGAACGCGGAGGTCGCCGAAGCACTTTCACTTGGACAGCCGGTGCCAACTCCATTAATCACCGCCGTCGTTCTTCCCTCAGGACACACGCCACCAACTTCACCGGGCGGCGCTCAACCAAATGAAGCCGAGATCCCGGAGAACCTGCGCCCATTAGTCCAGTCACTGCCCTTCGTTGCCGTACCGACTCCGGGACCGGAGCAAGCACGCAGCATGTTCATTACAAAGATTTGGAACGATGCCGCCCCCGTAGTTCAGGGGGATGGGTGGGATCAGCTGCGGAAGGGCGTTGGACAATACATCGGCAGCGGGAACCCGGGGGAGAACGGGAACCTCGTTCTCTCCGCACATAACGACATCTTCGGGGAGCTATTCCGGGATCTGGATCAACTTGAGCCGGGGGATGAGATCGTTATTAGTACATCAACGCAGGAATATACATACCGCGTGACTGACACCAGGATCGTCGCCCCCACCGAAGTCAGCGTACTTGAGCCAACCTCCAAACCTACGATT
>JBARSI010000185.1:0-20172 GCA_049644665.1 Anaerolineales bacterium
TGACATAACCACGGATGTCTCTGTCAGGTCCATCACCTGTCCCCTCTGTAGAGACGCAGCATGCTGCGTCTCTACTTTGCTTCCGATCGCAGGCGCAGCCTGGACCTTGAGACCTGCACGTAAACTACCCGCAGGTCTTAAACCTCCCGCAGGATAGAAAAACCTGCGGGAGGTTAGGCGTGCAAGTGAGTGATGGCTGTGGGCCGATACAGAGGTTGGCCCTTAACCCATTTATGCAGTGGAGCTGATTGACCACAACACGTTTGGTCACCCACTAAATTTGAAGGAGAACCAATAATATTATTGCGATTCGGGGAGATCGGTCTCTGGGCTCCGATCCAGTTCCTGGTCAATCCAAGAGCTGGGGTCTTCGAGCGGCTCGATGTGGGTGAAGACGGTCGCGGAGGGGATTGCCTCGCGGATTTCACGTTCGATTGTTTCCAGTAAATCGTGCCCTTCCTGAATGCTCCAATCGCCAGGAGCTTGAATGTGCATGGAGATGAAGCTGCGCGATCCCGCCTGGCGTGTGCGCAGTGCGTGATACCTGGTTTTGGAGCCGCAGTTGCGTTCCAAAATAGCTCGGATCGCGGCGACATCCTGCTCTGGCAGCGCGGTGTCAATCAAGCCCAAAGCCGAACGTTTCAGGATCTTGAACCCGTTGAAACCGATCCAGCCGGCGACGACCACCGCGACCAGGGGGTCAAGGATCTGCCACCCTGTGATGCCAACGGCTCCTACCCCGATAAGGACACCCAGTGAAGTCCACACATCGCTCATAAGGTGCTGGCCATCCGCTTCGAGGGCGATGGATCGTTCACGTCGACCGACGCGGATTAAAATCAGAGCTGTGACTAAGTTAATAACCGAAGCTGCAGCGGAGATTAGCAGACCTGTGCTCAGGTGGTCAATCGGTTGTGGATTGAGCAGCCTCTGGATGGCCATAACTGCGATTGCAATTGCCGCGAGTGAGATCAATCCCCCTTCAGCGCCGCTGGAGAGGTACTCCACTTTTTGGTGACCGTAGGCATGATCCTCGTCCGGGGGTTGAGCGCTGATGTGCAGCGCGGTGAGAGCTGTGAACGCCGCAACCAGATTGATTCCGGATTCAAGCGCGTCGGATAATAACCCCACGGATTGGGTGAGAAGATAACCAACAGCTTTGAGCCCCATCGTGATCACTGCTGCGCCAAGCGAAAGCCAGGCATATTTAATGAGAGAGGAGCGATCGTTCATGCCGGGCATTGTATCATCGCCATGAGCAGGAAGGATACCAGGGTCGAATCCGACCGCTCAGAGAAGTGCGAGCAGCCCAAAAGTTAATAGTCCCGAAACGATCGTAAGCCAGGTGTTACCTGTGCGCCATCCAACCAGAGCGGCGATTGACCCGGCGACGAGGCGGTGATTAGCGAATGATAGATACAGGGTTCCGTCAAGGAGCAGGAGATCCGGGACGATCAGCGCGGCCAGGACAGCGGGGGGAATGTATCGTAATCCACGCCGGAACCATTCGGGTAACCGGTCCGGTGGGATGAAAAAGAAGAAGCTGAGCCTGATCAGGTACGTCACAGCCATCCCGCCGAGGATGATAATCCAGAGCTCCGCACGGTTCATACCAGATCTCCATTCTTGTGTTCTTCATTTGCTAAACGCAATTCCACGGCAAGTCCTACACCAATGCCGAGGACCGCAGGGATGAGCAAACCCAGCTTGAAGGGGAGATTGGCGAGCAGAAGCGAAAAGGCGCCGGCTGCGCATGCAGCAGCCCACGCAGGTCGATCGGTCAATGTGGGCATGATCAAGGCCAGGAAGGTGAGAGGAAGTGCGAAGTCAAGCCCTATCCCGGGAGGGATCAACGCACCAAGGGCGATCCCGAGGAATGTGCTCAACTGCCATGCAGCCCAGAGCGTAAGACCCGTCCCCAGGAAATACCAATGTGCGAACTCGGGGCTGCCTTTGCGATAACGGGCGGAGGCCACGACGTAAGCTTCGTCCGTGAGGAGCCAGGAGAGCGAGATCTTCCAAAGGTTTGAGAGGTGATAAACGTGAGGCGCTAACGAAGCGCTGTAAAGCAAGTGGCGCAAATTGACCACGAGGATGGTCAGGATTATGAGGAAGGGTGAGGCGGCTCCGGCGATAAGACTGACGGCGATGAATTGGGCACTTCCGGCGAAGATGAAGAGCGAGAAACTTTGCGCCTCAAGTGCAGGGATGCCAGCTGAAACTGCTAAAGCGCCGAAGATGACCCCGAAGGGAACGACGCCCAGGAGAATAGGAAGCTGATCGCGTGCGCCTCTCAGGAATTCAATCCCCGGCTGTGAAAGTGGATCTGCCCCCAAGTTAGAAGGACTCACGATGATTGGAGGTATGCGACGATGAGTTGGGTTGTTGCCCGGAGAGAGTCGACATGAGTACGTTCGTAACTGTGCGAGGCGTCGATACCGGGCCCCAGCAACGCTACCTGTACATCTCCGCCGGCTCGCCAATACGCCTCGCCGTCCGATCCGTAGAATGGGTATACGTCGATTTTGTAGGGAATCTCAGCCGATCGGGCGAGTTCTTCGAGCTGGCGTGTGAGTTTATGGTGATAGGGCCCAGCTTTATCCTTCGCACAGATCGTTACGTGGAACTCATCTGATGTCTGACCCTCACCTACGGGCGCCATATCGATGGCGACAAGCTCGAAAAGATCGCCGGGTAAGCCAGCCGCAGCCCCATGACCTACTTCTTCATAATTGCTGAAATGGAGTGTTGTGCGCTGGGATGGTTTTTTATCAGCGCCGATCATTGCCTGGGCAGCTGCGAGCAAACAGGCAATCCCGGCCTTGTCGTCTAAATGGCGAGAACGTATGAACCCGCTGGGTGAGTTCTCAACTCGAGGATCGAAAGCCACATAATCGCCCACGCTTATCCCCAGATCCTCAGTGTCACCCATCGTGACACTGCGCTCGTCGATTCGCACCTCCATCGTATCCCCGTCTCGGGGAGTGGTTGTAACCTTTTCGCCATGGATGTGCCCGGAGGCTTTCGTAAGCAGCACAGAGCCGCGAATGCTTCTTCCGGATCGAGTGAGGATAAGGCATCCTTCGCCTTCAATGGAGTTCCAGGCGTAACCTCCGAGCTGAGAGAGTTTTAAACGACCATTCTGTTTAATCTCGCACACCATCGCACCGAGAGTGTCGATGTGGGCGGTGAGCCCGCGGGGTTTGTCGTTGGTTTTTCCCGGCCACTCTGCGACCAGAGTGCCCTTCGGCGTCTGCCTGCTCGTTAATCCGAGTTCTTCCAATTTTGATTGCGTGAATTGGATCGCTGCTCCGGTGTACCCGGTAGGGCTGGGGATGTTGAGTAGCTGGACCAGGATGTCCTGGAGGTAGGTCTCGTCGATGGAAATCTTCTTCTCCATTTACAGCACCTTTCGAAAATATGCGTGGAGGAATCATACACAGGGGGGTTGTTTATGCAATGTGAGCGAGGTATGGAGGGAACGTTAATGCGCTGCTTCAGCTGGTGAGCTAAGGCGGCTTCACATAGGAAAAAACAAGGCAGCGAACTCACTGCCCTGTCACCCTGGTTGGAGGTTGTGGGATGTCTTTGTCTCAGTTGGTCAGGATCTGCGAGAGAAAGAGCTTGGTGCGATCTTCCCGGGGGTTTTTAAATATATCGTCCGGAGTTCCCGCTTCGACGATGAGACCCTCGTCGAAGAAGAACATCCGGTCCGCAACCGCACGAGCGAAGCTCATCTCATGGGTGACCACAATCATGGTCATGCCGGACTGCGCGAGCTCGATCATGACATCTAGTACTTCTTTAATCATTTCGGGATCCAGGGCAGAAGTCGGTTCATCGAAGAGCATGATCTTGGGTTGCATGGCGAGTGCTCTCGCAATGGCTACTCTTTGTTGCTGCCCGCCTGATAGTTGTCCAGGAAATTTATCGGCTTGTTCGGGAATACCGACTCGTTCGAGTAATTGTTGGGCAATCTCCTCCGCTTTATCCTTTGACCACTTTCGTACCCAGATCGGGGCAAGGGTGATGTTCTGCAGCACGCTGAGGTGGGGGAACAGGTTAAACTGTTGAAAAACCATTCCGATCTCACTGCGGATGGCAGCGATATTGCGAACATCGTGTGTGAGTTCCATCCCATCCACGATGATCTGACCGCGTTGATGAACTTCGATGCGGTTGATCGTACGGATGAAAGTTGATTTTCCCGAACCTGAAGGCCCAAAAATCATAATAACTTCACCCTTGTTTACTTCCATATCAATCCCTTTTAGGGCCTGGAAGTCTCCAAACCATTTATGCACATCGATGCACGTGATGATAGGATCGCTCATTTAAATACCCTCACTCACGATCAATCACGCCCAGGCGCAGCTCGAGCCGGCGGCTTGCCTGGGACATGGCGTAGCTGATCACAAAATAGAACAAACCCGCAAATAAATACATCTCGCGTACAGCCCCGAGATACTCGCGCTGTTTTATCACACTCTGGCCTATGGCCAATAGATCCAGAAGCCCGACGATGGCAACCAGCGAGGTGTCCTTGAAGATGCTCACAAACTGGCCCATGATGGGCGGGATCACAGCCCGCAGGGCTTGCGGTAAAACGATCAGGCTGGTCACCAGAAGCTCGCTCAAACCCAGCGCACGGGCCGCTTCGACCTGCTCGTTGCGCACCGCCTGCAGGCCGCCGCGCACGATCTCGGCCAGGTAGGCGGCGGTGAAGAGCGTCATGCCGACCATGGCGCGCAGCACACGATCGATACTGACCTCGAACGGCAGGAACAGTGGCAGCATGACCTGAGCCATAAATAGGATCGTGATCAAAGGTACGCCGCGCACCACCTCGATGAACAGGATGCTGAAACCTTTCACAACGGGCAGGGTACTGCGCCGGCCGAGCGCCAGCAGCACGCCGATGGGGAAGGAAGCGACAATGCTCACCACCGAGAGTGCTAGCGTCAACAAGATCCCACTCCAGATATTAGGAGGCACGATCGGCAGGACCTCGACAGGGTCGAGCGCTTCGATTCCAACTTCAAACGTCGTCAGCAGGATCAGGATCAGCGGGATGCTGATCAGCCAAATCGACCCCAGCGCACGAGGCATCCCGCCCACATTGGAGAAAGAATGACCTACAGAGCGTCCGATATACACGGTTAGCGCAAAAGTGAGCAGCAGAGGGATGGCGAGGGGTGTGCGCAGCCCGAATACCCAGGATTGGCTCTGGGTACTGAGCGGGATCATCAGCGCGATCACAAACAAGCTACCGAGCGCGGTCAAGACACGCAGTGAACGGTTCTGATAGATCACCCAGGAGGTGCCGGCCAGTAAGCCCGCAAGGGTGAGGGCGGCGTTCGCCCGCCAGGTCTGCTCCAGGGAGACCAGTACGTCCGGCCTCACCACGTAATAGCCCAGGTTGTTAACGATCGTTCGGAATGTCGGCAGGGTGATGCCGCGGATCAGGATCGTAAGAGCAAACGGGATCAATAGCCAACCCGCCAGTAGTGCACGACGGACACGTGGATTTTCCTGAAGTGCCCACAACCGCCAGGTGAGCAGCCCCATTCCCAGGGTCAGGAGAACGCTGAGACCCAGACGCCAGACCTCGGTATCAGGGTAGCGGCCCCAGGTCAGTACGCGCAGGTTGTTCACCACTGCCGGCCAATTGGCCTCGCGCAAGGACCAAGTCAGGAAAGATCGGCCAAAGATATAGATCAATCCCAGGGAGACAATCGTCATCAGGCTGTTGAACCAACTACTGAAGAGGTTGGTGTGTAGCCAGCCCAGCAGACCAAGGGAGATCGCAGGTGGTTTGACAGAGGATGTCTTAGTGCGTTCCATGGATCACACCCTACCGTTCCGTTATTTTTAAACGAGCGTTCATGAAATTCATCACCGCTGAAATTAGCAGGCTCATTATCAAGTAAGTGGCCATCATCAGGCTGATCACCTGAACGGCCTGGCCCGATTGGTTGAAGATGGTTGATGAGATGTTGTACAGATCCGGAAAGCCGACGCCCACAGCAAGGCTTGAGTTCTTGGCCAGATTCAGGTACTGATTGGTGAGCGGGGGGATGATAACCCGCATAGCCTGCGGCAGGATGACAAGACGCAGGATCTGTGACTGTGTCAATCCGGTTGCTGTGGCGGCCTCCCGCTGGCCTTTGGGGACGGCCAAAATTCCAGCGCGCACGATATCGGCGGTGAAGGCTGCGGTGTAGAGCACAAGCCCAAGCAAGATCCCGGCAAACTCGGGGGTAAGACGTGAGCCGCCTTCGATCCGCAGGCCTATCAGCTCAGGATACTCGAGCGCGAGCGGATTGCCTGGGATCACGAACCAACCCAGGATGGGTACCCCGAAGATTAAGAACCCGGCCCACAGGCTGGGACGGGTCTCTACGCCAGTGAGGATCCGGCGCTGTAAGAGCACCTGGTAAGTGACAATACCGGCGATGAAGGCAAGCGCAGTTAGACCAATCCAGATCGTCGAGCCATCCTGGGGTACGGCGCGCGGGAAGTAGAAGCCACGGTTGCTCAATGAAAATGGTCCCAGGATCAATCGATCCTGGAGAGAGGGCAGCTTGAGGATGATGCCAAAGTATATGAAAAACAATTGCACGAGAAGCGGTGTGTTGCGCATGACCTCGACGTAAGCGCTGAAGATATTACGCAGCAACCAGTTGGGGGATAGCAACGCTACACCAGCCAGGATGCCCAGGAATGTGGTCAGGACAAGACCGAATAGGATGACTCGCACCGAGTTGACCAGACCGACGACAAAGGCGCGCCAAAAGGAATCGGTGCGTTCGAACGGCAGCCCCTCGCCGATGCCAAACCCCGCAGTTCGCTTGAAGAAGCTGAAGCTGAGGCCAAGGCCGCGTTCCTCTAGCGAGGTGAGCAAGTTGCCGATGAGCCAGCGCACCACGAGCGCCACAAGAATGACGAAGATGACCTGCGCCAGGGCTTGCAGGAAACGAGTATCGCGCCAGAATGACCAGTGGCTTTGCTGGGGCGAGGCTGAGGGGTGGGGGTCTGTCGTCATGAAGGCCGAGATGCAGCCCTACCCGCGGGTAGAGCTGCATTTCTAAGCAATCGCAATTCCGATTTTAACGCCAGGGTGGGGCGTAGAGCAGGCCGCCGTCCTTCCAAAGCGCATTCAATGAACCTGCGCGCGGGATGTCGGTGCCTTCGGGCCCGAGGTGGCGTTCGTAGATCTCGCCGTAATTGCCGACGCTGGCGATCACGTTAACCATGAAGTCGGGCGCCAGGCCGAGCAACTCGCCAAAGGAGCCTTCCAGGCCGAGCAGGCGACGGACCTCAGGATCTTGAGGATCGCCGGCAGCTCTCTCGGCGACGTTGGCGGCGGTGATGCCCTTCTCCTCGGCGATGATGACGCCGTTGATGACCCACCTAATCAGGTCGCCCCACTGCTGATCGCCCTGGGCCCAGACTGGTCCTAGCGGTTCCTTGGACATAGTCTCAGGCAGAATTAGGTGGTCAGCGGGGTTAGTCATCGTCGTGCGCAGACCAGCCAGCTGTGACTTATCGGAGGTCAGACCATCGCAGCGGCCTTCGTTATAAGCGGCCGCGGTCTCGTCCGACTTATCAAAGACCAGGGGGTCATAGGAGGTGCCGCGTGCACTGAAGGCATCTGCCAGGTTGAGTTCCGTGGTGGTACCTGAGAGCACACAAACGGTGGCGCCGTTCATATCGGCGAGCGAGCTGAAGCCGCTGTCCTTGCGTACCATCATGCCCTGCCCGTCGTAAAACGTGGTCGGGCCGAAATCAGTGCCCAGTTCCACATCGCGAGTGAAGGTCCAGGTAGTGTTGCGGATCAGGACGTCGATCTCGTTGGTCTGCAAGGCCGTGAAGCGCTCGGCAGCCGTGAGTGGTCGGAACTCGGCTGCTGAAGCATCATTGAAGATGGACACAGCCAGGGCGCGGCAGAAGTCGGTGTCAAAACCGACGAAGTCGCCGGTCTCATTTATAAACCCGAATCCGGGGACACCGGAGTTAACGCCGCAGCGCAGGACGCCATTGCTCTTGATCGCTTCAAGGCGAGCCGATTCCATGACGAATTCGACCGCGACCTTGACCTCCTGGGTCTCGAACACGGTGACTTGCTGCGTCTCTACAACTTTAACTTCGCGGATTTCGGGTTCGGCTGGGGCACAGGCGCTCAGCACTAGAGCGAGGGCTGCGAGCGCGACGAGGATAAAGGTTGCTTTGCGTAACATAGACTCTCCTCCATGAGATTCAAACACTATTCTTGGCGAGTACATTATCGTAATTTGCCGATCGAATTTTGGGTCGGGGCTACCACCTCCTCTTATTAGCGTGGTTGTGATAGAGTACTTCTTATGAAAATTGTACAAACTAGAATCGTGATGCAGGATTCCTTCGGCGATTTCAAGTCAAACAGGCGAGGTATTGATATCCTAGGTTATCTTCGAGCGAGTGTCAAGGAGTATCCCACCCTTGTGATTTGAAATTTAAAAGCGAACTGTTTTCATTTGAAAAGCGAACTCTATTCAGATGAAAGGCGAACACCCATACTGGCTGCCTCAACTTCATCCAGGAGGTAGCCATGACACAGCTTCACAAACGATTCTCGGGCGAGCAGGTTGCTTTTCTCTTTCACTCCTATTCACAAGGTCTCCTTAGCTGCCAGGAGGTTCAAGACACGCTCTCGATTGGCAAGACACGCTTCTTTGAGCTTTGGAAGCAGTATCAAACCGACCCCGACTCCTTCTCGATTGCGTATCAACGGCAACCGAGCAGACGCATTTCCGAAGAAGTAGAAAGAGCGATCGAGAAGGAACTGCTTCGAGATAAAGAGCTGATCGAAAACCCTGAAATCCCCATCTCGACCTATAACTACTCCGCCTTACGTGACCGCCTGCGCATACAGGGCATCGCCGTGTCGGTGAACACCATCATTGATCGTGCCAAGAGACTGGGCTGCCACAAGCCTCGTAAGAAGCACAAAGTCCACGATAGGGAGGTCCTTACCAGCTCCGCTGGTGCCTTGATCCAACATGACGGCTCCACACATCTGTGGTCTCCGTATACCAAGGAGAAATGGACCCTGATCACTTCTATCGACGACTACAGCCGCCTGCTGCTATTCGCCGATTTCTTCCCCGCCGAGACCACCTGGGCTCATATTCAAGCTACCAAAGCCGTCGTCGAGACCTTTGGATTGCCCCTTCGCTATTACGTGGACTCTTTGCGCGTTTTCCGCTTCGTGCAAGGAAGGGACAGCTTCTGGCGCAAGCATGTACTTGAAACAGACGATGTCGATACCCAGTGGGGCAAGATGATGCACCTGCTGGGCGTGGACGTCATCTTTGCCCTCTCGCCGCAGGCTAAGGGCAAGATCGAGCGGCCTTATCGTTGGATGCAGGATCGCATCGTCCGCACCTGCGCCCTGGAGAAGATCACGGAACTCGGAGAGGCCAGGGACGTTCTTCGGGAAGAGGTCGACCGCTACAATCAGTACCAGGTACACTCCACGACCGGGGAAATCCCGGCGCTGCGTTTCGCCCGCGCCCTCTCAGGAGGAAACTCGCTCTTTCGTCCCTTCTCTGTTCCGAAGCCCTATTCCTCGCCGGATGACATCTTCTGCCTTCGTGAAACACGGATCACTAACGGCTATGGTCGCATTTCACTCTTCAATCACGAGATCCGTGTCGCCAATGTTCCCCTTCGGCAGGAGGTCGACGTGCATCTTGTCCCTGATCCCTCCAGGAAAACCATGCAGGTACGGATCTGGTTCCAGTATGCCCTTGCCCATTCAGTCGATCTGCCGTTGGAAGGATTCAGAGTTCACTTTTGAAGCAAAAACGGTTCGCTTTTCAATTGCTCCTAACAGGAGTATCCCACCCTTATCGTTGGAGGCTCTTCCACAAAATCAGTTTCTAGCTATCAATTTTCTGCCGAAAAGTTCAGCCCGACCTTTGTCCCCTTTGCTTAGTGTACTCTCACATGGTACTCTTTTTGACACTCACCGGGATCCGTTAGCATGAGAGTTCGATAAAAGCCCAGATCTTACACATGATTGGCATGAGCTCACTCATCGATCAGACCTTAGATCATTACCGGATAATCGAAAGGATCGGCCAGGGAGGCATGGCGACGGTCTATCTGGCCGTCGACACGCGTTCTCAGGATGAGGTCGCCCTCAAAATACTATCCCCAACAATGAGTTCTGATCGCCGCTTCGTTAAGCGATTCCGGCGTGAAGCGCAACTGGTTTCCCAGCTCAAACATCCAAACATCGTCTCAGTCCTCGCTTACGGGCAGGTTAAGGGCGTCATTTATATCGTGATGCCTTTGATCCGTGGTGAAACGATGCATCAGCGCATTGCCCGAGGGGCGATTTCTGGCGAGGAAAGCACAAAATGGATCGGCCAATTGGCAGATGCTCTTGCCTTCGCTCATGAAAATGGTGTTATCCACAGAGATATCAAGCCGTCGAATGTGCTCCTGGACGACTCGGGGGACGCATGCTTGACGGACTTCGGATTGGCGCGGGTCATCGAAGGGCACAGCAGCCTCACCGGCTCGATGTTGATGGGGACGCCGGCGTATGTCTCTCCCGAACAAGCTCGAGGAGAAGAATTGGATGCCCGTTCCGACCAATATTCTCTGGGAGTAATTCTCTATGAGATGGCGACCGGGCGCCTGCCTTTCGACTTGGGTTCTCCGATGGCAACTGTCCTGGCACACATCAAGGAACCGGTGCCGCGCCCGCGTCGTTTCAGCCCCGATCTCCCACCGGACCTTGAGGTCGTAATCCTGAAAACTCTGGCCAAGAGGCGCGAGAAGCGATTTCCGAGCGTCCGTGACTTGAAAGAGGCTTACCAGGCTGCATTGGCCGGGAAGCCTCTTCCGGAGTTCGAGCGTATCGCCGCAGCACCTACTACCTACATTGAACCTGTTCCAGGCCCTATGGCAGCCCCCGAAATTGTCCCGCGGCGCCGAGTTCGTGGGTGGATCGTCGCCGCGTTAATTCCTGTCCTGGCCATCGCTGTTTTCGTGGCCGTGCGCGCCCTGGGCGGTGGCGCATCGATGGTGACTACGCCCACTGCGAACGACGAGGCATCCACGGCGGATGGCGAGACTGCAGTAGCGGTGGTTTCTTCCACTGTCACAAGTGAGCCAGAGCCAAGCCCGACCTCACCGCCCTTGCCGATCAAATCCGATGTATGCCCGGGGCTGTCGCTCTTCAATCCGAGTGTGACCGGGAATAAAGTGGCCTGGTTGATCGACAATGATGGCGCAGAGGATTTTCGCCTGCAGGGTCTTACTCCAGGTTGGCCGGTGCTGACGAACGGTGATGTCGAGCAAATCCAACTGGGTGAACTCGTGCTCTTACAAGGTGACATTCAAGGAGATGGCGAGTTGCATTGGGTCGAGGGAGTCGATACCGCGATTCGAGCAGGAAAATCGACCTTCATCACGATAACCTTCCAATATCCGGCGGGTTACACGGGCTATTCAATGCAGCTTATCCTGAACGATGGTTGTGTGCTTGAAGGTGAGTGGTAGGGTCTAATCCAACGCAGGAACACCCTCCTTTCCAGCGTGTTGTCTTGTTAAAGCCCCGGGATTTAATCTCTGCGATCCATCCATGTTCAAAGTTGAAAATACCTAATGATTTTATAGCACCCCCCATGCATGAACCGGATCAGAATGGCGGTTGTAGAATGGGTGGGGCTATAATCGGGTTTTCTGCAAAACGAGTCATTTATAAGGAGAAACACTTCATGGCTGATTTACGCTTGACAAACCTCGCCAAAACGCTCGTCCATTATTCCACCGAGGTTAAGCCCGGGGATCATGTTGGCATTCTCACCCAACCAGTGGCGCTGCCGCTGGCGGAGGAAGTCTACCGCCAGGCGCTGGCTGTGGGTGGGTATCCATATGTTCTATTGGGAGGGCTGCGATCACGCGCCGAGACAGAAGCGCTGGAATACATCCTCTTCACGGAAGGGAATGATGATCAAATCCAGCATGTCAATCGTTTTGACAGAATAGTGCGCGAAGAATTCGAGGTGATGGTTGTTCTCCAAAGCCAGTCGAACACCCGCCGCTTGAGCAATGTCGATCCGGCGAAGCAGCAGCTGCGGGCGCGCGCCTATACAGAGGTGACAAAGATCTACAGGCAGCGCGCAGCTTCAGGCGATTTGCGCTGGGCGATCACCCTATATCCAACCCAGGCCGTAGCACAGGACGCGGAGATGAGTCTCGAGGAGTTCTCTGATTATGTCTTCAGCACAACGTTCTCTGATACAGATGACCCAGTCGCCGAGTGGAATCGAATTCACGATGAGCAGCAAAAGCTAGTGGACTGGTTGAAGGGCAAGAAACAACTTACCGTGAAGGGCCCGAATGTTGATCTGGAAGTATCGATCGAAGGCAGGGATTTCATCAACTCGGATGGCAAAAAGAATATGCCCAGCGGTGAGATCTACACCAGCCCGGTGGAGGACGCGGTCAACGGCTGGGTGCGCTTTACCTATCCGGCGATCCGCCAGGGACGAGAGGTGGAAGGTGTAGAGTTGAAGTTTAAAAAAGGCAAGGTTGTGGAGGCGAGCGCTGAGAAGAATCAGGACTTCCTGATCAGCATGCTCGACACAGATGAGGGGGCGCGCTACCTGGGTGAATTTGCCATCGGGACCAACAAGCGCATCAATCGTTTCATTAAGAATATCCTCTTCGATGAGAAAATCGGCGGGACGATCCACATGGCGCTCGGATTCGGTTTCGCCGAGGTGGGCGGGAAGAATGACAGCGCGATTCACTGGGACTTGATCTGCGACATGCGCGATGGCGGTCAAATCTTCGCCGATGGTGAGCTATTCTACGAATCGGGCGAGTTTATAATTTAACTTGATGACGCGGCTGATATTATCGAGAAGGAGAATCTAAGTGGTTGACTTTCGTATTGAAAATCTGGCGAAAGTGATCGTCGAGTATTGCCTGAGCGTGAAACCTAAGGATCGGGTGGCTGTTACTGGCAGCACATTAAGCGAACCGCTGATGCTGGCAATCCAGAGGGAGGTCCTCCGCGCGGGCGGGCATCCGCACCTCTTTCCATCCTTCCCGGGTGGAGAATATATTCGTTTTTCCGAATCCAACGACGATCAGCTCGACTTCGTCTCACCTGTTATGAAAATGGCTTTTGAAGAATTTGAGTGCCTGGCTTCGCTATACAGCATGGCGAATACCCGGGCGCTGACCAATATCGATCCAGTGAAGCATAGCCGCGTGGCAAAAGCTCAGGCTACCCTCATGCAACGTTATATGGAGCGAGCGGCTGTTGGAGAATTTAACTGGGTGGTCACGATGTTTCCCACGAACGCCCACGCACAGGATGCAGAGATGAGCCTGGCGGAGTTCGAGGACTATGTCTACTCTACCATGTATGCCGACACCGATGACCCGGTGAAAGAGTGGCGCAGGATCCACGACGAACAGCAGCGCTTTGTGGATTGGCTTTCAGGGAAAGAAAAGCTTGTAGTGAAAGGCCCCAATGTCGATCTGACCCTGTCTATCGAGGATCGATCTTTCATCAACGCCGATGGTGTCAACAACATGCCCAGCGGCGAGATCTTCACGAGCCCAGTCGAGGATTCGGTCGAGGGTTGGATCCGCTTCACCTATCCGGCGATTCGCCTGGAGCGTGAGGTGCAAGGCATCGAATTGAAGATTGAGAACGGGAAAGTCGTCGAGGCGATGGCGGAGAAGAACGAGGCGTTTCTGCTGGAGATGCTCGAAGTCGACGAGGGCGCTCGCTATGTAGGCGAGTTTGCCATCGGGACGAATAAACGCATCAACCGCTTCATCAAGAACATCCTCTACGATGAGAAAATCGGTGGGACGATTCATCTGGCGCTCGGTGCCGGATTTGAGGAGGTCGGGGGAAAGAATAAAAGTGCGATTCACTGGGACATGATCTGTGATATGCGTGATGGGGGCCAGATTTTAGTCGACGACGAGCTGTTCTATGATTCTGGGGAGTTTAAAGTCTAAGCATGAAGAAGGCCTAAACGATAAGAGATGCCGGCGAGTCTGTTTGGACAGCCGACGTTTTGTTATTCAACTCTCCGACTCTATGAGGATAAGGCATTTTACAACTTGTCATTTCGAACCCCCAGAGGGGGTGAGAAATCCCTGGGGTGTTGCGTTAGAAGGTGTGAAGCTGTGGTAAAGTGCACGGCATTCGTTCCTTAGAGGGAACTACTACAAGAATCATCACAGGGATTTCTCGGGCGCCGCTGCACGGCTCACTCGAAATGACAATCAAGGGAGAGCTCATCCCTATTGTGTCAGTTGCTGCATGGAGCCCAGCAGGGCAACGCCTATCCTGCGACGTCACCGACTGAAGAGAGCAGGGAGCGAATCCGACCGGGTCCTGCAAGACTGGTTCCCGCTATATATCAATACATGCAGCCAGGTAGGGCGAATTGGCAATCTCGCTGCAAGAATGGATGAGATTTGCATCGGGGCGTTTACTCAGCGCCCATGCTCTTGTAGAGCCCCACCCGATTGCCGGTTAGATCCGCGAAGAGTGCATACCAGCCTATGCCGGGGATCTCCGATTTGAGGAGAAGTGTTTTCCCGCCTGCGGCTTCGATTTCCGAAAGCGATGTTTCGATGTCCTCGGTCTGGATGTAGATGAGAATATCCCCGGGATTTGTGTCATCATTCTCTGTCGGGTTAAACCCTCCACCCGGACCACCCTCGGCATCGAAGGTGATGTAGTTCATCTCTGGCATCTCTTCCGTCTTCCATCCGAAAACGTCTGCATAAAATTTCGCTGAGGCCTTGGGGTTATCCGCAGCCAACTCAATGTGGACGATGGGGTGTGCATTCATATGGCGCCTCCTTCTGAGTATTCCTCAAAAAAATAGCACAGAAGTTCTATAACATCAAGGGTTGAGGCTCTATGGCGCGGGCTGATGTGCCGGGAGTTTTAATAGGCATGAAAAAGCGCTTCGGAGTGACTGTTCACAATGCCTTTGTTAGGATCTCTGTCATCTCCTCGTCAGTGAGCCTGACCGGATTCCCCTTCATGCTGCTGGATGCCGAAGCTTTCTCGATCAAACCCACGAAATCAGATTGGGTCAGACCATAACTGCTTAAGGTAGGGATTTCCAGGGCGCCGCAGAGATCCGCCAGCCATGAGACCCCATCCTCAGCTATAGCATCTGAGTTTCTGGTTAGAGTACGTCCAATTTCGTCGAAGCGTGCGCCAAGATCCGGGTTTGTGCCCCGCGCGCGAATTGCGCGGAGGTTGACCTTCATGACATGCGGCAGGAGAGCGGCGCAGATCGCGCCATGCGGGGCATTAAACATCCCACCGAGGGGACCGGCGAAGCCATGTACTGCGCCAAGCCCTGCATTCGCCAGAGAAAACCCACCCATTAGACTGGCAAGTGACATATCCATTCGCGCCTCGAGGTCTTCAGAATCCTTGTATGCCAGCCGCAGCGATCGAGAAATAAGCCGTATTCCTTCTCGGCAAAGTCCATCTGTGAGCGGGTTGCGTTTTAATGAGAGAAAGGGTTCGATGACATGTGTGAGTGCGTCCAGACCTGTGCTGGCGGTGATGGACGGTGGCATTGAGAACGTCAATTCCGGATCAACCAGGGCTACGAGTGGAAGCATCTCCCGGCTGCGCAAGCTGACTTTGACGCGGTGTTCTTTGGACGATAGTACAGCGTTGCGGGTGACTTCTGAGCCGGTGCCAGCGGTGGTTGGGATGGCAATGAAGGGCAGAGGGGGACTTGCAAGTGGTTTTCCGCGCCCGATCACCTCAAGAAAGTCGAGCGGGTCGTCCCCGTTGTTCACCAGTGCGGCGATAGCCTTACCTGAATCGAGCGCACTACCCCCGCCGAAGCCGATGACCAGATCGCAGGTAGCCTCATGGGCGATTCTCGTGCCCTCTTTGGCAAGGGCGACGGTCGGTTCGCCTGGAACGGAAAAGACCTGAGATGTAAGCCCCGCCTTTTTTAGGATTGATAAGAGGGGGGCAGCGCGATCAGGGTCTGACCCGGTTACGATCAAAGCCCGCCCCCCGAATCCCTTCGCAAGTTCACCAGCCTCTGCTAGTGCGCCAACACCAAATATGACACGATAAGCCGTGGCGAATTCGAAGCGCATGTTCAATCCCAGCCTTCGTCAGTTGGGAAGACATTGTTGAATTTCACGCCCCGGCGCGGCTCTGCCATCATCTCCGCTACGGTTTCGCGCCAGACTTTGTAGTGTTGTGTTTCTTTATGCTTGGCGATGTCCGCTTCGGAGCGATAGACCTCGACGAGGATGAATCGCTCGGGATCGTCTTGTTGTTGGAGGACATCAAAGCGTGCGATTCCTGGCTCCAAGACACTTTTCCGGGCATTCTCTAATGTTGCCTCTCGAAAGGCCTGGACTTCCTCCACTTTCGCGTGAATGTAAACATGCACGATGACCATGATCGCCCTCCCGGTTTTTGTTCAATTCTCATTCGTATTCTATACCGCGAGGTGAAGGCGGTCGAGGAATTCAATAAAGCTTTGGGTCGAACCTGGAGAAAACATGTCCGGCGCCTCGAGATAGAGACGCCGGTTGGGTATTTATAGTGTTGAGACTCGTTAACCTACAAGCGCGGCAGCATGATCTTATCCTGCTTCTGGTATTTACCTTTCTTATCCGCGTAGGAAATTTTGCACACCTCGTCGCCTTCAAAGAAAAGCACTTGGGCAATGCCTTCGTTGGCGTAGATCTTCGCTGGCAGCGGGGTGGTGTTGGAGATCTCCAGTGTAACGTAGCCCTCCCATTCTGGCTCAAAGGGCGTGACGTTCACGATGATCCCGCAGCGAGCGTAAGTCGATTTTCCGACACAAACTGTGAGCACGCCGCGGGGGATGCGGAAGTACTCAACAGTGCGCGCCAGCACAAAGGAGTTCGGCGGGATGATGCAAACATCTCCCTGAAAGTCCACCATCGAAGCGGTATCGAAATTCTTCGGGTCCACGACTGCGGAGTAAACATTTGTGAAGATCTTAAACTCATCAGCGACACGGATATCGTATCCATAGGAGGAGACCCCGTAGGAGATCACGCCTTCGCGAGCCTTACCCTCCTCATACGGTTCAATCATGCGCTCCTCTCGCGCCATGCGCGCGATCCAATGATCGGGCTTTAATCCCATACCAAACCTCCAGAGGTGTTTTTCATTCGACTTTTCTTTTCTCTAATCGCACAGGGTTAGTCAACTCCCCGATACCTTCGACTTCAACGGTAACTTCATCCCTGTCATGGAGCGGTCCCACGCCGGCAGGTGTTCCGGTCAATATCACGTCTCCGGCGTTCAATGTCATGACGGAGGAGATGAATGCTACGAGAGTAAGAACTGGGAAGATCATATCTCGAGTAGATCCCATCTGGCGCATCTGCCCGGATACATAGCAGGTAATGAGCGCATCTGCTGGGTCGAGTTCGGTCTCAATCCACGGTCCGATCGGGCAGAAAGTATCGAACCCTTTGCCGCGTGTCCATTGTCCGTCAAGGCGTTGCAGGTCGCGTGCAGTCACGTCGTTAGCGGCGGTATAGCCGAGGATGTGATCGGCAGCGTTTTCGGGGCGGATCCAGCGCCCGCCACGTCCAATGACCAGAGCAAGCTCAGCCTCATGTTCAACATTTTCGGATTGTGGAGGGAGCAGGATGGGTTCGCCTGGGCCGATTATGCTGGTCGGCGGCTTCAGGAAGAGCAGAGGGCGTTCAGGCACCTGTGCACCGTGTTCAGCGGCGTGTGCGGCGTAGTTGCGACCGACGCATATGATCTTGCCCGGGTCAACCGGCGGGAGCAGGCGGATCCGCTCTAGATGGTCCTTAGCCTCTTTTCGCCCATAAGGACCAAACGGTGAGCCGTCCAACCGGCCGACACGGTCCTCAGAAACCCAGCCCCAGGCTGGTTTTGCGCCGCTTCTCTTTTGATAACGGACGATGCGCATGCGAAATTCCTGATAAAGAAAATCAAAGCTCAGAATTGACGTACCGGCGGGAGACGTGATTAACGGAACCCATTATATCCAAGTCTGCTAGCGGCGCAGGTTTAGCCTTTCTTCTGCGCCCACGCTAGATCGTAAGTGACCTGCCAGCGAAAGACCTCCACATTTTCAAAACCCATATCCTTGAGAATTACAGGGAAGCGCGCGCGGGTGAAGGTCTTCCCGAAAATCCAGCGCGCCTCTTTGCCAACACGGTTTGTGACCAGCAGCCAACCGCCAGGGCGCAGAACCCGATCCAGTTCTTCTAGTGTCTGTAAGGGATGCGGTGTGAATTCGAGAATCTCCAAACTGGATACAAGGTCAAAACACTCATCAGGGTAGGGGAGTGGGACAGCCCAGCCGCGGACCCAATGGACATTTTCCAAAGGCGTACGACTTTGACCGCGGTCAAGCATGCTTTTCGATGGCTCAAGGCAAATCACGCGCGCCTGGACATTTGGTAGTTGAAAGAGGCTGTGTGCGAGCCTTCCGGTCCCCGCACCGACATCCAGCACCAATGCATCCGCAAAGGTTCCAAGAACCTCTGCGACAGGTTCGGCCAGAAACTGCCGCTCCCACATCGGGTTGAACTGCTTGATGCGCTCGTAGCGAACGGCGGCGATGTCGTAGAGCCAGATGACGAACCGGCGTCCTAGATGGGTGCCCTCACAGACCCATATCTCCCAATATGCAATTCCCACGATGAGAAGGAATAGGGGGATGAATACCCACATTGACACGGCCAGAGGTCTCCACTGATATTGCGCTACTATAGCATAGGGACCAATGCGGGCAACAACTTTCCCGCATCCCGTTTAGCTAGCCAGAAGCGGGAAGATCATAACCAACAAAGAAATCCGGCGATGTTGTTGATGCTGTAAATTCATCATTGATCTCACTTCCGTTGACCGTACGTGTGGTGGGCGCTATAATCCGAGCAGGGCGGATAGCTCAGTTGGTTAGAGCGCTTCTCTTACACAGAAGAAGTCGCAGGTTCGAGTCCTGTTCCGCCCACTCGATTAGGGGCTGTCCTAAAAGGGCAGCCCCTTTCCCGCTAAGCCCCCTTGTAAAGGACTAGAACTCGCGACCTGGGGGTCTTGAGCCCACCCCTCGAAGTTGTTCATTTCCATCCGCTCACATGAAACGTAGACCGTCAGGCTTTTCCGAATCCTTTGTTTCGCTTTGAACAGGATGAAAGATCTAGGCTTCCAACGAAGGCGTCAACAATGCGGACGGGATTATCTTCGCTGATATAGTCGTCCAGCACTTCGGGAAACATGGTTATTTGGTCTCGATCAATGCCATCAACGTGGTGCATAGAAATCTCAGATTAGACGGAACCCAAAGATGGATGTATTATCGCATCAGAGGGGACTTTTCACACAGTCTTTCGCTGAAGCGGACGCCGATAGCTGGCGAAAAGTTAGTTTGGAATCTAGCTAATGGTGAGCGAGAATGATTGGGGCGTATTTACCGGCGCCGCTTAGCTCCAAGCCGTTAGGCATCGGCAAGGAATTAGATATGGAAATAAAGTTTTCTCTCGCAGAACCAGATCTTTTTGCTTTGGCTGAGTTCCAAGTTGAGATGTCTGTGGCGTTACGAAAGCAAACACGCTTGAGGCGGATTTTATACCCTCTGTCTTTCGGATTGCTCGCTTTAGGTGCTTTAATCGTGGCAGATGACTTATTATTGCCGATCATGTTCGGATTAATGGCAGTGCTCTCGTTTTTGCTGGCGCCTGCTCTTTTTGAATGGCTATATCGACGCAGGCTACCACAGGTCGTTAGGCAGAAGATGAGCTCAACATCCTTGGGCTACCGTTCACTTACGGCAAATGAGAGCGGTCTGCAGCAGAGGGCTGGAGAATTGTATTCTGAAGTTCCCTGGAGCCTAGTTCAGGAGATCGCAGAGACTCCCAATCATATATTCGTCGCGATAGATGGTGTCTATTCCGTGATCATTCCGAGGAGTGAAGTAACTGCCGAGGAATTAAATTGTTTCATCGGCTTGTTGAGGGAGAAAATCGACTGAACCAAACCGGGACATAGGTTACATAATATTCTCACAACATAGGTGACACATATTCTCAAGACATGGGTGACACTTTCTCCTGGAGGAGGTGCTCCCA
>JBARSI010000186.1:0-13811 GCA_049644665.1 Anaerolineales bacterium
ATAACTCTCACCGCACCAGGGCCGGTGCGGCACGGTGTAACCTGAAGGTCCTCAATTCGAATCTAAACGCCACTACCTGAGAACGAAGCGTCCGAGAGGGCGCTTTATTAATGGATTATATAAAGAGCTATGGTAGGAAGCTCTTGGCGACACAAATAACCACTTTATATAGGATCGTCCGAGGACCATACGAACGCCACCGACACTTTCGTTTTCCAGATTAAAGATATCCCCAGGGGGAATCGATGAAGATCCTCGAAGAAAAGTGGGTGGATGGATTTAATAACTCAAATCAATTGTCACAGGGTCTGATTCTTGAATGTGCTTAGCTTTTCCTTCCACAGAAGAGGTCGCAGGTTCGAGTCCTGTTCCGCCCACTCTTTAAGGGGCTGCCCTTTTGGGACAGCTCACACGGTGAAACCTGAAGGTCCTCGGTTTCCCATGCTTCACTCTGGACATGACCCCCTACAATATGTTCTGGGAACTACGGAATCTTAGCCCCGGCTCCTGAATAAGAAGCACCTACGAGGGCGTTCTATTCTTTAGAGATCACGCTGTCTTTAAGCTAATGGTAGGGATGGGGCTATAGTCTGACGTTGAATTGAGACCGGTCATCGGTGAGGGTGAAGCAGGGAAATTTTGGTGTTTGACGAGCAACTTGCCGAGTCTCAGCGCTCGCTGCGAGAAGGACGAGTTGAGGAGAATGATCCTTGGTTTCAATAACAATTCGAATATGTCCAGACGTGCTGGTTGGCTGCAGGCCATAGTCATGGTTAATTTCCGTTGTTGGGATCGGAAGTCCAACGGGACTTTCATCGGGAGAACACCTGTTACAGATTGCCAGCGGGATTCCAATGGAGCGGTAAGGCCATCGGCAGTATAATTAAAGTGTATGAATAATATATCCCTTGCGAGCTATTAGATTTACCCCCTTTATAAGACATAAGAGGCATACATGACGGACATCTCTGAAATTGTGATTAAGTTGCTAGTAGCCATCTTTGTTGGGGGGCTGATTGGCGCTGAACGAGAATTCCATGATAAAGCAGCTGGATTTCGAACAATAATTTTCATTTGCTTAGGTTCTACTCTATTCACCATCTTATCCCTTGAACTTGGTGGAACAAGTGACCCAGTTCGCATCGCTGCAAGTATTGTCACCGGGATAGGGTTCATTGGCGCCGGTGTAATCCTTCGCAATGAAGGACACATCGTTGGGCTGACAACAGCATCCACAGTTTGGATCGCTGCCGCCCTGGGTATGGGGATCGGTAGTGGGTATTTCCTACTAGCAGGGATATCGACCGGTCTGATCTTAATCGGATTGTGGGTCTTTCCTATGTTCGACCGGTTGATTCATAAGACGCGTGAGACGCGCAACTATCACATCGTTTTTTCAAGAAGTACTGAAAAATGTGGTCAACTGGAGAACATAATTAATCAATGCAATCTGCGCATTGAATCCTTCACTAAGGGTCTGCGGGCTGGTGAGATGGTCAGCAGATGGAGAGTTTATGGTTCTCCCCAAAACCATGAACTTCTGGTCGATAAACTTATTCTAGACGAAGATATTCATGAACTTCATTGCTGATAAAATCCATAGCTTCAACTACGAAGTGCACCAATGGATGAGCTCTTGAAGAATTGGCAGATAATCGTTCTTTCGTAATTCATCATCATTGTTTAGAGGTTCGTACGATGTCTAAACCCGCTCTCGCGGCACAAACTAAGCAAAGTTCCATGTTTACTGATTGGAGTCGTCGTCTATCAAATCGTCTGGATCAAACCAATCTGCCTGAATCCGCAACCATCATCCTTACTGCGCTCATCGTGGGCGTTGGAGCGGGGCTTGGTGCAGTCATCTTCAGACGATTGATTGATTGGATCCAAACCCTTGCTTACGAAAAAACCGCGGGTATTTTTGAGCCGATCTCGCCGTTTCAATACATCTTAATACCGGCAGTCGGAGGGTTGATCGTTGGTCTTTTGATCTTTTATTTCGCTCAAGAGGCAAAGGGGCATGGTGTTCCTGAGGTGATGGAAGCGGTAGCCCTACGCGGCGGGCGAATTCGGCCGCGTGTGGCCGTTGTGAAGGCCCTTGCATCGAGTATCTGTATCGGTACCGGTGGTTCAGTGGGTCGCGAAGGACCGATTGCCCAAATTGGCTCGGCGATTGGTTCAACAGTAGGACAGCTTCTCCATCTCTCTGATGACCGAGTGCGGAACCTTGTCGCCTGCGGGGCGGCAGGCGGCATTGCTGCTACATTTAACGCACCCATCGCCGGTGCATTATTTGCCCTTGAAGTCATTCTCGGCCAGTTTCATGCCACTTACTTCGGTGCAGTTGTCATCTCAGCAGTCACGGCAGATGTCGTCGCCCAATTCTTTGAAGGTAATAGTCGAGCTTTTATTGTTCCTGAGTATTCTCTTGTCAGTCCTTGGGAGCTCGTGTTTTATACTTTGCTTGGTGTGGTCGCTGCAATCGGGGCGGTGATCTTCACCCGATCACTCTATGCTTCGGAGGATCTCTGGGATAGATTCAACCTTCCCGAATATATCAAACCAGCGTTAGGAATGGCACTATTAGGTGTACTTGGGATCGTCACCTATAAAGCGTCGGGTTATCCCAGGATATTCGGAATTGGTTACGTCTCGATCACGGAGTCACTCTCGAACAATATCGCCTTTCAGGTTACGCTCATTCTTTTCTTTCTTAAGATGCTTGCCACTATCCTTACCCTCGGTTCAGGAGGTTCAGGAGGCGTTTTCGCCCCCTCGCTCTTCATGGGGGCGATGCTGGGCGTTACCTTTGGTCAAATTGTGAATTTGATCTTTCCAAGTATCACGGCACCCGCCGGTGCTTATGCTCTGGTTGGAATGTCCGCGTTCTTCAGTGGAGCCGCACATGCGCCGGTAACCGCGATTCTGATCATGTTTGAAATGACAGGCGATTACAAAATCATTTTGCCTCTGATGCTGGCGACGGTGATTAGCACCTTGTTCTCGAGAGTGCTGAACAAGGAGTCGATCTACACACTCAAGCTCAGTCGGCGTGGTGTACATCTCGATCAAGGTCGTGACATTGATGTGATGCAAGGCGTGAAAGTCGGAGAGATCATGACCACAGATGTACATGTAGTATCTCCAGAAATGTCTCTCTCATCTTTGGCGGAGGTATTCTTGGAGACCCACCATCACGGATTCCCTGTTGTCGGGTCGGATGGCGATCTGTTGGGGATTGTTACCATTCAGGATTTCGATAAATCCTTAGACGAAGCACGAATTGAAGGCCGGACTGTAGGTGATATCGCGACATGCGATGATCTGCTTGTGGCATATCCGGATGAGCCTGTCTGGGAGGCTTTGCGGCGGCTGAGCGTACGAGATGTGGGGCGCCTGCCGGTGCTGGAGAGGGATGACTCTCGCCATCTTGTCGGGATCGTCCGTCGAAGCGATATTATTCGAGCCTACAAGGTCGCCATCATCAACCGCTCACACCACCAACACAAGGCTGAAACGCTTAAGCTCGAGAAGCTTGATGATGCCACCTTCCTACACCTTGTGATCCCTCAAGACGCAATGGTTGTTGGAATGCAGGTAAAGGAAGTTGATCTCCCCGTAGATTGCCTGATTGTCTCCGTAATGCGCGGGAAAAAACAGCAGGCTGTGCATGGGAATACAATCATCCATGCCGGGGATAAGATAACTGTTTTTGCAAATGAAGAATGCAGTTCCATCGTCCGCGACCAACTTTCGTTGGCTAATCATGTACATGACGACGAGGGGGAATCTACATCATCGTAGCAAGATGCAGATTCAACTCGCAAGTGCAACACAGAAGAATGAAAGTGAAGTTAGCGGCGATTCCTGTTCTAAACCCCGAATGCACTTACTAGGTTGACCCTCTACGTATAGGATAATTACAACTATTGCGTGCTTCATAGGATCGCCTGAGAATCATACAGACGCCACCGAGACTCTCGCTCTACAGATCCCTGGATTCAACTCACATGTGCAACAAGGAATGCTGAAGTGGATTAGCGACTCTTAAAATAATCACACGGGATTATGAAAGGACAATTGCTTTTGGTCACTCCAAGTGTTGAAATGTCGGTTGGTCCCATCTTTAACTTCCCGGCTTATAGTCTTTCAACCAGCGACTAGCGTATTTCTGAGAGATCATCGTTTTTCGCTGCTTCTAGAGGGCTCACCGAAAATAACTGCGCCAGGTGACCAGCCGCGGGTCGATCGACAACCGCAAGGACCTCATCACCGGGCTCCAGTGTAGTGAAGTCGCGCGGGACGACAACAATCCCCTCGCGGATGATAGCGGCGATGACACAGTTATTGGGAAGATTGAGATCTTTAATCATCATGCCGATTGCGGGTGCTCCAACAGGGATTTTTTCCTCGACCAGCATGTATTCCCCACGCCGCAGTTTCAACAATGGCATCATATCGCCCAGAGACATCTCTTCCTCGATCAACCGAGCCAGGATGTCGGCCTGGTTGAGGGCAATATCCACACCCATTTCAGGCGTAAATAACCAGGTATAGCGGGGATTATTCACCCGACCGATCACTCTGGCGACGTTGAATTTCTTCTTGGCAAGAAAAGCTACCGCCAAATTAGCGCTGTCCTCTGCAGAAGCCGAGACAAACACATTGCTTTGCCGGATTCCTGCCTCTTCAAGGATGCGAGGGTCGAGCGGATCGCCCTCATAAATGATCTCGGTGGGCAATTCGCGATGGAGTTTCTCGATCACATCTTCCTGATTTTCAATCAATCGAACCTTATGGCCTAGCTCTAATAAGAGCGCGGCCAGGTGTGAGCCAACGCGACCACCGCCGTAGATCAAGACAAACATCTTATTCCTCCCCTTCAACAAGGAAATGCTCGACATGCTCGATCTCGCCGCCGGCGACCATTAACACTACAAGATCCCCATCTTCCAGAAGAATTTCGTCCTTAGCGAAGAGCGCCTGACCTGCCCGAACCAAGCCCACTGGTTGAGAGAGCCCTTCGCGAGCGAGAGTGCCAAGTCTTGCACCTGCTCGCTGGGGGGGGATCCGCAGTTCAATCAGAACCAGATCGCGATGTCCCAAGCTTGCCAGCTCGGTGATATTCGGAGAGGTTAGCAGTTGTTCGATGCGGTTGGCTGCCCAGGAGGAAGATATTACGGTTTGCAGCCCAGCTTCGATGAAAACATCGGAGTGAATAGGATCATAAACGCGCGCCACGACATTTGGAACTCTAAAAATAATCCGGGCGGCGCGTGCAACAACCAGATTCATCATGTCGCTTGAGGTCACTGCAGCCAGACCATCGGCGTCTTCGATACCGGCACGTTGGAGGACGCGGTCACTGCGGGCATCGCCCTGAATCGTGCGGCCGCTAAATTCGTTTCCCAGGCGCTCAAAGGCATGGGCATCTCGCTCGATCACGATCACCTCATGACCACCAAGACACACCGCATACGCAAGCTCACTACCAACACGTCCACAGCCGACGATGATAAGTTTCATTCCCGCTTCTCCATTATTACCATCTCGGTAATATGATACGGCACATCAATCACGATGTAACCCTCGCGAAAGAGCAAAGCAAGTCGGATAAGCCAG
Source organism: Anaerolineales bacterium (assembly GCA_049644665.1). Lineage (GTDB taxonomy): Bacteria > Chloroflexota > Anaerolineae > Anaerolineales > E44-bin32 > E44-bin32. The sequence continues at coordinate 5,623 of JBARSI010000186.1, forward strand.
GCTGACTGCCCGTGCAGGAGATTCTCCCACCAATGAGCTGGGATAAACTGGGGTAGAACGACAGTGATGACGTCATCACGCTGGCGCTCCTTACCAATCTTAGTCAAGTACTCAATTAAAGGTCCTGCCATGGAGCGATATGGAGATTCCAGGGTGACCAAGCGTACACCATCACCCCATTGTTCCCACTTCTCGCGTACCTTCTGCCCCTCCTCGCTGGATGTCTCCACGTATACAGCTGTGACGTCCGGTGAGAGTGAGCGCGCGAACTCCAGAGCCTTCAGCACGCCGCGATGCACACCACCAATCGGGATGATCACCACCGGGTTGTGCAGGCGGGTTGGGGAAGCGTAGGCCTCCAGAGATAGGGATTTGGCGATCTGGCGGTAATGGGAGTGGATGCGCAGCAACATCAATGAAACGATAGAGATGAGCACGATCACGATCCAAGCGCCTGTCAGGAAGCGCGTAATAAGAATAATCAGAAAAACGATGAATGTAACCGTTCCACCTAGGGCATTAATTGTAGCGTTTCGGCGCCAACCCTTGATCCGAATCCGGAACCAGCGACGGACCATCCCGGCCTGAGATAGCGTGAAAGAGATGAATACCCCTACGGCGTAGAGTGGCAGCAGGCGGTGAGTGTCGCCTCGGAAGACGATGATCAAGGCAGAGGCCAGGATCCCCAGGATGGCAATCCCGTTTGAATAAACCAGGCGGTCGCCTAAGTTCCCCATCTGACGCGGCATGAAGCCGTCACGCGCCATGAAGAAGGAAAGCCGTGGAAAGTCGGAGTAGGCTGTATTGGCTGCAAGTAGAAGGATTAGCGCCGTAGCAACCTGGACGATTGCATACAGTGTTCCGCGGCCGAAGAGTGCGCCGCCGATCTGAGAAAGGACGGTCTCAGCGTGGCTGGGGGCGGCGCCGACCTGATTGGCCAGAAAGGTGATCCCCAGAAACATCGTCGTAAGCAAGGCGATCATCACCAGCAAGGTCTTTCCGGCGTTATCTGCTTCAGGCGGACGGAAAGCGGGCACCCCATCGCTGATCGCTTCAATTCCTGTCAATGCGGTGCAACCGGCGGAGAAGGCCCTCAGGATAAGGAAGGCGGAGATACTGCCCAACACCGCCTCGTTGTGGATGGGGTCGATCACCTGAACCTGCGGTAGACCACCAGTGGTGAGCCAGCGAATAAGCCCGTAAGCAAGCATGACGAGCACCCCGGCGATGAACAAGTAAGTAGGAACCGAAAAGAAAGTGGCTGATTCACGCAGACCGCGCATATTGATCATCGTCACTAGGCCAACTGCGGCGACAGCGATGATCGTCCTCAGCGGGAGTAAAGCAGGAAGCCAGGAGGTGATCGCCGCAACGCCGGCTGAGACACTCACAGCGACGGTTAGGGTGTAATCGATCAGTAAGGACGAGCCAGCGATCAGAGCAAAAACTGTCCCCAGGTTGTCCTTGGCGACGATGTAGGCACCACCTCCTTTGGGGTAAGCGTGAATGGTTTGGTAGTAGGAGAAGCCGACGGTGAGAAGCAGCGCCGCGATGGCGATGCTGATCGGCATAGATGCATGGAGGAACGCCGTACTGGCTGCAGCTAATACCATGAGGATTTCCTCAGTAGCGTAGGCAACAGAGGAGAGTGCGTCCGAAGAGAAGACTGCTAACGCTTTGATCTTGGAGATCTTCTCATGAATAAGTTGCGAACTGGCCAGTGGATCGCCAAGTAGCAGGCGGCGAAGCGATAATGAGCGCGATCGCATAGCAAATAACTACCTTCCCATCACCAATCTGGATTGTATACTAGCTTTTGGTTCTCGCCTCTTACCTCAGGTTTAACTACGCCGAAGAACATAGCTATCGCTGAAGATCGGTATCCATTCTAGAAAAAAAGTTTGAACATATTCTAAACGATACAGGCACGGTTTTGAATTCCTGACTCGAGAGGTAAGACCGTGAGTTGCTCAAGCGGATCGATCGGTGGATACTATCCCTGCTTGAGAACCCCCGACCAGGGGGCTCTAAGAAACTCAGGAGTTTATAACACGACAACCTGCATCGCCTGCTCGTAGGTGGCTGGCTATGATTTCAGGTTTGCTCATTGCGGTTGCATCTTTCCCGGTCCATTACCTCCGCCCTTCCGCATCGCTTGTCCCGGCAGACACACTCGAGGCTACAATCTTCACCTCTGCCTATTGGATGGCTGGCGCACAAGGGGTCATCCTTGTCGTTCTGCTCCTAATCCCATTCTTCAAAGACCGCATACACACCAAGGCTGAGTAGTAATAAAAGACGCGAAGATGTGTTAGACAGGCACAGCCCTGGAAATTTCCGGGGCTGTTTTGTATTAGCTCAGTGAAGATGGCGGGTGGGTGATTTTGTGAAGGGCACAGGGTGAAATTGGAATAGATGAATTACAATGACCGAGCTTTAATTTTTAGGAAGCTAGGCGTGCCAGATTAGCGGGAAAACAAATTCTAAAATATTGAAACAAGAAAACCAGTGATGGAATAATGAGAAGAGCGAAAAAACCAACGTTAGGGCTGCGTTAGGGAAATCGAGCGTCCATTATTCTAACCAGGCAAAAACACACGAAGGATTGCTCGTGAAGAAGGTTACTTTCATCCTGCTGCTTCTCCTGACCGCCTGCGCGCCGCTTACGTACCCTGCGCAGGAGTTGCCGAGCACCACTGGTCCCCAAAGTACAGTCAGACTGCCTCCGGTTTACACACCGACGCCTGCGCCCCCACCGACGCATACCCCGGAACCGACTCCGGATATCCAATTATCGGAACAGAGTTCAGGCTTATTATCCGATCACGTCGATGATCTCACCCACCTCAAGGACGCCACTCGCTATTCGATCGAGGTGGAGGTAACGTTTGATTCGGAGATGATGACTGCCATTCTCGATGGCTGGGCTCAGATTCAATTCAGGAACAATCTCGACAAACCACTGCATGAGATCTATCTAATGCTCTGGCCAAACGACCCGCAGTATCAGGCTTCAATGGTCGCTGGCCCTATATTTATCAGGGACAAGGTCATCGATCCCAAGCAGGAGTTGGATGGTCTGGCCCTGCGGGTTGATCTGGCGCTGCCGCTCGCACCGGGGGAGGTGATCGATCTGGGTCTGCCGTTCCGGATCGAGGTGGGATCTATGAATCCTACAGCTCCGCGTCGTTTTGGGATAACCGAGGGTGTGTTGATTGCCCCGACCTTCTATCCACTCATCCCGCGTATCGTCGATTATGAGTGGGATATCCGGCCGGCGCCTTCGGGCGGGGATACTACCAATTCAGATATCGCGCTCTATCAGCTGCAAGTAACTGCGCCCTCCGCCTTCGATCTCGTCGCCTCCGGAGTAGAAGTTCTAAACGAGAGCATTGGCGATCTTCAACGCCTGACGTATGTGACCGGACCGATGCGGGATGTGGCAATCGCTGTCGCCGACTTCGTCGACGAGTCTCGCCAGGTTGGCGATGTTACCGTAACAGCCTGGGTGCTGCAGGATCATGCCGATGACCTTGATAAGGTGCTCGATTCAGCGACCCTGCAGATGCAGGTCTTGGGTGATCTTGTGGGACCCTACCCCTATCCAGAGCTTGATATCGTCGACGCGCCCCATGCGTTTGGAGGAATCGAATACCCGGGTTTAGTCTTCATTGGAACAATAGGGACTCACTGGGTTGTGGAACCGACCGTCCACGAAGTTGCACATCAGTGGTTCTATGGTCTTGTCGGCGACGACCAAATTTCGGAACCCTGGCTAGATGAAGCTGCGGCGACTTATGCAGAGGCGCTGTATTACGAACACGCGTTAGGGTCAGGTCGGGCGACTGGTTTCTTGAGCGACCTGCGCGCCATCGTGAGGGAGCACCCAGACCCGACGATCCCGATCGGCATGCCTGTCGGGGACTATGCCTCCGTTTCTGATTACGCTGTGTTTGTGTACTTGAAAGGCGCGCTATTCTTCGACGCGCTTCGTCGCGAGCTCGGCGATCGTCCCTTTGGTGAATTCCTGAAGGCGTATTATCAGCAGTACCTGTATGGCTTCGCGACCGGGAGCGGTCTCCAGGAAGTCGCAGAAGAAACCTGCCACTGTGATTTGCAGGATCTTTTCGACCTGTGGGTATATGAGGGTGGGCTAATATCCGAGCTTGAACGCTAGAAGGCCAACCCAGCTTATCATTACCGATTATTTTTTTCCATGCGCGGGCGCACATATGGACGTCTTATATCATTATCCTCCCACGGACGGGGCAGTTTTACTCCATAGAGAATGACTTCATGTGGGTTTGATTAAGAAAGCAATCCTTGACCCTTCTTCCCCATTGGTCTTACAATCCACCATATAAACATTCCCATGTTTCGGCGGCTAATTACGAATAAGCTGCCCCTTTTTTAAGGAGCTTCAAATGCCTGACTCTCTTTTTCGAGGGACTCTGGAGGAATTAGATCCAGATGTGTATGAATTAACTCAACTGGAATCCGAACGTCAATATCGGAAATTGATCCTGATCGCCAGCGAAAGCACCTCTCCATTAGCGGTGCGCGAAGCTCTGGATTCGGCGTTCCAGAATGTTTATGCGGAAGGTTATCCGGATGAGGATACCCGCTGGATGAGTGAAGAAGAAATCCTGGATTATGACAACCGTCTTGCACACTATCGCCGTTATTCTGACCCGCGTTATTACAAAGGCGTAGAGTATGTTGATACGGTCGAGGCATTAGCACGTCGACGCTGCGCCGAAGCGTTTGCCGCCAATGGTTTAACAGCAGATGATTTGTATATAAATGTGCAAGCGCTTTCGGGAGCGCCAGCCAATAACGCGGTGTATCACGCGTTGGTTGACCCCGGCGACACCGTCATGGGGATGAACCTGCTTCACGGCGGTCACCTTTCCCACGGGTCTCCGGTTAATCGTTCCGGGAAATATTTTAACATCGTTCATTACACAGTAGATCCTGAGACACAACGAATAAACTACCAGGCAGTTCAAGATCTGGCGAGCGAACACAGGCCCAAGATGATCATCGCCGGCTTTTCGTCTTATCCCTGGTCGGCTGATTGGGCCAGGTTCAGGGCGATCGCCGACTCGGTTGGCGCTTACCTGCTGGCCGACATCGCCCATGTCGCCGGAATGGTTGTTGCCGGTGCTTATCCATCTCCGATAGGACACGCCCATGTCGTTACGACGACCACTCATAAATCACTCAACGGACCCAGGGGCGCAGTGATCATTACAGCGGACCACGAAATATCCCGTAAGATTGATAGAGCGGTGTTTCCCGGAGAACAAGGTGGTCCTCACATTAATACGATTGCCGCACTTGCGCTCACCTTTAAGCTTGCTCAAACCAAAAGGTTCAGCGTACTTCAGCACCAAGTGATAAAGAATTGTGAAACGTTGACGAAACGTCTGGAGGAGCGGGGCTTTCCGATAGCGTTCGGTGGTACCGACACCCACCTGATGAATCTGGATTGCAGATCCGTAACCGGACCTGATGGGACAACGCTTTCCGGTGATATGGCGGCGCGCATCTTGGATCTAGCGGGCATCGTGGTGAATCGGAATACAATACCGGGCGATAGATCCGCGCTTGATCCTTCCGGCATTCGCATGGGCACATCCTGGATCACCCAGCGCGGATTTACAGAAAAGGAAACGATCACGCTCGCGGACATCATTGCCGACGTTTTAATGGCGACGACACCCTATGAATTGAAATCGCGTAAACGCCACAATAGACGTGCGAAGGTAGATTTCAAGACGATGGAAGAGGCAAAGCTGCGTGTATGCGCATTGGCTGAGTGGGCGGGTATCGACTTCGATCCAACTGTTCATGGATATCCTCACTTCTATTACATGGGCGACGAATCACCAGGGAAAGGTGAATGGGCAGCCTTTGATATTGGAGGGGAACGCGTGCGGCAATTCTTGATGACCGCTGCGAGCAGCGATGTTGAGGCGTTGGATCCTGATCAAAGCCAGGCCACACGAATAAGTACACCTCAGGGTGAGATCGAGGGTACGCTCACCTGTAGGTCTCCCCATGAATTCCAATTAAGTGTGAAATCAAGCGATGCAAATCTTGCTGCCGCCTGGCTGCGTGCTATGTCGGATGGTTTTGTCAGCATAAAAGAGGGCGATCTCCTGGCGAAGCCCCCGGGACCGGCGTGGGTTCACGAATCAAAAGACCCACCTGCTAAATCCCTCAACGGAGATCATGCAGCCAATACTAAGCCATTTTATATTGGCATATCTGATGGATCAGGTGAACCCTTGCCGGAATTCAATTGGCAGGACGCCAAGAACCAGACCGAATTAAAGCGGACGACTCTTCACGCGATCCATCTCGAGTTGGGCGCTAAGATGGCACCGTTTGCCGGGTGGGATATGCCCCTATGGTATTCCTCCGTTAGAGAGGAACATAAGGCAGTTAGAACCGCCGCCGGTTTGTTTGATGTTTCTCACATGGGGATATACCAGGCAGAAGGACCTGATGCTGCCGTGTTCTTAGACAGTGTCTGTGGAAACGACATCGGCTATCTCAAGGTCGGCCAGTCGGTGTACACACAATTCATGGATCCAGACGCAAATGTGATCGACGATCTGATCGTTTATCGGCGCGGACTGGAGGAATACCTTCTTGTGGTGAACGCGTCGAACGACGATAAGGATTGGGCGTATCTCTGTGCGGTCCGCGACGGTGAAGTGCTCGTGGATAAAAAACGTCCATGGGCGAGAGCGTTTGGGCGTAAAGTTATACTCCGCAATTTGCGCGATCCGGCTGAGGGGAAGGACATGTTGGTCGATATCGCATTGCAGGGTCCGCTGTCGCGCGACATCCTTCTGGCCTTGAAATGTGATGATGCTACATGTAAGCGTATCCAGAAGTTAGGTCGCGCGGAGCTATGCGAAGCCACACTCGGAGGCATCGACCTTGTTGTTTCCCGAACAGGTTATACGGGCGAGAAAATGGCCTTCGAATTGTTGGTGCACCCTTATAAATCAGCAGTCTTATGGAAGGCTCTGCTGGATATCGGGGAACCGATGGGGCTCAAACCGATCGGGTTAGGGGCGAGAGATTCGTTGCGTATCGAGGCCGGGCTACCCTTATACGGGCACGAGATGAGTGGCGAATTAAAGCTGGGTGTGGGTGAAGCTGGGTTCCGAAGCTATGTAAAGACATATAAACCATGGTTCATTGGGCGAGAGAGTTTCCTGGAACGAGAAGCTGAACGTGACAGCGTTGTGGTACGTTTCCGATGTGATGTGAAAGGGATTCCCATGGTCCATCTCGGTGATCCTGTATTGGATAAACGAGGCCTTACCATTGGTGTGGTGACAAGCTGTGCTGCAGACCGGATGAACTACCTGACCGGGCAGGCTTACATCTACAACAAGTATGCAGATGAAGGAACGCCTTTCTTTATCTTCCAGGGTACGCCGATGAAGGCGGATGGCGAAACCAGACCAGATTTGCAGCCCGGGGACAGGATCTTCATCCCTACCGCCGCAACTGTATTGCGGAGATTCCCCAAGCTGTAGGCAACCACAATCCCGTTCGGGCGCACACATAGGTGCACCCCACATCCCATGCGCGTAGGGGCCGACCCGTGTGTCGGCCCGTTCTCTGCCTGCTTTCAAGACGTGTAGTGGCGAGCCTTTGGCTAAGCATCTCGTTCTTTGAGTAGATAGGTTCTTTTTACCAAGAACGAGATTCTTCGGCACTGTGTGCCTTCAGAATGACATTGGCCAGAAACCTGTAATTTCGAGTGAGTCGTGAAACGGCGACCGAGAAATCCCCGGGATCTCACTCAAGGCTGTGGATCACCAACCCGCTGCGTAATTTTGGCTCAAACCAGGTTGTTTTTGGAGGCATGATATTCCCAGCATCGGCGATATTGATTAATTGCTGCATGGATACAGGGTAAAGAGCGAAAGCCGCCATCATCTCCCCGCTATCCACCCTTCTTTGCAGTTCTCCCAGCCCCCTCATGCCGCCAACAAAGTCGATACGTTTCGAGGTCCTCAGGTCCATGATATTGAGAATGGGTTCCAGTACTGATTTTGAAAGTATCGTGACATCCAAAACACCGATGGGATTGCTATCGTCATACGAGCCTTCATCGGCGATCAATTCATACCACTTTCCATTCAGATACATTCCGAAGG
>JBARSI010000187.1:0-7844 GCA_049644665.1 Anaerolineales bacterium
GCATGGATAACTTGAGAGGCAGCTGCTCATGCTTCTTGATGGTATTGTGAGCGTAGGCCTCTGCGCCGTTGCCAATCTCCTTGGCTGCCCAATACGTGCCATTGGCCAAGACATCACCAATTCCTTCTCGTCGGACAATTCTGTCAAGCAACCAGAAAAATCTCCCCTCATTATCGTCCGGCATCCCCGGTAGGTCATCGTCGGTTAAAATGCCAGCCTCGTAAAGCTCCAGAGTAAAGGCCATAACTTGGGGCGCTGAGTATGCATCCACACCATATTCCGTAGCACGTTGAGCAATTGTTAAACCAAAGTCCAGGTCTGACATGGCTGCCATCGTGTACGTAAGTTTCGAGAAGCATTTCATCATGTATGTTGGAACTCCCGGCATGGTAAGTGTCGCACCGCATTTCAATGGACAGTTAAAGCAGCTTATCAGCCGGGTCCGCGCATTTTCTAAAGTCTCCGTCCACTCCTTTTCGACTTCCTCGGTCCAGAACCCTTTTCGCCGGGTGCGGGCATTTCCCCACATGAAATTCTCGGTGTGCCACTTCTCATCGTGAATGGCCATCTCTTGCGGTGATCCAAGCACGGATAAAATGGGTATTACCCCGGGAATCGGATTTTCTTCTCGGAACTTTATGTAATCCAGCACCTCGTTACAAAGTTCAATGAATTCAGCCGGTCGGGCAATATTGATGTCACCTGTTCCGCGAACAGCAATTGCCTTTAACCCTTTGTCTCCCATTACAGCGCCTATTCCGCCCCGGCTGGCACTGGACCTGCCCTGCTCGATGGAAGCAAAATAGACCCTATTCTCACCGGCCAGACCGATTGCCGCCACTTGGGCTTTTGGCTCATTCAACTCCTGCCGAATAAGTTCTGCAGTTTCAATGGCGCCCTTACCCTGCAAATGAGCGGCATCACGTATTTCTACTTTGTCATTGTTTATCCACAAATAGACCAAATTGGGGGACTTGCCGCGAAGGATCACTTTGTCGTAACCGGCATACTTCAATTCCGGCGCCCAAAACCCGCCCATCATTGAAAATGCCATTAACAAAGTCTGTGGAGAAATGGTAGAAACGATTGTACGATTACAACCGATAGCAGGGGTGCCGCATAAAAGACCAGCGCTGAATATCAGTAGATTTTCGGGAGAAAAGGGTTCAACTTCAGGGGGAACCCTGTCCCATAATATCTTGGCGTTCGTACCCAGTCCCCCCAGATAGAGCTCGGTGTCCCTTGGGTCAGTTTCTACCCTCTCAATGTTCCCTCGGGATAGATCGATCTCTAAATTAAACCCTGTCTCTGCGTACCTCATGCTTGGTCCCTCTTAAGTATCTCCACTTCACTAGCAGCGATCCACCGCAGTCAGGCCCGATCCTCATCCATGCCCACACCCTTGAGAATCTCTTTGAGTGTGTCCACCCGCCGCTGTACCTGGTGGTTGCCGTTCAGGCAGTGACCATCGCCAGGGTGACAGCGACCAATGAGTACATCGCCGGCTCCTTCCAAAGTCGCCACCAACATAGGTGCATCAGTTGCACATGAAGGCGATGATCTTGGGCTCGATCTCGGCCTCACTTTCAGCCATAACGGCTTTACTTATCCTTCCAGACCGGCGCCCGATTTTCTATAAAGGCGGTTAACCCCTCATGGGCGTCCTCGGTGTCCATCAGTGGGCCTAGGTATAGGTCCTCGACGGCCGCCAACCCATCGGTGAAGGAGCCGACGCTGCCCACCCGCACCGACCGTTTCGTTATGCGCAGTATGGCGCCACTCAGTTTGGCCAGCTTACCCACGAATTCGACAGCTGCGGCTTGTAGTTCTTCTGGCGGCACGACCTTGTTGACCAATCCCAACCGCTCTGCTTCATTGGCCTTTATTCGATCGCCGGTTAGCACCATCTCCATCGTTTTCTTGGGGCCGATGATCTGTGGAAGCGCCACGACCGCGATGGGGGGAAGCACGCCCACCTGGATCTCCGGCTGACCGAAACTGGCCTTCTCGGAGGCGATGACCATATCGCAGAAAAGCGCCAGCTCGCATCCACCGCCCAGCGCTGCGCCGCCCACGACCGCCACCGTCGGAATCTCCAGCCCGTCGAGCAAACGAAAAATGCGATGAAAGACCTCGATCATCTCATCTACCCGTTCGGCCGTGTGCTCGGAGACATCCACACCGGCTGAGAACGCTTTGCTCCCCTCGGCCGCTTCGAAAACTAGCACCTTGACTGAGGGATCACGATCCAACCCCTCCAACACGCTATTAATCTCACGCATCATTTCGATGTTGAGCACATTCAGCGGTAGTTTGTTGAGCGTAATCTTCACCACACCGTCTTGTTTTTTGAGAATGATGTGCTGGAAATCCATGGCGAACTCCCTTTGGTAGTCAGGAGCCAGAATTCTTGAACTTTGCTACATGGCAATGGGTATCAAATGTACTGACCACCGTCCACTTGAATGACCTGTCCGGTAATATGCCGTGCCTTCTCGGTGCAGAGGAAGGTAACGACATAGGCTACCTCCTCTGGAAGCCCCAGGCGGCCTAGAACGATCTCCGCCAAGGCCGTCTCCCGCACTTGTTCTGGTGCTTCCTTGACCATCTCGGTCTCGATCAAGCCCGGCGCGACGGCGTTGACGTTGATGCTGGATCGTCCTAACTCGCGGGCGCAGGCTTTGGTAAAACCGATTGCCCCCGCCTTCGCTGCTGAGTAGTTGGTCTGGCCAAACTTGCCACGCAGACCGTTGATAGAGGTGATGTTGACGATTTTGCCAGAACCTTGCTCGCGGAAGATAGGTGTGACCGCTCGGGTGTAATTGAAGGTGCCTTTTAAGTCGACGTTGATGACCCGATCCCATTGCTCCTCGGACATCTTCCACACCACGCCATCCCAATTCATGCCAGCGTTGTTGATCAGAATGTCGACTGTTTTGAACTCTTCCAGCACCTTCTCGACCATTGCTTGGGCATCGTCGAAGCTCGAGACATCTGCTTGGACGACCATTGCGCGCCTCCCCATATCGGTGATGGTCTTGGCGAGTTCCTTGGCTAAATCGTCGCTCTTACGATAGTTGAGAACGATATCCGCGCCATTGACAGCTAAATCCAGAACAATCGCTCTACCAATACCTCGGGTTCCTCCCGTGATAATGGCAACTTTGCCTTCCAGTTCCATTTCTATCCTCCTAATTTGGGCGCTCGATAATTGTCGCACACCCCTGGCCGATGCCGACACACAAGGTCACCAAGCCGTAACGCATCCGCTCACCAGCCGTTGCCCGCCGTTGCATTTCGTGCAGCAGTGTGACCATCAGCTTAGCACCAGTGCAGCCCAGCGGGTGCCCTAAAGCTACGGCCCCTCCGTTTACGTTTGTCTTCGCTTTGTCGAAGCCCAGCTCCTTGATGCAGGCTAAGGCCTGGACTGCGAAGGCCTCGTTTAGCTCAATCAGATCTAGATCATCGATCGTTATACCCGTGCGTTGCAGCACTTTGCGAGTGGCCGGTATGGGGCCATAGCCCATCGTGCGCGGGCTCACACCGGCCACGGCTGAAGCTACCCAACGAGCTAAAGGCTCGATACCCAATTCACTTGCCTTGTCCTTCGACATCAGGAGTAGGGCGGCGGCTCCGTCATTAATGCCGCTGGAAGTGCCTGCAGTCACTGTGCCCTCGGCGCGAAAGGCGGGTTTTAGCTTGGCTAGCTTCTCGGCACTGGTGATCACCTCTACCTTGCCATTCTCATCTATTTTGATCCGGGGATGCTCGTCGGTATCCACGATCAGCGGATCTCCTTTGCGCTGGGGGATATGCACCGGCACAATCTCGTCTTTAAACCGCCCGGCTTCGATGGCAGCAGCTGCCCGCATCTGGCTCTCAAGTGCAAAAGCATCTTGTTCTTCTCGGCTAATGCCCATCTCGTCGTAGATGTTTTCCGCGGTTTCACCCATCCCTTCCAGTGGGATGATCTCTTCCATCTTTTGGTTCGGGTAGCGCCATCCGATGGTTGTGTCGTACATTGTGACGTTTCCCCATGGAAATGCATGAGTGGATTTGGGCACGGACCATGGCGCCCTGCTCATACTCTCAACACCCCCAGCGATGAAGATATCTCCCTCTCCACACTGAATAGCCCTGGCGGCCTGGTTGATGGCGTCCAACCCCGAGGCGCACAAACGGTTGATGGTGACGCCGGCTACATTGAAGGGCAGCCCGGCCAGGATCACTGCCATTCGCGCTACATTTCTGTTATCTTCCCCCGCCTGATTGGTACAGCCTAGGTACACATCCTCAATGAGTTCAGGGGTGATTCCAGATCGAGAAATGACTTCTTGAATGACGAGCGCGGCCATATCATCCGGTCGAACGGCGGATAGGGCGCCGCCATGACTACCAACCGGTGTACGCACGGCTTCGACAATAACTGCCTCTTGCATTTCGCCTCCTTTTTCGAAGTGGTTTACTGTTCATTGCCAAGATTCTGAAAGGGTGTACTTAAATCTTGGGGGCTTTGCTAAATATCGAATCTACATACGACTTTGCTCCTTCATCAAGAAGATCGCGGTAGGCTTGAAAAAGTTTCGCCGCAATTCCGCCGAACCAACCGCCAGGCAACAGTTCCAACGGCAGATTGGGGTCTACGTAAGGTGAAGCACGATACTCATGAATCAACATGAAACGCTGAACGAAACATTCTTTTACGTCCAGGTGTTCACCAGTTTCCAGACGCAATTCGTGCTCTTTGTAGCGAGGGTCGTAACGATGAACAAAATCGGTGTAATATTGGTTGAGTCGCTCAAGATCCCAACAATTGGACACAATCTCCTTATCACTTGTAAACCCGCGATGCTTCCCACTGAAAAACTCCACATGGGTGTGGAGATTGAGATCATCTAGGATGGCTTGGACTTCTGATCGAAGATCTCGAGGAGAGATCCAGGTCGCGTGGTTCAATGTCCCGAAACCAAGCCAGAGCAGTCGCCTTTGTAACCTACGACGGAGATGGCGTTTGGTCTCAGGGATGGAATAAGTGAGCAAATGCCATTGACCATTCCAAGGATCAGATCGGGGCTGGAAGATGCGTTTTGCGCCTTCCTCGAGCATTTGAATACATTTGGGAGTCAGGGAGTAAAAGCTGTAACGGCTGATCCGACGGCTCTTCAGCCAGCCTTTGCGTGACATACGGGAGAGGGTGGACCGAATGGCTTGGTCCGATAGGTCAAAGAGACCCAGTAGTTCGATCAAGCTTCCAGTCCAGGCCTCGCCCCCTCGATGACGGATATAGTCTCCATACAAAGTGAAGACCATATCCTGCGAGTGAGTCATATCCACCACTCCAGATTAGGCAGGAACCTCACGACGCTCATGAGCCGGTTAGTTGGCCGAGACCCTGGCTTGAAACTTCATTGCAATCTCGGTGCGCGATCGAGTCGGTTCTCATACCGAAGACTTGGAATGGAAAAGTGTCAGAATCCCGACACTTTTCCGACCATGGCTAGATTATATATGTCACTTAAAGGGCGTATCGACTACATTATAGCATATGTGTTTTTAAATGTCAATTTTACTGGGTGCGCATAGGTACCGGTTCCTCGATCTCCATTAACTTTGCTTTGTTTTCATTCATGGAGAGTTTTTCCTATGCAGGAGACCAGTAAATTAAACTTGTTCATGGAATATATTCAGTTTAGATGAATTCCGTCGGTTCGTACATTAATACACCGGGATCAGGGGTATGTGATCGATCAGTTCCAGGAATGGGCTCAGAGTTGTGCGGAGTGCGATAGCCATGATGTTGAGCAGTATCCCGTGTCTGGAAGCCGTCTTATCGATGCTGACCGATGAACATAGATTGAGCGAACGTGGTGTGAAACTGGGGATGCGTGGCGAGTTCGAGGTAGCCGGTCCGTTCTGCGAGCGTCCGCGCTTCGGTTCGCTTGGTGCGCGAGATGAGGGCGATCTTGGCGCCCATTCCGGCAGCGTTCCCCACCTGGCGGAATCGATCCAGAGGAAGCTCTGGTAGCATGCCAATTGTGATCGCGCTGGCAATGTCGATGTACGTTCCGAACGCACCGGCGACGATCACCTGGTCGATATCTTCCATCCGCAGCTCGTTGGCATCGAGGAGTAATTCTATACCCGTGTGCATGGCACCCTTAGCGAGTTGAAGCTGGCGTACGTCTTGTTGTGTGATGGAAATCGTGTGTTTTGACGCTTCGGCATTCAGCCCATGCGGGAGGTCACTTTGATCGACAAGTATGAACTCGCGAATACCTCCCACCGTGCGGACGCGAGGATGGTCACGTATGTGCCCCTGTTTGTCGATGACGCCAGCGAGGTACAGTTGGGCCATGGCGTCGAGGATGCCCGACCCACACAAACCCACCGGCGGCACGCCGCCGATTGTCTGGTATTCAAGCCTGTCCTCGACAAGGCGCAGGTGCTCGATAGCGCCGCTTGCAGCCCGCATCCCATGTTTGATGTGAGCGCCCTCGAAAGCTGGCCCGGAAGCGCAGGAGGTGCTGGTCAGCGTACCCTTGTTTAGCAGACAGATCTCCGTATTGGTACCGATATCAATCGCCAGGGTAACACCTTGTTGCTGATCAACCTCGGTAGCAAGAAGCATGGCAACGTGGTCTCCACCGACGTACCCGGCGACGTTGGCCATGAGGTGAATGTAGCTGCCAGGCATAAATGTAAGTCCTACGTCGCGGGCTTTCAAATCCAGCGCGGACGTAACTGCGGGTACATAGGGAGCCCGGGCGAGTTGCTTTAGTGGCAAACCCAGAAAGATATGGTGCATCGCAGTATTGCCAACGACAACGGTGTCCGAGATGTGAGACGGTTTTGCATCGACCCTGGCGCACATCTCGGCGACGTTCTCGTTCAGCGCTTTAACCACCAATTCTCGAGGGAGCGCGGCATTACTCTCATCCCTTTCGGTGTAGGCTATGCGGGAGATGATGTCTTCGCCGTATGCGATCTGTGGGTTCATGAAACCGTGGAAAGCCAGGGTTCGTCCTGTACAGAGATCGAGTAAGTATAAGGCGATCTTTGTAGTTCCCAGATCGATGGCCAACCCCAGCGGTGGGACATCGGGTTGGAGAAGTCCAATGATCTCGAGTTCTCGGGTGATGATCTTTACATGCCACTTTCCGTTGCTTGGATCGACACATTCCCTTAGAAGGGGGGAGAGCAGGCGCAAAACATCAATGTCGATCAATACGCCTCCGAGATCGTGCTGCTGCTTCAGCGCGTCGATAAGCCTTTCCGCGTCCGATTTGAGGTCGTTAAGATTTGGCGGTGTCAGGTGGACATGGTAAGCCTGGGCGAGGGGGTTAGGATCAACTGGCAATTCCTCACCTTCAACCTGCAAACGTTGAGGAGAAGTTAATGATTCTGGCGGAACCAGCACCTTGCAGTTGCCATGAGGGACGGTGCTGCAAGCTAACCGATATCCGAGGTCGATCTCCTGGGGAGGGAGGAGCTCCAGCTCAACGGTGGTTGGCTTCGATACCTCGCCGTTTAAGACTTGTACGATGCAACGTCCACACGCACCGGTGCCGCCGCATAAATTCACAAGGTCAACCCCCAAAGTGCGCGCGTGGTCTAGCAATGTCCGTCCTGCCTGAACTTCGCCTCGCAGGCCTACTGGTTCGAAATGAATGAAGTGGTTCATAATCTTCTCTTATGAGATGATTGTACATGAACTAGAAGTTATAAGCTCTTCCATTACAATTACAATCGATCCCCTCCCAGGGATCTCACTACGCCTTAGATGCATGCGTTACCCTGACGAACTCCTCTCAATAACGGTACTTGGTAACCTCGGAACCTTCCGC
>JBARSI010000188.1:0-11543 GCA_049644665.1 Anaerolineales bacterium
AGTGGAAAGACTTTCCGCAAGAGCTGTGCATCCAGCCAACCCCGGCTGCTCATCCACGCCCGAATCCGCTTTGAAAGACGAAAGCCCAAGTATGTAAAAACGATTCCAAACACCAGCAACAGACCCAAAAAGCTGATTCTAGATTGCGTCATGAGGAGAATGAATAGACCCCACAACAGAAAAAAGAATTCAACGGAAAAGCGCGTTTGTTTGTTTGTAAAAACGGAGCGTTTGCGAACAACACTTGAGAAGAGCAGGGGAAGATAGAGGACGGTTAACTGCCCGCCAAGCCATGAGGGCTCGAAAGACATACCTGTCACCCTGTCTAACAGCGGATCACGAACTGAGAATAACTGATGGATTTGAGTCACTTCCAATAGAAATTGATCCGAACCGTTTAACACTAGCCAAGCTTGCACAGTAGACCATATTAACATCAGGAGTAACCCAAGATATAACGCTCTAAGACTCAAAATGGTTTTACGCTCCGAGCTCGGAAGGCTTAAGGCGCTCCAATAGAATCCGACGCCGATGCCGAGTGTCAAGAGAGCTCGACTGCTTCGTGTGAGGAGTGTACTGCCTTTATAAGGTAACAAGGGAAGTCCGAATGCAAATACTGACGAGAGCAGAGAAAACAATATAAAGGCAAGCAATGGCCATGCAATTGCGGGGATTTTTTCCCCGCGCAAAACACCAGCTATGAGCCAAAGGACCAGCAATCCCCCCAAGGGCAGGACGGAAAGTGGGCTGACCGGGGTTTCGCCACCTGAAAAACCTGCAACCAATGGAGAGCTGGTTACAGGGATTATGGCCAGGAGAAAAAGCCACAAACACCATGAGAGCTTCCGGTTCAGCTCATTCCATTGAATAGTAGATGCCTTCAAGTCAATCAACCCTGTGGTTTTCCTCTCAACATTGCGTAACCCCCTTGACCCCATTCGCTTGAGAGAACGTGAATGCTTTTCCCAAAATAGCGGTTTAATTGCTTACGAGAACCCGTCGACCCGACTATCTCTCACGGATAAATTTATTGGCAGATCGCGCATAGCGATAAGTAATTCTCGAAGGCTCGATTCCGGCCGCACTCATACTTACCGCATTACACTTCTCTATAGCCAAATCCGAGAAATCCAACAACGAGGCCTAAAATCACACCAACCAAGATGAAGCCTCCGCGAGCCCAGATAACTGGGTTTTGGGGAACTTGAGCTTCCTGAAGCAATGAGAACGTAAAGATCGGGAGGATGCCGCGAGTCTGCTGGATCTCGTGAAGCAATCCATCTGTAAGTTCGTCAGGATCGATTGAAGCGTCCCCCCAGATGCATTCCCAAACCGTCTTTTCTTCGTCTCCTGGTTTTGCAATTAATTTACAGCCGGTTTTATTCAGTATGGTTTGAAGTTCTGCCGCCCGGATGGCATGCCAGACTGCTCTCTCTGTCTCTTCCAACGCGACTCCCGCCCACGCGTTCGCGACAAGAGCAGACTGTTCAGGGCTTTGACTATAAACAACCAACTCAAAGCCTCCAGGGTATCGTGATAGCTGCAAATGCGAGCGCAAATCTTCCACGCTCGTGAAACTTACATCTCCCTCTGCCATCGCACTAGCGAGGTCCAATATAGACAGGAGCGTCTCATCAGCCAGCATAAGCGCTCGAACCCGCTCATAGGCTTGGTGCACAACGAAATCGTCCAATGGTGCACTGCGTGAGTAGTCGACGGAGTATTCAACTGTTGCGGAAGCCTGATACACCGGAGGCCTAACGAGGGAGAAAAGCCAGCCGGCCATCCCGCCAAGCAGACCCATTAATAAAATGAAATACCATGAGGCTGCTGCGTTACGAAGCATTACGGTGATATCAATATCCTTATTTAGCAAAGGCTCTTATCCTTAGAATGTCTTTTCAAGTTTCCCGCTAACAAATCTCACTTCTGTTCTACTGAATATAAAGAATCGTTCGTCTTGACTATCCCGTACCTGGAAACTATCTGGAAAAGCCGGTGACTGCCATTTTATCTCCTTCTCACTTTGGTAATTCAAGCCCTTTCGATCCGCCCTCTCGAGTGTACCTCCATTTACGTAGTTCCATCCGCCAAGGCATGATGGGCTCGAGGACTCGACGGAGAAGGTACTTTGCATACAGAATCGAGAAAACGCTGCCGCCATCCCGGAAATGAACCCGGATGATCTCAGGCCAGGACCGGTGTGCCTCCTGCATCGATTTCGATGAGTCTTGGAGTCGGAAGTGTGCCCAAGGCCGTGGATGGAAAGCGATTGGCGTGACGCCCGCGATGCGGAGCCACAGATCATAATCCATGGCGTAGTAGAAAGAAGGGTCCAGCGGTCCAACCATCTTCCATAGGGTAGATCGGAAGAACGCCGCCTGCTGCGGGATCGTCGCGTTCCCCCGCCGCAACTTGAGGTAATCCGTTTCGGCCGTGGGAAAATTGGCAACGATTTTACCCTCTTCATTTATATAGAAAGCATGTCCATAAACCATTCCCGCCTCAGGGTGGGCATTAAGGTAATCGACAGCCTCCTGTATCGCCCCGGGACGATATGTGTCATCGGAATTCAGCCATGCAAAGATTTCCCCATGGGCGAGAGCAAATCCTTTATTGATAGCATCTGTCTGACCGAGATCCGGTTCGGACACCCAATAGTCCAACCGATCCTCATAACGCTTAATAATTTTCTTGCTCTCATCCATCGAGCCGCCATCGATGATGATGTACTCGATGTTGGGATAATCCTGATTAAGGACCGATTGCATAGTTTCCTCAAGATACAGTCCCTGATTGAAGGAAGGCGTTATGATGCTAACCAATGGTCTGTCAGTATTCAACTTAACCTCAGTTATTGAAACCTGACCTTACTAAGGACAGGATGCTAATTCGCGGGTTGTGATAGCCCATGCCAGATGCAGTTTCACCTATATGATAAAGGTTCGACACGCTGCTTGCCATATATTACCCTGCGGCGTGTCCTCCGGTACCATTCGAATAGACCGGGAAGGCCTATTGCACTCAGTCCAGCCTGGACCACTTTATACCAGTATCTCATCACAGTTGGCGGATGCTCTGTCGCGGCTTGCATCAGATACCGAAATGCGCGTTTGTACTCGCCGGAATCGATCAAACGCCTTCCCGCAAACACGTGCAATCCCGCTTTGATGCGCTTGTTCTCCTTTTGGACCCAAGTCCCAAGCTCATTTGATTGACCAGCCCAGGCGATTACGCGTTGGGCTTCCTCGACGAACCCTTGCGCTTGAGAGATCGTTTTCGCCTCAGCGTGCGTCCGCTCAAGAGCCCAGTAACTATTTATATGGACTATTGGATAGCGGCAGGCGATACGTATCCAAAGCTCATGGTCTAAGATCAAATGATAAGCATCATTTAACCAGCCCACCTCTTCAAGTACCGCCCTGCGCATGAATACAGTTGGTTGAAGCAACACCTCAAAAGAAAGAAGATCCACGATACTGAGCGGCTTGTAATAATGCCGATCCAACAATACAAGATCGGCGTCAACCATCAAACCATCTGCATACACCATCCCGGCGTCTGGAAAATCTCGCAACGCATTCACGGCTTCCTTCACCGCACCGGGCAGGTAGACATCATCGGAGTTCAGCCAGGCAACGATTTCCCCCCGAGCAAGTTGAAACCCTTTATTAATTGCGTCCGCCTGACCCTGATCCGGTTCTGAGATGCAATGCGCCAGTCGATCTCTGTATCTCTGCAGAATCTCTAGACTGCCATCCGTCGATCCCCCGTCAATGACGATTAGCTCAATCCGCGGATAGTCCTGCTCGAGCACGCTGCGAATCGCATCCTCCAGGAAGCTCGCCTGGTTGTAGGACGGTGTGATGATCGAAACTAGCGGCAATTCAGAGTTCATTGGAGTGGCCATTATTCATGCACCGGCAAGATGCACCTTCGACTACTGCATACGGCACTTTTGAGAATCTCTCCCTTAACAATCTTGCTCCCCAAACTTAAGATCCACTGGCAGCCCGGCGTATAAGTCCCCGTGTCGGGAATGAAGGGGAACTCCGCTTCCGAAAGATGATGTCAGGAAGCAGCCGCCTTATTTTGCCACAACTGCATCAACCTCGTAAGCCTGAGCTACGCATCGATTAATCCATTCGTCAGGATCGTACCCAATCTCTGCCAGTCCACCCATGTGATGCAGGGATGGCACTGCGACGGGGACACCATCCTCTTCCACGATATTCTTCAGGGTGCTATCACGTTTATCCCAGGCTATTGCGTTTTGACGCGCGCCTGAGACCTCGTCGGTGATCGTTCTCGCAGCAATAAACCCTAATACTGTCAGGGCACAGGCGATTAAACCGAAGGCCAACTTTGCGATCGATAAGACCCACCGTGTTTCTACTGCAGCAAGCGATCGCACGCGAGAGCCAATGGATAACCCCCAGAGGGCTAGTCCAAGAAAAAGGAAGTATTGGGGCATTATCAATACACGACCATCAGGATATGAAGAGATGGCATACTCCGAGGGCATAATAGAAGCCAGGATCAATAGGGCGGTCAAGACTGGGACCACGATGAGTGGAAGGAGCCATTTAGCCCAATCACCGGAGCTCAAAGGTCTTTTGAGATTCTCCCCTTGATAGGTGAGGAATCCACTAAGGGCTGGCAGGATCACGGATAACACCACCAAATGCGGATGTCGTCGGAAGCTTATGACCGAGAATATATAAACATCAACGATGGATTTTTTGATTAGCAGTAAAAGGTCAGGTGATGGGGGCATCAGGCTTCGTCTGACTAGATTTCCTGGCGCCAGGACGATAACTAGCATGGCCAGGAGAGAACCTACGATTCCTACACCAATGAACGCAGAAACCAGACGACGCTTCTTCCCTTTTAGGGTGATAACCGCCAGGATGAAAAGTGAAACGAGAAGTGCCGTCTGAACGGCTACAGAGGTCTCTGAAAATCCTCCGAAAATGAAAGCTGCAAATCCGCTTGCAGGGATTGCCCAAGAACGGCGTGATTCTTCTGGGACTCGATCAGTAAAGACATGCATCCACGACAAATAAAATGTGAGCAGAACGAGTGGAAGCGTGTATGTCAGTATCCCGGTTTGCCAGTATAACGACTGGTACACGTTCGGAGCCCCTTCAAGCGTCACAAAGATCACCAGCCCAGAAAGTGCGAACGCTAGAATAATGTAACGGGTATTCCGCAGCCAGCGCTGCCAGCGGAGGATCAAGCAGGTGACCGCCACAAGCCAAATTACAAGGGTGAGCGCAGGGAGAATCGGGGTGAGTTTAGAACCCGCTAATTGCGTCAGATTCACTAAAAAGGTGAAGGAAAAACGACCCGACCAATTCATATACCAGTTCGTCTGACTGCCAAAGAAACCTAATTTTCGCAGTGTGCCGAGAGTGCAGAAATCGTCAGCTATATATCGTGAAAAGCCACCCATGTATGCATGCGCGCCAAGCGGGATCATCATTGATGTACCGAGGATGATCCCTGCCCACTTAATGACCCTGGAAGGCATTTTTGTAATCGCTTCACCACTCGCCATTCTCACCTCCGATCGAGACACCAGGAAAAGAGATCCATTTCTCGCCGTGCCTGCTCAATCTTTGAAATTTCGTAAGGTGTTTTTCGGAGAAAACTGTCCTGTATCTGCAATCTCAATCTCCGACGCCATGATCCCTACTCAGTTCACCGCGGGCTCGATATCTTTCACATCTCGCCGAACCTTCTTCCGACCTGATGCATGGGTGGAGTGATAACAGGCGAGAGTTCGCTCGATCTGTCTTTGCCAAGATCAACTCCCTAGAACAAATCCGTGTAGTTGACCTTAGGAAAGACATCGAGTTTTCCGCCAATCGTGGCGTCGAGGATCCGTCGGTTGGAGACTTCAAACGCTTCACGCGCCATCCGATATGCCCTTTCCGATGCCTCCAGATCTGGGAGCTGCCATCGGAACCCTTTACCGAAATATTCGGCGGAGAAATGGTTCGGATCCTCTCCATTGGAGACTATTGTTACGTTAGGGTCACCTTTGGTCGTGAAGCTATGATCCACACCAATTAGAATCACCTCTTCGAAACCCATGTAATAAGCAAGCTGGAGTGCAACGTAAGACACCGTTGACCCCTCGAAAACCCGGCCAGAAACATCCGCGGAGAAGGAGGGGGGAGGGGTGTAATCCGTGTCTAAGAAGATTATGTCTGAGTCACGTCTGAGCCATTTTCGACCACGCCAGCTTACGAAACGAGGCATCTCCAAAGCCATGATCTCTTTTGCGCACTGCTCCATAACCAATGTATTGATTGCCAGATAGTAGCTTGTGGGAAATCCAATCTGAGGGAAGAGCAGGTAAATCCGATTCATCCCAAAAGTAATCTCATTCCTTAGTAAACTCAGATCGGTATGCTTCAAACTTGGACCATTCCCGAGGATGAAGCAGCGTTCGCCTTGATGTTTGTTTCGAAAGGATTCGATCCTCGCTACACTTTTCCGGCGTCGCGTGCTTATGAATGCGGCTAGTTGATGGCTCGCGCGGTTGTACCACCACCAATAAGGTGTTGTCATCCTCCGCCAAAGCGGAAAGGGGATGTGTTTCTTTATGGCGTAGACCAGATCTCTCGGTTCACTCATAGATTAAATGTTTGCGCACCAAGTCTCATTCAACCGTGCTATTCATGTAGAGGCGGAATCCCGCAGTTCTGTATGTAAGCGGTAAACCATTCACCTCTTCCCACTCAGATGGACAAGTCTCATCGCAAATAACCGCGCAAGCTTTAAAGTCAGCATCTCGATAGGCTGCGGACGGCGTGCCAGATACGAGCCATTCAATTTGCAATTCATCTCGCGGCGCGCCCAACAAAACCCAAAAAGGATATTCCGCTCCCCCTCCAGAGATTGATAATGCAACCGATGTACACCATTCTTCGGTAATCCTTTCCGTGATGTCAACATAAGGCGCTCGATAACCAGGTTCAACTGCGAAATATAAAACCTCACGTGATTCATTAATGATACTGCCTACGGTAGATAATGCATTAGGAACCAGCGGCCGGGATTGAATGCTCAACAGCCAGGGCAAAGACAAAACCAACAGTACCAACCCTATTATATTAGCGAAGCGGCTGGCCAAGGTTCTTGACAGGATGAGACCCACGACGGGAGCCGCCAGGATGAAAAATGGCAGGTGGAAACGACTGGCGAATGGCTCCCATTTGAACAGAAAAGCGAAGGTCAAGAATGTGAGCAGGCTCACGACGCTATACAGAGTTATGTATCCTGGAAGTCTTTGTCGGCGGAAGAATAAGAGACCAAACGCAGCAATTAGCAGCCACATATGAGCTGGGTTTCCGGCAGTTATCTCATTTGTAGAAGGTTTCTTGATTCGAAACTTAGTAAACGCTGTTGTTCCCGGATCATTAACATCGATATTTAGCCAGGCATGGATCTGATCAATTGTGATTGCCATGGCTTTATTAATATACGGCGATGGTGTGCCAAGGTGAAGCGAGGTATTCCGAATTGTATTTGATATTACCCCTTTTAAGTTCCGCATCTGGTTAGCATGTCTGGTAATTTGATCCTCGGGGAAAGGTGTCCCATAGAGATCCGCGGCCCGCAGGAAGTGTCCCGCGTTAATAAAAACAACCAGGATAATCGCCAGAGATGAGTACGCAAGAAGCTTCTTCCAACCAACCTTTTTAAAGATCATATAAGCAGCGAGCAATGCAAACGGAAAAAGATATGGATAGGCAGTCGGCTTGGTAAAGATTGCCAGACCAGCTGCCCCGCTCAACATGAGGATGTTCGTAAAATTAAAACGATCTTGCATCAAGATGAGCGTTTCAACAGCAGCACACACAGTCCAAAAGGCCACGACGTAATCGTTCATGGTGCTCGATGCTTGGACGATCCCCATTGGCAGCGTAGCCGCGAATACGACGGACAAGATCTGCTCACTCTTACCCGCCCCCAGCTTTTTCGCCGCGAGTGAAACGGCGATGAGACTCCCAATCATGGCAAACCATTCCACAAAATTCGATAGCCGATCTCCGCCCGAGAGAACGTACAAATGCAGAATGTTGAACTCCGCTCCGGGCGGAAGACTGTTCTGGACGATTACACCTGAGGCGTAGGGTTTCACAGAGTTATTCTGCGCCCAATGAGCCACTTTACTCATATGGTAGTTCAAGGAATCCCATGTCTGTGGAGGAGTAACCCAAGCAACAAATGCGGTGATAAGTAGAACAAGGACGATGCCAATGACCAGGCTGCGATCAAACCAGCCTTCAGGAAAGGTGACCACAGGGAGGCGGAATCTTCGATCGCGACGCCATACGATGCCAAGCGCAAGACATAGGCCCAGAAGTAGCAGCGACCAGGCGATCGTAAGAGCAGCTTGCGTAACCGCATCGAGAAGGCTGAGAGCCTCGATAGATAAGACACTATACGCGCCTGAAATTAAAGCGGTCCGCATGAAAGTCAGTCTCCAGCCCCAAGTTGGGCGGATCTGTCCGAGATAAATAACTAGACATAAGAAACTCAAGACGGGCAGAAAGACTAGCATCTCAAACGCTTTCACTTTGTATCAGCTCACATCGAGCTTGCCCAGCGATTGACTTTCTGGGATTTGAAGAAATCGCCTTCATGAAGAATTGCGGAAAGATATCTCCTTACAATAATGCATGGAATCGGACGTAATAACTGGAAACCACAACCTATCAATTCTCAAGATAGAGGCTCAGAGATCCATGGCGCTCAGCCAAAGGCATCCCCGCGTACTCGGATCTATCACCACACAGTGTACAGATGATTGCACAGGGTTCATACGCGAGATCAAGATACCGCTCTAAACTGGCAAATGTTTCAATCGACTTCATTTTACGCCCGCTCTGGGGTGCATCAAGCAACCACCATAACGGATACTCAAAGTCATGCGAATCGAGCCTCAAACCGATTTTTTTGCAGCGAGATTGCCGAATAGTATTTGCAATTGCAAGATACTCGTCGTAGGCGCCCATATTCATTGCGAACAGAATTTCCCCAGGAGGGGTTTCTAGAACACTGGGAAGGCGTGTTGTCCACGGCTGAGCCCCGATGAGAGGCCTCGTATTGTTAAAAAACACCCATGGCATGGCAGCAATAAGAAGCCCTGCGGCAACCAGCCATCCGAGCCATGGCTTCGTAGACCCCTCCAGCACCGAACCGAATACGGGTCCCCATAGCACAAAGAAAGGCAGTTGAAAACGCAGACCTACTAGACTCGAACCGTTGCCGATGATAATTGGGAGTAATATATATCCGCTAAGGCTCATTAAAGCATAGCTAATCACATATCGTTTCCGAGCATCATGATACTTGATACCAAGCACCACTAACGAGACACCAACGAGCCCGGTATGCAGTAAGTTCCCCGCAGTGTCTTCATGGTTCCATATTGCCCCGGTCATTGTTGTGGGATACTCAGATCCAAAGACGCATGGAAATTTCACCATTAGTTCTCTAAACCACTTATTAATGGTATTTGATGGCGTGATGAGATTACGACCAATCATCTTCACTTCTGCAGAATAGATGCGCCAGGGAAGACTTGGCTCTGTACAGTTCCCCGGAATCGAGGGATCTCTAATCGCTGATACTTCAGGCGGCATGATCTCCATCGCGGCAAACCCGCGAACGAAGTCTCCAGGCCCAAAAGGCGTTCCATAGGTCGAGAGATTCCTCGACCAATAACTCAGGTTGATGGTGACAACGATGAGAGACATGACTACAAGATCAAATACAAATCGCCTTCTATTCGACTTATAGTTCCGGGAGAAGAGAAACCATGCAAGCCAAGGTAACGCATAAATATAAAAAGTGACTTTGGTGAGCATCCCTAACCCGACCGCCCCGGCCATGATAAGCTGCTCCGCACGGTCGAGTTGACGCTTTTTGCTCAACAGCACAAAGTAAGCAAGGCACACAAGCCAGAAAGCAGCAACATAATCATTCTGCGTACTGGTTGCTTGCAACACACCCATTGGAATACTCAATGTAAATACCGCAGCCAGGAGTTGACCTCGGAACCTCGCCCCAAATATTGCCGCTAGTGCTGAAACCCCTACCGCTGAGCCGACCATACTGAACCATTGAACCATATTAGCAAATTGATCATTTCCCCATAATGTCCGAAGGGTCAAGATCACCATTTCTGCCCACGGAGGCATAATAAGTTGATGGTGGTAGGATGTTGGGTAGTGATCCAGGTTTCGATTCTGAGCCCAGTGCATGACGCGGGTCATATGATAGAGCAATGAATCGGCATTGTTCGCCGGGGAGACGATCGCAATAACCAGCAGGGCGACCACGATGATTCCCATCCCAAAGAGAACAAGAACACCAAGCCATGGGATACGCTGATAACTTCGCTTCAACGCTTGGCAAGCTGCTCTGTGGGAACCACTCCGTCTGATTATCCAAACTACCCCCAGAAAGGCCGCTCCCCAAGCAAATGCGAGCCAGATTGTCGAAATCGCATTAATCAGGCTGAGAGTCTCCAAAGTGAGGGTTACCAAAACTCCCCAGACAACAGCTGCACTAAGGAATGTCCCTCGGCCGTTGAAATTACTTCTCTCAAGGGTTTCAGATCGACCGAACAGGTGAAGAAAAATCGCTAGAAATGAAAGTAAAGGTATTAGAAGGAGCATGAGATAAACCCAGAATAGTATTTAATATCTATCCTCAAATGGGAAGCGGCAAAGACCATGGAAGTCTCTGATTATCAATTTCAAGACCACCTAATGAGGCTTGCTTGTTAATACTATTGCCCCCGTGAGCCTTGACCTTCCGATAGCTAATATATGTGAAGAATACCCTCAACATTGTACCGACCAAACTCAATTTACAATCCCCCACCGGGGACCGCATTCGATAGGAAGAAATCCAAATCCCCTACTCAGTACTCAACCGAATCGTCGCTCCCCCATCCACGACCATTGCGTGGCCCGTTATAAATGAAGATTGTTCTTCATCGGCCAAGAAGAGAATGCTCGGTGCTATCTCGCGGGGATCCCCGACGCGCCCCATCACTGTGCGGCTTCCGAGGTCATCCAGCTTGTCATCGATATCGGAACCCTTCACGTGACCCCGGCTCAAACCATCCCGCAGCATCTGAGTGTCAACTGCACCAGGCAGAATGGCGTTTACACGTACACCCACATCGGCAAACTCGATCGCCATCGCGCGCGTAAGCGCTACCACCCCCCCCTTGCTGGCCGCGTATGCTGCGATATTCTTCGATGTGGCAACTGCATGAACCGAGCTTATATTGACGATCGAACCTTTTACATCCTTCAATAAGCCAAAAGCCTCTCGCACCATGAGGAAAATAGATCGCAAATTGGAATTTAAGACTGCATCCCAATCTTCTACGTGCATTTCGACCAATGGTTTGCAGATCTGAACGGCTGCGTTGTTGACGAGGGCATCCAGGCGATCCGTATTCTCCCGGATAGCCTCCATTAACTCGGAAACGGAAGCGGGTTCTGACA
>JBARSI010000189.1:0-6985 GCA_049644665.1 Anaerolineales bacterium
GGACCTCTTTTTTCCTATCACGGTTCGGTCACGCCTCTCCATCAGCCGGCATGGTGTGAGCAGCTTCCCTCCCCTGGCGCTTCCATTGAGGACCCGGGCGGACCGGGTGATCGTGTTTCCGTGACCGTCGATTTCGAACACCCGCTGATTGTGCCCCTCCTGAGTTCAGCATTACCCCATATCCACCTGACGTCAAAGCGAGAAGGCATCGTTGAGCAGTTCCGTGTCGCCCGCGTCATCGGTTTGCCAGCGACGATCTCTGTACCGACTTTCACGTCGACAAACACGGCGACACCAACCGCAACACCAACATCTACACAGACTCCTACGCCATCATCCACGCCTTGTAAGGTGCCCCCAGTTGTTCAAATCGTCTTACCCGTCAATGGGGCGACTTATAACGATAAAGTACCCGCCCAGGCAGTGGCATGGGATCCGGATAACGCCGATCCTGCAGCCTGCTCGAGCGCAGCGCCGTACGTCGATGGTGAGGGGATTGTGAAGGTCGATTTTGCTATCGATTATTATAATGGGTCTATCTGGATCCGGGTTCATACCCAAACTGAATTCGCTCAGGCATATTGTGGTTTCGGCGGGAATGCTCCTTGCAGTGAGTTCCCGACGAACACGGCATCATGGCCCGGTGGACAAACTATGTATTCGGGTCTGCACCGCATGCAAGCAATCGCGACCGATGACGAGGGTGTGCAGAGTCCGATCGACGAAGTGCAGTTCTGGCTCAACGTCCCGCTAACGGCCACCCCCACGGCAACCCTCACACCAACTGTTACCCCAACGGTCGACTGCAATAATATCGTCGTGGGCAACTACTATACTTCTGGCGAGCGGCTCTACATGTGGCTGTTAAACGCGAATCCAATGACGATCAACCTTACCAACTCCAACACCAATTGGACGGAGATGAGCGCTGGCCATTACGTTGACCAGCTGCGATTCAACTGGTCGCAGTATTATCCGGGCGATGATTACGACTCACCGACAATTGAAGGGCCGGCTTTGCCGAGCTCCTTCCCGCATGCACCCAATTCCTGGGTTTACTGGTACGCGGATTTCAATAACACTCCAGACAGTGTGCTTTATGGCGATTTCTCGACGACCCTGACGTTCGATTATATATGTCCGGTATCCTCATCGATTACCATACCTACGCCTACGAATACGCCTACAGCAACCAACACACCGACTCCAACACAAACTTATACACCGACTAATACGCCGCCTCCGAGCAGCACACCAACAATCACCCGCACGCCGACGATCACCCGCACGCCGACGATCACTCGCACGCCAACAAACACATCGACGGCAACAAACACACCAACGGCGTCAAATACACCTACAGTAACAAATACACCGACGATCACTCGCACGCCGACATCCACACCGACGCGGACGATCACGCCTACACCGACAACCACTTTGACGTCAACGCCGCTGCCTACGGTTCCAACTTCAACGCCGACGCGCACGCCGCCGCCCACGATAACGCCAGATTTCGGCTAACGACCATTTTGAAATATCGGCCCCGCTCAGGAGCGGGGCCGATAAAGTATTCGTTCTTGCCCCTCTGATTCAGCTGACATACAATCGTCATTATGGAAGTGAATTCACGTCTCTCTGAGTTATACAGTCGACATTGGCCGGTATTCCTAGGTTTGGTCACTGCTTTTTACGTCCTCTGGATCGCGCTTGCTCCGGAGGCGATGGAAGGCAGCTTATTCCCCACGGTCCTGGTCTTCGGTGTCCGGCTGATGGTAGCCTGGGCTGCGGCGAAAGCGCTCCCAAGGATCCGATTGGAATCTGAGCAGCGCGCTTGGCGGCTGCTAGCTGTTGCGCTGCTGATCTGGGCTGCCGCGGATGCGCTTGCCGTACTACTATGGATTTTACGTGGTCAACCCTTATCCATGCCGTCTTTTCGCGAACTACTAATGCTGGCGGGGTATCTGGCTGCCCTCACGGCATTTATCACCTATCCTACGGACCAGCCTGGGCGGTTTGGTCGGCTGCGAGAAGCGCTTGACCTGGCGATCTTGATCATTTCTGTTTTAACGATCGCCTGGTTTATCTTTCTGGGCTCCACATTCCGTGCGCGAACAATATCCCTTGGGGAGGCATTTTGGTTGAGTGTTCTTCCAACTCTTGACCTCATTCTGCTCGTTCTTGTATTACGCTTGAATCTACTCCGAAAGCACCCTCAGGAGCGCTGGGTTTTCACCATCTTAACCCTCGCCTTAGCGGTTTTCTTCGTCAGTGATTTAGGCAATGGCTTGCTACGAGGGGAGGCACGGATTGGAATGCCAAGCTTTGTCGAGGCGGGTTGGATGGCGGGAATGACTCTTATCGGCATTAGTTATCAGATCTTACAAGGCCGATATGCGGATTCTCGTCAAGAGGAACCCCGGCGGATGGAGTGGCGGCTGCGGATTGAACTGCTATTACCTGTTGCCTTCACATATGCTGTAGTTGGCTATATCCTTTTTGATTGGTGGTATGTCGGGGCGTTGGATTGGGTTGGTGTCGGTGCGGCTGGGATTCTAATCCTGCTTCTATTTGCCCGTCAGGGGGTGATTACTGGTCAACAGGAGATGCTGCAGTTCGCAGCCATCATCAATGCGACAAAAGACCTGGCCTTCATCTGTACATCCGCGGGGGATATCCGGCTTTCTAATCCGGCCCTGCGGAATGCGATAGGCGATGGGAAAACCCAAAATGTAAATTCATTCATACACATCGAAGGCGATGTGCAGGCGTCGTTTGACACGATTCTCGAGCGTGCACTCGATGGCGGTTGGAGTGGGGAGGTTGCGATCAGTTCAGAGGACGGCTCTAGGTTTCCAGTGCACCTCTCACTCAGCTTGATAGAAGATGCACGCGGCCAGAATACACTGCTGGCGGGAACGGCTCACGATCTGACAACGATCCGGGAGCGTGAAAACGATCTGCGAAAAGCTCTGGAACAAATTGATCAAGCCCGTAACGACCTCTCCAGATTGAACACTGAGCTGGAGAATAAGGTCGAAGAGAGAACAAGAGAATTAGAGAAGACTGTCGCCGATCTCGAGAGATTAAATGAGGAGTTGAAAACACTCGACAGCCTAAAGTCGGAATTCGTCGCCCTCGTGTCGCATGAATTGAGGGCACCGCTGACGAATATCCGCGGTGGGATTGAGCTTGTCCTCAAGAGCCGTTCAAGATTTGGGAAGAAATCGAGTGAATCTCTGCAGCTCGTTCAAGCCGAGATAAAACGTCTCTCCCAATTCGTGGAGACTATTCTAGATTTATCGGCATTGGAAGCCGGGCGATTCCAGCTAGCACTCTCCCCGCTCTCCATCGAAGATGTACTTAAGAAGACGATGGCACGCTTTCCCGATCGGAATGTCAAATCTCGAATAAAAACAGAAATCGAGGATGGATTGACCTTGGTGATCGCCGATGTGCGGGCACTCGACAGCGTCTTCTTCCACTTGCTGGATAATGCCATGAAGTACGCACCTTCGGGCGACATTATCATCGAGGCTCAGGAGGAACAGGGGAAAGTAGTTTTAGCCGTAAGCGATTCGGGGCCAGGAATTCCCCCTATTCAGCGCGAGCAAGTCTTCGAGATGTTTCATCGATTGGATACAAGTGACGCGCGCGAAGTCTATGGTCACGGGTTGGGTTTACCTATGGTGTCACGATTGCTGGAAGCAATGGGAGGCGGGATTCGAGTGGATGAAAAAGCGCTGACGGGGACACGCCTTGAATTCTGGCTGCCAACAGCATAAAGGCGTGTTGGTAAAGGTCTTTTATTCCACAAAGAATCAAAGGTCGAGATTTTTTGAAGAACCTCAAGTTTTCCATTGTAAGCAAGCATCAATATAATGAGGGATCCATATCGGATAAAAGGATTGTGTTTCAGGGTTTACCATGACGAATAAAGTCCTTGTTGTCGATGATGATACGACACTGCTGCGTTTCATACGCGAGTATTTGGAAAAAGAAGGTTTTCTTGTCGCGGTCGCAGACCGCGGGCAGAAGGCACTGCGCCAGTTTTACCAGGAACGTCCAGAGATTGTACTTCTGGATGTCATGATGCCCGGGATGGATGGCTGGGAGGTCTGTGCCCGACTCAAGGAATTGGCGGACGTGCCTGTAATTCTTCTTACCGCCAAAACTGCGGAAGCGGACAAGCTGCGAGGCTTCCGCCTTGGCGTCGACGATTACATTACAAAACCTTTCAGCATGGCCGAACTCGTTGCCCGAATTCATGCTGTTCTTGCCCGGATACGGTCGGATAGCGAGAAAGATGTGCTCTTCGCAGGAGAGATTGCTGTGGACATGATCAAGCGCGAGGCTCGCATAGAGGACCGTGTGCTCGATCTCACGCCAACAGAATTTCGCCTGCTCGCTATTCTCGCTCGTCGTTCTGGAGAAGCTGTATCGCAGGATGAACTGATCTCCGATGTTTGGGGAGAGAATCGAGTTAAGAGCGGCAGCGCGCTGCGACGCTATATCTGGCTCCTGCGCCGGAAGATCGAACCGGACCCGGAGAACCCTACACGGCTGGTCACCGTCCGCGGTTACGGATATCGTTTGGAAATGTAATCCATACCCATCTTATAACAATCCTCCTCCTCATTATTCACTTTGAATTAGCTCTACTTTTGAAACCCCATCTTTGGATGCGAGGGGATGCCTAGATCTTCGTCCATAAGATTATGTCGTCTCAGGGATTTCTCGCCGCTTCGAGTGCTTTGCTCTCTCCACTCCTCGAAATGGCTTGGTTAGAAACGGTTTGTCTTCAACCCGTACACAGGACTGATCCCAGAATACCTACCTAACGAAGCCGTAAGTTGGTTGTAAGGACGAATCATTGCTCCCGCGTGTAAACTTGGAACAAGTTGACGACCGACGATTATGTCGGGATATTTGATTCACTCGAATGTGCAGGGCATATGATAATGAGAGAAAAAGAACGCTCAAGATTCAAAGGGCAGACTCTTGTCGAGTTTGCGCTTGTCTTGCCGATTATGCTCCTGATTCTCTTCGCGATCATCGAGATTGCCAGGTTGTTGCATGCCTGGGTCTCGATAGAGAACGGCGCTCGCTTCGGTGTTCGCTACGCAGTCACGGGTGAATATGATCCCATCTACTGCGTCGATGGACCCGATACAGGTACCGAAGCCTGCGGCGGACCGGATCAGCGCGACGAGGAGGATGGGGCTCGACTACCTTCGATCAAAGATAATGCCCTGTCTGGATCATCGGGAATTTGGCGGGATCTCGCCGTACCTTCCGGCGTACCGGGTTATCTAAAGATAACGGTCTGTTCGAATAGATCGGGAATTGTGTATTTTCCCTCAAATTCATCCACCAGCACGTCGGCAGATTGTCAGGCTGCTGAAGATGCGGGCGGTCCGGGCAACCGGGTCTCGGTTACGCTGGATTTCGATCATCCGATAATTAGCCCGATCATCAGTTCATGGATGCCCAAAATCCGGCTTACTGCAAAACGCGAAGGCATCGTTGAACAATATCGTGTTGCGCGTGTCATAGGCTTGCCGGCGACGATTTCAGTACCGACATTCACGCCAACTAACACAGCCACACCGACGGATACACCAACACCAACGACGACTCCCGCCCCAACGGATACACCGACGCCCACGCAGACACCATGCAAGGTCCCTCCACTTATTACCATCATTAGTCCATTGCCAGGTGTTATGATCGATGGTCCGGGCGCGAAGATCCCCGCTTATGCGCAGGCTTATGATCCGGATAATTCCAACCCGGTGACATGCGCTGGAGTTGGACCTGAAGGGGATGGGATCATGCAGGTGGAATTCCAGTTCTTCTGGTGGGATGGCACAGGCTGGACCTGGCGCTACACCTCTGTGGATTACGTCACGGCATACTGCGCCTTTGGCGGCAACGCCCCCTGCAATGGGCACCCTGTAGTAAGTGCTAAATGGCCTAACGGGCAGCCGATAGAGTCGGGTGATCACAAACTATCAGCGAGAGCGCTCGACGATGAGGGAGTTTGGAGCGATTATGCAGAGGTGATGTTCGAAATCGGCGTTCCACCGACACCGACTCCAACCCTAACCCCGACACCTTCCTGCGAGGGTGTGAGCTTTGGCCAGTTTCGTTTTTTTAGCAACGCTCGCGTCGCCCAATGGATCAACAACACCAGCTATCCAGGGCTGGAGGTTGTGGGGGTGACGGCCAACTGGGATCCACTCGAGCAGGCTTCAAATCTTTATGGCTGGAATGAGTATGTTGATTGGATGTACTGGTATACATCAAAAATCAATAATGGGAACGACTACACATCTTCAACATCGGCAAATACAGGCTTGCCAAAACCAGTGCCGATGGGACCGAACTCAACATACATCTATCTAGATTATAACGGTGGGTTCGAAGGCTATCTCTCCTCTGCCCCGTTGAATCTCAATTCCAGCCATTTTGGCTTCACCGTGCAATTCAGCGACCCGGCCTGTAATTTATCTAGCGCGGCGGCACCGATCACCTTCCCAACTATGACGTATACACCTACGATAACACCAACGGGAACCGCGACGCGTACGCCAACAATTACGCCCACATCGACGATCACGCTCACGCCGACGATCACCAACACGCCAACCAATACGGCGACGGTTACGAAAACTCCAACGATAACGCCTACACCGACGCCGAACTGTAACCTAATCCAGAATATCGGTACCATGTTGAAGAACAACCTTTTCGGCATTCGCTTGATCAACCACAATCCCCAGACAGCATACCTGACGGGATCGACTCTGCAATGGAACACGACATATGCGCCGCCAATGAGCTTCGATTTCTTCAAATTCCAGGGGACAAGCTACGGTGGGCCTTCATCTACCTCTCCAGTCTCTGCCGCGGCGCCTTCGATCAGTCTCGCAACTGGGGCGGATCGCTGGTGGGAGGCGTACTTCGATTTGGCCGGGCAGCC
>JBARSI010000190.1:0-4223 GCA_049644665.1 Anaerolineales bacterium
ATCCAGATATGTCCCGAAGGCGCCGGCAATAATAAATTCGTCGATATCCCCAGTCGCAATCCCCCCCTCTTTAAGGAGGATCTCCAGGCCGGCACGGATGGCGCCTTTGGCTAATTGGATCTCATTAATATCTGCTCGCGTAACCACAATGTCTTTCCCATGGCCGGTGTCCTCGGCAGGAACAAGAAGGAATTCTTTGTGCCGCGCACTCATCCCGTCTTTAATATTCGCTGCACCTTCCTGGAACGAACCGCGGTGATCAATAATCCCCTCTTTGAGCAGCTCTGCGACGGCGTCTAAGATGCCAGAGCCGCAGATGCCAATTGGAGGTTCCTCGCCGATGGTGTAAATGTTCGCCTGACCATTCTTTATCTGTACCCTTTCGATAGCGCCGGGAGCAGCACGCATCCCATCGCGAATGTGCGCCCCCTCGAATGCCGGACCAGAGGCACAGGAACAACAGAGCATCCGCCCCCCCACTGCCAGCGTGATCTCAGTGTTGGTTCCGATGTCAAGCGCTACGACCGTATTTTCCGCTTGCCAGACATCGGTTGAAAGCACCATGGAGACATGGTCGGCGCCGACAAAACCGGCAATATTCGGCGGTAGATGGATGAAAGCACCGGGGCTGATGTTCAACTCGATCTCACCAGCTGGAAGATCAAACGCCTCACCGACCGCCGGGACGTAGGGCGCCGTCGCCAGCTGGCGCACAGGCAACCCAGCCAGCAGGTGGTGCATGGCCGTGTTTCCCACAATCACTGCTTCAACGATTTGCTGCGACGAAACATCGGCTTCCCCACACAGATCCGCAATCATCCCGTTCAAGGCAGCAACAACCTTGTCCTGCAAAATCCCGCGGCCGCCCTCTTTATCATTGCTGTAGGCGATACGACTGATAACATCCTCCCCGTGGCTGATCTGGGGGTTCATGGCTCCTCTAACCGCCAAAACATCCCCGGATTCCATGTCCAACAAATAGGCGGCAATCTTGGTGGTTCCTAGGTCAACCGCCAAGCCCAATATCCGCGCCCCCTCGGGAAGCACTGCCACAAGACGATCGCCGCGCAGGGCAGCCCTAACCCGCCAATCCTGCCCCCTTAAAATACCCGAAAGGTTGAAGAGCACGTCCTGGCTGAATGATGCGTTTGGATAATCCTCTGCTAGTAGTGCATCACGCAGTCGATCGGTGTCGGATCGCAGGTCCGTGAGCGATGCCGGCTCCAAAATTAAGTCAACGGGGGTAATGATCCTCTCCCCCACCACGCTTACACCCTGCCCTTCTACTTGAAGCCGCTGCATCGTGGCCAAGGACTCGGATGGCACATCTACCTTGACATCGCTCTGCGGACTCGCCTGACAGGCCAATCTGTAACCTTCTTCAAGCTCACTGGGCGTAAAAACAGATTCCTCGTCGGCCGTTGGTGGCGATAGTTTGCCGCTCATAACTCGCACGCGGCAGCCATCGCAAGACCCCTTGCCTCCACAGATCGACACGAGTTCGATACCAGCGGAATGCGCCGCTTCAAGCAGTGAATCTCCGGAGGCAATGTCCACGCGTTGTCCGATGGGCTCAAAATCGATGATGTAGGTGAGGGGTTCTTTCTTGGGATCAGTCATGGCGATCTCGGTAGCGGCAGGTTTCCTTCTGGCTGCAATAATCGCAAGTTCGACCGCCAGCCATCAATTCCTTGCCAATTCCCAAAACAAAAGTGAGCGACTTCCGCGGGAGCATCATCATGCCCTCGGTAAGCCGCACACCGATTTCACCGGCATCCAATAAATCGAAGATCTGATGCTGTCCCTGCTCAACCGGCCAACCGGCCATCCCCGGGCTGAGAGGGATTGTCACCTGGCAATCTTCTTCAGCCGCCTCCTCTTCAAAAAGCGCACATGCGGCGTTGGCCAGCGCCTCGACGCCAGCCGACCCCACACCATCCAACGCCAGCCCATAGACGGTATCCTCCTTTGACACTTTTGCAGCTCGACGCTCAAGCGCTTCACCGACAGTACAAAGGACAATGACTGCTTCTTGCGCGCCGCCCATATGCTGGGCAAGAAGCCCACCGGATAATTCTCCACCACTTCCAAGCTTTAAACGCTCGTGTTGCAGGTTTTCAATAAGAAGACGTCGTGTTTGTACCCTGGGCTGGAGAAGCAGACCACCTTCTTCTAACGCTCTCCCGGCAGATTCAACCAGTCGCGGACTGCGCCTGCGGATTGCTGCTGGATCTGCGCCCTGCCCACGCAATACCGCGTCAACATCAAGACGAAGATCCCATTTGTCGAGGACTGTCATTTATGACTCTATTTGCGCCTTCATCGTCCTGTAGTGCTTGATGTAGCGACCAGCATAATCGTCGCGTCCACGAATAAGGTCAACTGCACGGATGGTCATGCTTAGCTTCATCGGGTCGGTTATGGCGCAGGTAGCACCGGCAGCGATAGCAAGACCAAGGAATGCCTGGTTGATCGTATGCCGCTCAGGAAGCCCGAAGGATACGTTGCTGGCACCCAGGTTGACGTTCACGCCGAGCGCCTCGCGGACCTTCTCGATAGTCTGCAGCGTCACCAATCCAGCCATGCTATCAGCACCTATCGTGAGTACTAAGGGGTCAATCACCACATCTTCGGTGGGGATACCAATCTTTGCGGCACGTTAGAGAATTTTCTCGGCGATGGAAAGGCGGACCTCAGGGTCGTTGGGAATGCCGTCATTATCCATCGTCAAGCCGATAACGGCCGCACCGAATTCCTTGACCACCGGCAGCACAGCTTCGAGCGAGTCGTCCTCGCCGTTTACCGAGTTGACCAGGGGTTTCCCCGGAACAACAGCAAGCGCCGCGGCGAGAGCTTCGGTGTTGGCAGAATCGATACAAATAGGGACATCCGTCACATCCATGACGACTTTGCACACCTCCGGCAGCAATACGACCTCATCCTCGCCGGGTACGCCAACGTTGACATCGAGAATATCGGCTCCGGCTTCAACCTGCCTCAGGGCCAGATCACGAACGTAGTCAAAATTTCGCTCTTTCAATTCCGCGGCCAGCTTTTTCCGGCCGGTAGGGTTGATCTTCTCACCGATAATCGTAAACGGACCGTCGGTGTCGATGGTGATTGTCTTTGTTTCGCTTTTGATGATGGTTTTCATTTGTGTCCTTCTTCGCGATGTCCTTCGAGATTCAAATCGGTTCTAATCCATCATACCTTGCCAAGTTATTCGTATCTTAGTGAGCATCACGACGTCCAGATTAAAATGCTTTTTTTGCGCAATTAATATGATCTTTCTAATTAAGGATCATAAGCCATAACCGGTGATGGCGGTTAAATTATATGGATAATAATATCTGTACTTTTCCCATTCGGTCTTGGTTTGAGATTCCTAATTGTTTACTCCAACAAGAAGCAAGCTGCTTGTTGATCCTCGCTCACAATTCCATTCTTTGGTACTTCCTGAGAGCAGCGCACCATGGCCTCGGGGCAACGCGGGGGAATTCGGCAGCCTGAAGGTAGGTCGATGGGATTGGGAGAGGGTATAACCGACATCAGCGACTTGGTATAGGGATGTTGGGGTTTGCTCAGCACATCTCGCGCGGAGCCTTTCTCTACGATAGTACTCAAATACATGACAGCGACGCAATCTGCAATATATGCCGCGCTGGCCAAGTCATGGGTGATGTAAAGCATGCCAATCTCATAATCACTGCCCAACCACTCGCTACAACGGACCAGGGAAGTGCGGCGAATTGATATAGATTGACTATCCCTGGCCGCTTCCCCTAAAGAACAGGGGACTACGCAGCTCAAAACCATTATGCGGAATGATAGATAATGAATAAAAGGTTCTGTTTCGGTTCAAGCTTTTATTCTCTCCATTTTGGGATCATACATTGGCTTGAGGGAAACCACAGCCGGATAGATCTTTCCGGCGATATTCACTTCCCATTTCCCGCTGGACACATACGCTTCATCAATAGGCCGATCAGCATTAATATTAAACAGCCCTGCGGCACCACCTAAAGTAAATGCGTAAGAACCTGAGGTAACATAACCTGCTGGTTCGCCGTTCCGCAGGACTATTTCGGCGTGGAAAAGGAAGGGTTCCGGATCCTTAATCAGAACCTGGGCCAACCGCTTTGTCTTATCGCCCTCCTGCTTAATCTTGATGCAGGCCTGTTTACCAATAAAATCATCCTCTTTATTCAACTTAACAAACATTC
>JBARSI010000191.1:0-2418 GCA_049644665.1 Anaerolineales bacterium
AGCGGAGAACAGCCTCGAGGGCGTCACGTTTCACGTACAGCCCGGTCAGACGATCGCGCTCGTCGGTCAGACTGGTACCGGGAAAACGACCCTCGCTAAATTAATCAACCGTACCCATGACCCCTCATCCGGCCAGGTGCTGGTTGACGGCGTGGATGTGCGTGATTGGAACCTGGCTTCTCTACGCAAGCAAATTTCCATCATCGAACAGGATGTTTTTCTTTTCTCGAGAACACTCGCCGAAAACATCGCCTTCGGCAGGCCGACTGCTACGCAGGCGGAGATCGAACAGGCGGCTAAAGCCGCTCAGGCTCACGATTTCATCCTTGCTTTTAAAGATGGCTATGACACTGTCATTGGCGAGCGCGGGATTACATTATCTGGCGGGCAGCGCCAACGAATCGCTTTAGCCCGCGCTTTCCTCACCGACCCTAGCATCCTGATCCTGGACGATTCAACCTCGTCAATCGACAGCGCTACGGAAGATCAAATCCAACGGGCGATCTTCCGCGCAGCCGAAGGGCGAACAACGCTGATCATCACGCACCGTATCTCACAGATCCGCTGGGCTGATCTGATCATTGTTCTTCGGCGCGGACGGATCGCCGCCGCAGGCTCTCATGAGGTTTTGATGGAAATTTCGGATACTTACCGCCTTATCTTTACACGCGACGAGGATAAATAGCAGATGGGTTTCTTCTCCGGCCTCAACGCCGAAGCTTATGACCGCTCCTATCGAGACCGCGATCTCGCCGTGCGTATGCTGAATTACTTTCGCGCCCACAACCGCCGCATCGCCTTTGCCATCATCGCCATTCTCATCATCGCCGCCTCAAGTGCGGCCACACCGATCTTGATCTCACGCAGTGTGGATCTGATAGCGGAAAAAGGCTCCTCACAACTCATGCTCATCTTCGTCGGTGTGATCTTTGCCCTTGGTGTGTTGATCTGGGGGGCAAACTGGGTCCGGCGCAGGCTCATCAGCCGCGCGGTCGCCGACGTGATGCTCGAGCTGCGGCGTGATGCGTTTATCGCCTCGGCCGAACACGATCTTTCATTCTATGATGAATTTGCCTCCGGCCGTGTCGTCAGCCGGATAACCTCAGACACGCAGGACTTCGCCCAGGTTGTCGTGTTGGTAACAGACCTGGTCACCCAGCTAGTCCAGTCATTCATCCTCCTCATAGTATTAATCGGCATAGATCTCCAACTGACGCTCTGGCTTGCTGCGATGATGCCGGTCGTCTTCTTGATTGCGATCGGGTTTCGCAAACTAGCCCGGCGTGTAACCCGTCACGGTTTCCGCGCGATGGCGAATGTGAATGCGGCCATCAAAGAAGCCGTGACTGGAATCTCTGTTGCCAAGAATTTTCGTCAGGAAGACCAGATCTATGATGGATTTCGAGAGGTCAATTTGATCTCCTACCAGGCGAATGTCCGCCGCGGGCTGGTGCTCTCGAGCGTCTTCCCGACTCTCAACGCCCTGATGGGTGTCGGAACGGCGATAATCGTTTACGTCGGCGGAATGAGCGCGGCGCAGGGTGCGGTGACAGTTGGCGCCTGGTATCTCTTCATCAACGGTCTGGATCGCTTCTGGTTCCCGGTGCTCAACTTATCGTCCTTCTGGACCCAGGTGCAGAACGGTCTTTCTGCGGCAGAACGAGTCTTCGCGTTGATCGACGCCGAATCCGCGGTCACACAGATCGCCGACAGACCCGTCGCTAAACTGCGAGGTCGGATCATTTTCGAAGACATCTTTTTCCATTACAAGCCGGGAGAACCGGTGCTTGAAGGATTCAATTTGCACATCGAGCCGGGTGAGAATCTCGCCCTGGTCGGCCATACGGGCGCAGGAAAATCCTCAATAGTGAAGCTCATCTCGCGCTTCTACGAATTCCAGGGCGGCCATCTGCTCATCGACGATCAAGACATACGCACTTTCGATTTACAGGATTACCGCAGGCAGCTTGGGATCGTCAGCCAGACGCCGTTCCTTTTTTCAGGAACAGTCGCCGATAACATCCGTTACGCTTCCCCTGATGTCAGTGATGACGAGATTGAAATACTCGCCCAAAAGATCGGTGATGGCGAGTGGTTTGAAACCCTTCCGGAGGGACTCCAATCGGAAGTAGGAGAGCGCGGCAACCGCCTCTCGATGGGTGTGCGCCAATTGGTTTCACTAATGCGAGTTCTCGCTCAGCGTCCGGCGATCTTCATCCTGGATGAAGCCACAGCCAGTATCGATCCCTTTACGGAATCACAGATCCAGGAAGCCCTGAATTTGATACTTGCGGACAGCACGTCGATCCTTATCGCGCATCGTCTCTCGACGGTAAAAGCCTCTGACCGAATTATTGTGCTGCACGAAGGGCAGATCATCGAAGAAGGAAGCCACGATACCCTGATGCAGGGAGAGGG
>JBARSI010000192.1:0-8312 GCA_049644665.1 Anaerolineales bacterium
CCTTTGGATTCCACCAAATCTCCTCCCTCGCGAGTGGCGATGGTTGATATGTATCGGCGATCTTATTCGAACATACGTGCTACTGTGAATACGAACCAAAACAAGCGCATGAGGCGTCTCGACCTCAAGCGCTTCCTACGCCGACCAACAAATCGATTATCTTGACGATTCAGGGTGGAATTATATCGAATAACCTATGTGTGTCAAGAGAAATCCTGCCTGAATATGCGGTCACTCACCAGTATCAGGTGGATTCTTCTGGCTCGGGAACTCCCCCGTCCATTGTTCGGAGAATATTTCTAATGCCCGCTGCGCAGCTTTCACGATATGGGGATCCCGGTCATACTTCAATTTCCGTAGCGCAAGTTGTGCTTCTGCAGTGTGCCACTCCACCAGCTTCAACAAAGCCACCATGCGTGAACGACCATTATCGGTATTCTTTGGCTCGCCGGCCTCCTGTAGGTAGCCCACTCGGGGTTGCTCAAGGATTTCTATCAGTACCGGGACTACGTTCGGATGCTGTATCTGCGTCAGGTGTTGGACCGCAATATGTGCCTGCTCTAAGTCTGCCAAGCGCATCGCACGGAATCGGTAAAGCTGGATAGTTGTAAAGATTGCCAATTCGCGTGCAAGCGGGTCAGGGTCATCCATTGCCTCTGCAATCTCAGCAATGATGTCCTCATCTTGGGCCATACCGGCGCGATTGGCGAAGGCGACGGCTTCCCTCATTCGAACCCCCGGTTCGCTTACGCGTAGATCATACTCAGATCTTGCCCTCTCAAGCAAACGGCCAACAGGAGTATGCTGAGGAAGGATGGATTGTTCTTCAGGAAAGCCTCGCTCATCAGGCGGGGTATCCAACAGAAATAATGCATTTTGAACAGCCGGGGTTACCACTTCTTCGTTAAGCTCAAGCAATTCTTTCAGATAAGACTTCAAGCTGGAAGTTCCAGGTTGCTGAGACACCTCGCTTGCAAGTTTCCGCCAGCGATTCACTTCCACGGCAATATGCTGTTGCTCAACACGCAAGGCTTGCTGCTGCTCACGGATCGCTTTCTTCTCCTCATCTTTATCAGCATCCGATATTTTCCGGTTAAGATCTTCCAACTGCTCACTTAGCTGGATGAACTCGTGCTGAACAAGACTGGCCTTGCGCTCCAATGCTTCCTTTACCTGTCGCAGCCCAATCCCAATGGCCACGGAACGCCTCCATCCGATCTACTTCAAAGACCGGAAAACACCTGTCTAATGGTCAGCGATGACCAGCGCCACGCCGGGCTCTTTCTAACCATTTAATCCTCGATAAGCATAGCTTCAAATACAACGAGCACACTAGTCAGTATAGATAAGGACCTATACGGCGTCAACCAGTCCCGAAGGTCTAGTCCTCCCGGTTATTGTTGACAACCCGTCCTAAAAATCAAACCCAGAGAGACATTGACCTGCGTCCGATAGGCTTATAGAATGCGTCTGGGGATCAAACAAAAACCTGAGGAGGAATGCATGGTGAAGATCGTAGACATCGAAGGCATTGGTCCAAAGTTCGCTAAGGATCTGCACGCGGTGGGGGTTCGATCTACTGGTCGGCTCCTCCAGATTGGTGCTGATAAACGAGGGCGAAAGGATCTGGCAGAGGAGACTGGAATCCCGGAGAAGCTAGTCCTTGAGTGGGTTAATCTGGCTGATCTTATGCGGATTAAAGGGATCGGGGAGGAGTATAGCGACCTCCTCGAAGAAGCCGGTGTAGATACAGTAAAAGGACTCCGACAGCGCGTGCCAGAGCACCTCTTCAAAGCGCTCGGTGAGATAAACGAGAAGAAAGCCCTCGTCCGCAGGCTTCCTTCGTCTAAGCAAGTCAGATCCTGGATTTCCCAAGCTAAAAAACTCCCTCCTATCGTGAAATACTAATTACGCCATTGTGCTTCCCGCTATGGGCGTCAGAATTTTTCTCGTAGCGAGCCATAAAGAGATGGCTCTAAGTTCGTAAACCCGATCCTGTCATCATCTTGTTTTATAGGTTCCCAGATTCACGACTCCTGATGTCAGCCACAACTCTGATTATCTGAGAGATTACCCCCATAGGCGTTCTTCAAGGGGGTTTAGTTATGAGTACCGGCGTAGGGACGATTCCCTGCATGAAGCGAGGTGAGATGCGAGTATATTTCTTCAGTGAGGACGGAAGGGAAATTCCTTCTGTTACCGAAGAAGAGATGCGAGAGGTCGACCGCATTGCTTTCCAAGATTTCCAACTAGGCGTTCTCCAAATGATGGAAAACGCTGGAAGAAACCTGGCTTCCCACGTCATTGACATCTTCGGCGATGGAGCAGGAGTGATCACCGTTCTCGCCGGGTCTGGCGGAAATGGCGGTGGCGGCCTATGCTGCGCTCGACACCTCCATAACCGAGGGTACAAGGTCAAGCTCCTTTTGACGAAACCTCCTCGGGCACTGGATGGAGCAGCGCGAGCGCAGTATGCGATCCTTTCATCAATCGGAATTGCCGCAGCAGAATTAGAAGATGCAAAAAAGCTGATCTCCGAAGCGACCGTTGTCATCGATGCATTGGTCGGCTACAGCTTGCAAGGCGCGCCGCGTGGGAATACCGAGGTACTGATCGAGGCAAGCAACGAATGGGC
This sequence comes from Anaerolineales bacterium, assembly GCA_049644665.1. GTDB lineage: Bacteria > Chloroflexota > Anaerolineae > Anaerolineales > E44-bin32 > E44-bin32. The sequence goes on from JBARSI010000192.1 coordinate 2,636, forward strand.
GAGGAATGTCATCTCACTCGATATTCCATCCGGTGTTGACGCAACGACAGGCGAAAGCCCGGGCACATCGATACAGACTGACAGAACAGTCACTCTCGCATTGCCCAAACGCGGTCTTGATCCTTCGATGTACGACCTTTACCTCACAGATATCGGCATTCCGCCAGAAGTCTTCCTTCCGCTCGGGATCACTCTTGACCCTTTCTTCGCGGATAACTTCTTATTGAAGCTCATATCCCGTGAAGATAACTAGCATGTCCATCTCCAAAGGGTTGATTTCGCGCAAACAAGGCATCCTGTATAATCGATACCGTGACTGAAAAAGAGGATCGACTAGTGTCCCCTGATAACCACGGGGATGATCAGAATGAAGTCCCTATCCGACCGCGTTACTTGCGCGAAATGATCGGGCAAGACCGGGTTAAGCAGAACCTGGCAATCCTGCTCGAGGCGGCCAAGGGGCGCAATGAGGCGCTTGATCATGTCCTCTTCTATGGACCACCAGGTCTGGGGAAGACAACGCTGGCTCACATCCTCTCCATAGAGATGGAGGTTAACTTAAAGATCACCTCCGGACCAGCGATCGAGCGAGCCGGAGACCTCGCCGCAATCCTGACCAATTTGCAGGCAGGAGACATCCTCTTCATCGATGAGATCCACCGCCTCGGGCGTGCCGTCGAAGAGATCCTTTACCCGGCAATGGAAGATTTCGCTCTCGACCTGACAATCGGAAAGGGGCCGAGTGCGCGGTCAATTCGCCTGAAGCTTCCCCATTTTACGACCGTAGGAGCCACAACCCGGCTTGCGCTTCTGACTGCCCCGCTGCGAGCCCGCTTTGGAGCCATTCATCGGCTGGAATTCTATGATGAGGAGTCAATGGCCGGGATCGTGCGCAGAGCTTCTGAAGTATTTCACGTGAGCATGGACGAACCGGGGATCAGGGAGATCGCCTGCCGCGCTCGAGGAACCCCTCGGGTCGCCCTTCGATTACTTCGCAGGGTCCGCGACTACGCCGAAGTCCGGGCCGATGGTCGAATTACTCAGGAGATCGCAAGAAAGGCTCTGGCCCTAATGGAGATCGACGATCTCGGCCTGGATGATTCGGACCGTCGCGTGTTAGACACAATTATTCGGAAGTTCAGCGGCGGGCCAGTTGGTCTTCAAACTATCTCCGCATCCATCAGCGAAGAGCCAGATACGATCATGGATGTCGTCGAACCCTACCTGCTCCAACTCGGATTTATAGACCGCACACCACAGGGGCGCGTCGCCACTCCAAAAGCATACGAGCATATTGGTGTGCCGTATCAGGGCACGTCGCAGAAACGTCTTCCCGAATTGTGAACTTCACTGAAGGATAATGGACCTCTCTTCCCTCGCCCGTTGGGTCATTCTCACCGGATTGGTAATCATCCTCATTGGCATTGGTTTATGGCTTGCAGGCCGATTCGATCTGCCCCTTGGTCGTCTTCCTGGAGATATTCACATCGAAAGGGGGAGATTCTCTTGCTTCATCCCTCTGGCAACATCAATCCTTCTCAGCCTGCTATTGACATTGGCGCTCAATATCTTGCTCCGTTTCATTAACCGATAAACCGTGCACACTACAGATTTCGACTACCATCTACCTGATGAACTCATAGCCCAGAGGCCCGCGAAGCCACGGGACAGTTCTCGCTTACTTGTGTATAGACGAGATGATGATCACGTTGATCATCGGATTTTCCACCAGCTTCCCGACTTCCTCGAAGCGAATGATGTCCTTGTGCTCAATGAGACACGGGTAATCCCCGCTCGACTGAAAGCCCGGAAAATCCCTGGAGGGGGTCGCGCTGAGATCTTACTGCTGCACCGATTGGGGGCAAAGACATGGGAAATTATGGTGGGTGGTCGTGGTCTTAAGCCCGGCAGGAAACTTCAGATCCTAAATGGTCCGCAAGCGGAAATTCGAGAAGATCTTGGTGGGCCGCGGCGGATTATTGTCCTCTCCGAAGCCATCTCACCCCTTCTGGATCGAATCGGTGAAATGCCCTTGCCCCCTTATATCCACACGCCATTAGAGGATCATTGCGAATATCAAACTACCTTCGCAAGACATCCTGGATCAGCTGCGGCACCTACGGCAGGATTGCATTTCACACCAAACACCATCACCTCGATTGAAAATAAAGGCGTGCGAATCGTCAAGATCACCCTTCACGTCGGGTTAGATACCTTCGTCCCAGTACGTGAGGATGATCCAAACGAACATCCGATCCATAGTGAGTGGTGCAAGGTCCCGCTGAACGTCGTTCAGGCGATCAGAGCCGCGAGGGAAAAGGGAGGAAAGGTTGTCGCCGTTGGGACAACAACCGTTCGGGCACTGGAAACTGCAGCGCGCGTTAACCCTGAGCAGGACATTTCCCCATTCGAAGGCCCGACCTCCCTCTATATCTTGCCGGGGTTCAACTTCCATGTCGTCGACGCGATGCTCACAAACTTCCACCTTCCCCGCTCTACCTTGCTGATGATGGTCTCTGCATTTGCCGGCCGGGAGCAAATCCTTCAGCTTTACAAAACGGCCACAACTGAAGGTTATCGCTTCTATTCCTTCGGCGATGCCATGCTTATCCTGTAATTGACTTTCAACCTGGCGTATGCAATACTTGCTCAAGAGTTTTGAATGCCTTTCCTTCGCTATTTTTGAAAGGAGGAGGTGATGCCAATGAATAAATATTTTGAAGAACGTGCTGCGGCATCCCTCCTCCCTTGTGGATAAGGATGCCGCAGCGCAACCAAGAGCCGTCCGCATGGACGGCTCTTTGGTATCCTCTGCGGTGAACAAGTATCTCCTTCCGTAGAACCCCGCAGCTACTGAGGCCTTCCCCCTTCCCTATCTTGATCCACCCTCGCTCAGCTTCCATCGGATCCTGATTCATTTATGCTGAGGTATCAAGCAAAGGGTAAACAAAACGAGAGCTTCGAATCCACAAGGAAGCCCTCGCTGGCCATAGGTGCAGCAGTGCTATTAATGATTAGTTTTTTCTCAAGCGATAAACGTTTTCATGTAGCCCAGCCCGGAGATGAGCGCGACAACAACGATTACCAATCCGAGAAAAACGACGATCCCCTTGGGTCCGGAGACCCGCGAGGTAAGCCCGCCCAAGACAGCATAAATCAAGCCCATTACAACCCAGCCAAGGATTGGAGTTGCCTCGGGATTAAACAACCAAACTACACCCCTGGATGCTGCCCGAAGGCCATAATACTTCCACTCCGGCATGCACACAGTAAAAGGGTCCGGTGCGAATCGAACCGACGCCACCAAATCTCGGCAGTCTTGATCGATGGCGATCGCTATTTCTATTATTCCAGCGGCAATTAGAAAGAACGACATGGCGAGCAAGGCACCTACCAAGAACGTCTTCTGAGTTTGATCAAGTTTTAACTGCGATACAGTCTGCAAAGTACCTGCTCTCCTTAGCTCAAAGTTTCAAGAATTCAGGCTGGCGATCTCCAAAGCTGATAATCGGACAACAGGCTCTCATTCCGGCATCGCCGCGAATCTCATCCAGCAGAAGCGGGACAACCCCTCCCAGCGATCATTCCACGAAAAGTTTATGGTAGATCCCAGTAGAGGAATTCTTCGATATTGCTTGTGAAATTGGGAGTCTGGGCTGCGCTTATGAATACGCCGAATAGGCCTTCACCATGAGTTGTATCGGTGAGAGTCGTCAGCAGCTCACCCTGGGCGTAAAGCCTCAACTCATTCCCTTGTGCCCAAACACCAATCCGATGGGTTTGTTCCGATCCGGTTGCAAGATGGACGCTTGGTGTCCAATCGAGAATTTTACTCATCACCTCCCCATCCCAGGAACGCAGCGAGTAACGACCATCGCAGGAGATACCAAACAGATATCCTATATATCCTTTATCCGATGCGGGGGCGCGGAACATCAACCCGTAGGAATCTCTCCCAGAGCAGGTTTCTACGGTTCCTGTAGCTTCAATGTAGAAATTAACATCTCTCCGCCAGCTGAGAAGCCACCCATTGTAATAATCGGCATTGAAAGCCGTCATGGTTAGATTATTATCAGCAATTTCCAGACGAACATGGTCATCCTCATATAACGACCAATCACTCGCATCCGCGAAGTCATCCCGCCAGGTCGGATCGCCCAAAGACGCCCGCGGATCAGAGGTGCCCAACGTCGGGGAGGCAGTAGGCGTTTGCGTAGTCGTCGCTGCCGGGGTAGCGGATGGTTCGATCGTCGCAGTTGCGCTGGTTGTAGCTTCAACAACGGGGGTGCTGGTGGGAATCAACTCGAAGGGCGGGAGAAGGAGATAGTCCCAGGCAAAATAGATGTCGGATCTCACTTCATCAACGCCCAGGGTTACTGTCTTTCCAATCAATCCCGGCTCCGAAGTTGATACAGGGTATGTCCAAATGCCGGGCGCCAAGACACTGGCGTTTACTTCACTCACGGGGTCGATGGAAACGCAGTAATCCCCTGTATCTAATCCACTGAAGAGGAAAAGTCCGTCAGCGGCCGTAATTGTTGTATCGCTCCCTGAAGAGGGGCAGGGTCCTGTCCCCAGCCTGACCTCCACACCGTGAAGTCCAATCTCAGCAGCATCCAATTTCCCGTTCGCTACCCATGTCAACTCATCTGGACCGCGGACACATCCTTCCGGACCCGGATCCATCTGGATCCCTTCTGGCGGGGATGCACATAAATCATGCCAGACCCTTCCGGCGATGCCCCCATTTCCACCTCCATTGTCAACCACCTCGTCAGTCCCGCCTCCATCAACGAAGGGCACGTTGCACGAGGGAAGAACCAATAATATGCTCAGCGTGATTAGCAGGACAAGTGTGCCGCGGAAATGTGCCATCCTTTTCATCAAAACCTCACAAACTTATCGTTAATTGGACGCCAGAGTCAGCGATAAATTATAAATAGAAAACAACCACCGTCACTATAGCATGACGATGGTTGTAACGAAAGGCTCAGGTGCCCCCACGGGGGTTCGAACCCCGGTTTCGGCCTTGAGAGGGCCGCGTCCTAGGCCTCTAGACGATGGGGGCAACGAAGGTCATTCTACCATTCGGGTTTTTAAGCGTCAACAGAGAGGCGTGTTGAGGGAAAGACCATGGCATGAACAGAGAACACCTTTCACATCCGATTCAACTTCATTTTAAAATGCGATCAGCGCAAAATAATCTCTTTATCCACGAATACCTGGCCCAGCCCACATGCTATAATATTCAGAATACTTTTATCCAAATTTACCCGGGTTAAGTCCATTAGATGCATCCACAAGATATAGACCGAGTACTACAACGCATTCTTCCTCGTGTACAGAAGCCAGGTCGCTACACAGGAGGTGAGCTGAACCAGGTTGTTAAGGACTGGGAGAACGTAGGCCTGAGTGTGGCGCTGGTTTTCCCAGATCTCTACGATCTCGGCATGTCCAATCTTGGGCTCGCCATCCTTTACGATGTTTTGAATCGCGAAAAGGATATCCTCGCTGAGCGAGTCTATGCTCCCTGGCCGGACATGGAAACTGCGATGCGTCATTCCGGACTTCCGTTGTACTCTCTGGAGACGAAACACCCGGTGTCCGAGTTTGACATCCTCGGGTTCTCACTTCCCTACGAAACCGTTTATACAAATACCCTCAATCTCATCGATCT
>JBARSI010000193.1:0-18403 GCA_049644665.1 Anaerolineales bacterium
CTCCCTCACTCGATCAGGGACTCTGCTGCTCCTCCCTCTGCCACAGACGAATACAGGTCGTTCACATTCATCGGATCGAGGTCTATCCGTCGACTGGCGCAAATCGTTGCTGACCGCTGCATTGGAAGGGGGAGATTCCACTGTTGTGTCACTCGGAGGTGATCTCAGCAAGACCTTCTGGGGCGATCCCCAGCAAAGCAATGACATGCTTCGTTGGATTGCCGCACACCCCTGGATTCGCCCGGTTTCCCCGGCAGAAATCATTCGCGATCACTTCCCTGTCCTTGAGACGATCGTTCTGGATTCTGCTCATGTTGAACGCAGCGCATACATCCCCGTTGGAGTCGACGGACAGCCGATCCCGTCCGGGTATACATACGATCAAATCAGAGCGTTTATTCAGGATGGTTTGCTGAGCTTCGGGAACAGCACCCTGGCGGAGAGCGCCTGGCGTATGTACATCAATACCCACATCTCCAACGATGGGTTTGACGATAGAGTGGGTGCTCTTGGATCAGCTTCCACACTTAGCGAATCGATTGATGGAAGCACGTTGGCTTTTCTGCGTGCAAATTCCGTCGGCAGAACAGGGATATTCCTCTCTGCGCTGCGTTGGGCTCAATCACTGATGACTAATCCAGAATCATCCGAGCAGACAATCAAAATAGAAGACATCGATTGGGATGGTGAACCGGAAGCTGTCCTGCAGAACGACTGGCTGTATGCAGTTGTCACGCCGGAAGGCGGACGATTGGCAGCCCTTTTTGGATACCATCCTCTATCGGGCGCAGTCCAGCTCATCGGCGGACGCCCGCACCTGGACATCGGATTGAGCGACATTCGTTATTGGGATCCCACGGGAGGTGAGATCGGGGAAAAGACAGAACCACTTCTCGACGGCGCGTTCACTTCGCTCTCAAACGCAGCAAAACAATTTGAACTTATCAACGAAGGTGATTCACTCCTTGCCATTCATCCTGATGGCCATTACATCCTTCGATACTGGCTGCAGGATGATCAAGTAATAATTAACATCTCACACATCAAAAAAGACACATCCTTTGAAATCCCGCTTCTTTTAAACCCCTCCCAATTAAGACAGCCCGATTGGCGCCAGGCTTATCGTCAATTCGTAGAGAAAGATCGGATCTCGTGGACCATCGACGGAGGTCCAGGCATCTCTGTATCTGCAGACAACGTACCGATGAGGTTCTCCTCTTTCCAGGATTCACCGGCATACATGATGGATGAAGAAAAACCTAATCTCGAAGTCACACAAGGTCACTTCCTGCCTTTTCCGATGGCTTTGATCACGATAGATTTGAAAGATGATGTCCGCATTATCATCAGATTCCAACCGTGGGGAGACTGATCGCCGCAAGTTTGGGCATCGGATTTCCCTGGAGAGCGATAATGGCACACAGCGTCAATTGCTCTGCGCCGGCCCAGGAGTAAACCATGAAATACACGACCGTTATCACACCAGAGCAGCTCAAACCCCATTTAAATGAAAATTGGGCAATCTTCGATAGCCGATTTGACCTGGATAATCCGCAATGGGGCGAAGAGCAGTACTTGATCGAACATATTCCTGGATCTGTCTATGTTCACCTGGATCACAATCTTTCCGCAGCAAAGAACGGAACGAATGGGCGCCATCCTCTTCCAGAAATCGAGGTTATCGCAGAATACTTCTCAGAATTAGGGATTAATCATGACACTCAGGTCGTTGTTTATGATTCACTCGGGGGAGGCATTGCCGCCCGTCTATGGTGGATGCTCAAATACCTGGGGCACGAACCAGTCGCCGTATTGGACGGTGGCTTTCCAGAATGGAAACGACTCGAACTTCCTGTTCGGACCAATCATGAATCCCGGATCCCCAGCCAGTTCAAACCCCGGCTGAAACCCGATCTAAAGGTCGACGCAGATGATATCCTTGAACGAATGCCTCAGGGTTCCAATCTCATCATCGATTCGCGTGCGCCAGAACGTTATTGGGGTGAGGAAGAACCTTTCGACCCGATCGCTGGCCGCATCCCGGGAGCGGTAAATCGGTTCTGGCAGAAGAATCTCGACGCAGACGGTTGTTTCAGGGATCCAGACATTCTTAGAACGGAATTTGATAGTTTAATCGGTGGAACCGCACCATCAGACACCATCGTCTATTGCGGTTCAGGTGTGACCGGATGCCATAATGTTCTCTCAATGTCCTATGCGGGAATTCAGGGCGTCAAATTATATGCAGGCTCCTGGTCCGAGTGGTCTAGCGATCCCCGCAGACCGATTGCTTCAGGAGGTCGACCTGACTAACAATGTGAGCACGCGTTTCACGAATATTGTATTAGGAAATCGACCCAGCCGTTCGATGAACTGCTGCTTGCCACGGCTTTGCGAGTTCTCACCGCTCTCCCGTCCAAGTACTCAGGCTTGGTGAATATGGAGCAGATGAAATGCTGGCATTATGAGGGGCGAAGCGGCAAAGATTTCCGGGTTGATTTTCAGTTAACCCCAACCAGGGAACTACGAGATTCTTCGCCGCCGCTTCCCTTCGACTCAGGATGACATGCCATCTTATTTTCTTGCAACTACGAGCGACTGCCGTGAGCGATAGAATCAGTCAGTTGAATATTTAAACGGGCAGCGTTATTCGTTGAATAAACGGTTCAGTGCGATTAACGCCAGGTTTTGCGCCGCTGCTAGATCGTTCCCTTCATCCCCACTGTTTACATTAATTTGCACATAAACATCCCAGAGTAGAACATGAAGACCGTTCCACAATTCCGGACCGCTACCCCCCCAAAACGCGTCGTCGCCAATATCCGAAACAGGCGTAGTGAACCTATCCGAGACATTCCGTCCAGCGAATAGATGATTAACTGAATACCCATTCTCTACCAGGATTTTGTCTATGCCTTCACCATAAACGGTAACGAGCCGGACAACGGGGAGATCATCGTCATCCGCTCCGGGGAAAGTGCAGACCATCTCGCCGATGGGATTATCAACAGCCTCGAAAGAAGGTTCGCTAATTTGAATACCCAATTCATCGTCTATCTCCTCAAGCATAAGTAGTGAACAAGGATCCCTTGGCTGTGTCGGTTTCCGTCTATCCGGGTTGATATCACCAGGTTGAATTGCTCCAATCGGGGATAAACGTTCAACGGACGGCGCGCCGTCACCTATTCTTCTGACAAACAGGAAGGCGAAAATGGCTGTCAAGAAAATAAAGACCAGGACGGGTAACAACCATCGCGGGATGTTTGTCTCTCTCATTGATTTCCTCTCATGACTCATCGCTACAATTTCTTGGAGAACTCAATGTCTATTACATCTTATCTCGAATTCAAGAACTCCGCTCTATCCCCAAACTCATCAATTCCCCTGTTGTTTCCAACTCAGGGAGTTTAATATTGCAGCTCCTATCCGGATTCAATTGCGAGAGACATCCCCGCGGCAATCAATGTAAGCACTGCTAACAGGAAAAATAATGAATTAAAACCATACAGATCGGCAATCACACCGCTAATCAATGTGCCAATTGCCCCCGCGGCAAATGTGAAACCGAGGACGAGTCCAGATGCTGCGCCCATTCGCCGCGGCATTCGGCGTTGCGCCAATAGAACGATGATGCTATGCGAGGCGCCGATTAATCCCCCTCCTAGAAAGGAGAGGATCCAGAACGCAACTTGGGACCTGGCCATTGGGAATAGTAAGAATGGAACTACTCCCAACATCAATGTCGACGTAGTTATTAGCTTCTTTCCGTATCGATCCGCTAACCAGGCTCCCGCGACCCCTGTAAGAGCTGACCCTCCCATAAACATGCCTGCGATCGGTCCATAAACACTTGGGCCATAGCCCAGGTCACTAAGGTATTTCGGGAGAAAGGAGATCATTGTCATCTGCGTCCATGATCGGAACGTGATTAATAGCAGAAACGGCAATAAACGGGTGGGCGTTATCAATGGTGTCTCAACCATCATCGCTACTGGATCCGCTTGCACCTCATCAGCAATGCTTGGTCGCAAGTGAGCTGCCAGGTTCCACCCAACCAGGGCTACAAAAGCTGGGAGCACAAGCAGACCGCCAATGCCCCATCGATGGATTAACGGACCACCCAGGAGCGGGCCGAGGAATAATCCCGACTGACCGAAGAAGAAAAAGATCGAGGTGGCCGTAGTTTCCATATGACTGAGTTGTTTGCGCCCACGCTGAGTGGCTTCGGCTGTCCCTGCCGGGTGGAACGCGCCCGAGCCCAGAGCGGCAGCCACCAGGAAAATCAAGCCCGGGTATCCAGGGACCGTGAGGGCTAGACTAAAACAGAACACCATCCACAGCACCCCTATGCTGGCCACCCATCGAGAACCGATCCGATCCGCCAACCAACCGAAAACAGGTTGCGTCAACGAGCCGCTCAAACTGTACAGTGTGCTGATTAAACCAATCGCGAAATTGCTCAGTCCAAGGGGAACACTTTGAACAGCCAGCAGCAAGGGGCGCTGGCTGTTAAGCAGGTCAACTGCAAAGTGGGCAAGCCCTGTGGCGAGGAATGATCGATCCCGGCTCAGGCTCAAGAGTACAGCCCTTGCTCGAGAACGTAATTTGAGACTGCAGAGGGCATGAGATAGCGAAATGGACGTCCCTCGCGAACACGGCTGCGGATATCGCTGCCAGAGATCATGATCGGTGGAATGTCCAGAAATATCAGCTTATCCCTCAACCCGGGCAGTTCATCTTCCAACCGAGTCACCTCGTATTCCACTGCGAGGCGATCCATCACACCAATCAAGTCGCAGGAATCCACGAAACGTTGAGGCATATTCCAGTCCGGGAGATCGCGCAGCGAATCCTCCCCCATCAAATATGCAAATTTCGCGTCCTGGAATTGCATTCTCAGCCGCTCCATCGTTCCATGTGCATAATGAGGTGGTGGCCGGTCGAGGTCCGCAGTCGAGAATTCGAATGCCGGATCAGCATCTGTCGCCAATTTGACCATCGCCGCACGATGATTGACCGATGAGATGCGCTGGTTTTGCTTATGAGGTGGTTGCGCGGTTACAACCCAGAGGACCCTTTTAAGACCAAGAACATGGCGAGCTTCATCGGCCAGGATCAGGTGCGCGAGGTGAGGAGGGTCAAATGTCCCTCCAAGCACACCGATTAAATCACCCATTCGAGTTCGTTTTCTCCGATACGCACGGTATCCCCAGACGCAATCCCAGCTTCTTGCAGTGCAGCTTCAACTCCCAGCCGCACCAGGAATTGTTGGAACCTGCTTATCGCCTCATCATATTCCCAATACGTCATCACTGCCGCCCGCTCAACCGCCTTACCTGAGATCCGCCAGCTGCCATCCGGTTCACGCGTGATTTCGAAATCTCTCCCCTCAAAGTCTGGTTGGTAAACAGGTAATTCTCCTTCGATTAACTCCGGAGCGGGAAGGCTTTGCAGTTCCTTAAGTGCAGCGAAAAGCAGTTCTCGCAAACCGTCTCGCGCGAGAGCGGATATCGGATAAACTCTATATCCCTCAGATTCAAACCTGCTTTTCAACACATCAACGCGCTCCCTAACCTCCGGGATATCGATCTTATTGATCGCCACAAGTTGAGGTTTCTCCCTTAGCAATGGGTCAAAATAAGCCAGCTCCGCGTTGATTTGAGAGAAATCGGCCAACGGGTCTGGAGATAAACCATCCAACAGATGGATTAATACCTGTGTCCGCTGGATGTGACGTAGAAATTGAAAACCCAAACCCACACCTTGATGGGCGCCTTCGATAAGTCCGGGGATATCGGCAAGGACTAGCACCGCATCAACAGCGAGTTCGGCAACACCTAGATTAGGATGAAGCGTCGTAAAAGGGTATTCAGCAATCTTTGGTTTGGCATTTGTTACCGCTGCCAATAAAGTCGATTTCCCAGCGTTCGGCACGCCGATTATCCCAATATCTGCAATCAATCGCAGTTCAAGATATATCCAGTGCTTTTCCCCGGGAGCGCCCTTCTCTGCCATTCGAGGCGTCTGGTTACGAGACGTTGCGAAACGTGAATTCCCTCTACCCCCGCGACCGCCGGGGTAGAGGATGAGTTTCTGCCCTGGTTCAACGAGATCTCCGAGAAGTGCCCCCGTCTTATCGTTCCGGATAATCGTGCCCGGCGGAACGAAAATCTGGATATCTTTGCCGTGTTTTCCAGATCTATTATTGCCTCCCCCGGGTTTACCATCTTTGGCGCGAAAGTGCCGCTGGCCGCGGAAAGCGGATAAAGTCGTCCGCTTCGGATCTACAACAATGACTACATCGCCGCCCTTCCCGCCGTCGCCTCCATCTGGTCCGCCGCGTGGGACATATTTCTCCTTCCGGAAGTGAACGGCACCATCCCCTCCCTTGCCCGAGGAGACCTGGATTCTTACTTCGTCTAGAAAATCGCCATGCTTTTGCATCGATACTGTTCCTGCAACCCTGCCATTATACACGTCAATCACTGCCATCATCTACGCTGAGGATGGTCGAGGATGTACTTCGCGGGTCAGACCTTTTAATCGAAAGCAAGCCTATGATCTTGCCATAAAGCGGGTAATTGGTAAGTTTGATAGATTTTGTCAAACAAACCAGGGAATAATCCAACTCTTAATTATTACCGGTGATGTTTGATGTAAAATGTATGAATTATTTGCACAACCTATCTAGATATGTTAGATTTTACAGATATCAATACAAACACTACTCGGAGCAACGCATGGCTGCAAACATGGTTCCTGACATCGTCGTCGGTCGTCTTCCACTCTACCTGAGATCCTTGAGGCAACTGGCTGAGGATGGGAAAGAGATCACATCCTCGCAAGAACTGGGGGGACAGCTTGGCATCTCCTCGGCACAGATACGCAAAGATCTCTCACAATTCGGCGAATTCGGCAAGCAAGGAACTGGTTACAACATCAATTATCTCGTGGATCAGCTTAAGCGCATCTTGAAAGTTGACCGTGTGTGGGATGTCGTTCTCATAGGAGCTGGAGATCTTGGTAATGCTGTCGCAAATTATGGAGGCTTCATCGATCGAGGCTTTCGGATCGCTGCCATATACGATAATGACCGAGCAAAGCTCGGCCAGCCAGTTGGTCAATTTCTCATCCGAGACACCGGGAAATTGGTTGATGAGATTCGGGCCCAGCAGATAAAAGTAGCAATGCTCGCCGTTCCTGCGTCTGAAGCCCAGCAAGTTTCAGAGAAGTTAGTCGAAGGTGGCATTGAAGCCATACTGTGCTACGCGCCGACATCACTTTTCGTTCCAGATAACGTCAGGGTGGAGTATATCGACCCGGTCCTTCACCTGCAACATATGACGTATTACCTGCCGCAATAGAGAGATTCTATCTATTCAGGTCCCCCGCGTCGTTGCCATGCTGATGAGCTGAGCAGCAAAGGGCATCGCCCAACTATAGTGATCTTATCGCCGTCGCCGGAAAAATTCTTATCTCCCTTCGGGGAGATTGTGCTATGGCTGCCAGAGTAGCGTGTAGACTCCTCCCAGACTCTCCGATAACTCCTCCATTTACTTCGAGGATGGTTTATCACTCCGACTTCCAATATAAAAAGCGCCTGTATTCGGCGCCTTGATTTTTCAGTTTGACATCCTTACATTCTCATACTTGTGGGAGAGTCCGCCTGAGCCGATCCAGCATGCCTAATCCTCTGTACGCTCCTCGGGCTATACATGCCACAGGTTCTTCCGCCCGATAAGCAGGGACACCGGTTTCTCGTGTGAGCCACTTATCAATCCCTCGCAGTAGTGAACCCCCACCACAAATAACCATTCCCCGATCGATGATATCGGAAGCAAGCTCCGGTGGAGTTTTTTCAAGAACATCTCGAATCGACATCACCATTAAATGGAGAGTTTCCTGTAATGCCTCAACGATTTCATTTGTTGAAATGGTAATAGGACGAGGGAGGCCGGTGACCTGATCCTGACCCTGGATCTCGATTGTGCGATCTTCATCCTGAGGAAGGGCAGCTCCGATCCGAATCTTCGCCTCTTCTGCAGTTCGCGGGCCGATTACCAAGCCATATTTCTTGCGGATGTATGTACTGATCGCTTCATCAAGTTTAATCCCCCCGAGCCGGGTTGCTCCCTGGGCTACAATGCCGCTCATGGCGATCATTGCCGCTTGTGTCACCCCTCCGCCAAGATCGACGACCATGTTTCCTGACGGCGTCGCTATCGGCAATCCTACACCGATCGCGGCTGCAAGCGGCTCTTGAATGAGGTGAACATCGCGGCTTCCAGCCTGGAGAGTGGCCTCATGAACCGCTCGCCTCTCAACACTCGTGACTCCTAAAGGAACCGTGATCATTACCCGCGGTTTGAAGAGCCGCGCAGGGCCAGAAACCCGCTCAATGAAGTACCCCAACATGCGGTGTGTCACTTCAAAATCCGCGATAACTCCGTCTCGCAGGGGACGTGAAACCTCGATGGTTTCCGGCACGCGACCTTCCATCTCGCGTGCTGAATGACCGACATCGACGATCTTTAATTCATCAATGTCGATCGCCACAACCGTCGGTTCATGGAGAATGATCTCATCGTTGTCACAAATTAAAGTATTGACCGTGCCGAGATCGATCCCTAAATCCTTACCAAAGATAGGCATGGATCAGCTTCCTTCATCGAGCGTCCCCGCCCGGGGAGGCTGGGATCGCTTCTTAAATCGTTTCACTGCATCGATGCGTATGCTTGAGCGCAGCAGGGCAGCCTGCATGCGCAGGTACTCATCCGTATCGGGTGGAGGTCCTTCTTTCAAATACTGCTGTGCCCGCTCTCTTGCTGCTTCCGCGCGGGATAGATCGATCTCATCAACACGCTCACCAACATCGGCGAGAACTGTGATCACATCCGGTCGGACCTCGAGGATTCCACCTGCGATTGTGAAGGCTTCTTCCTGACCTTGATGCTTAACTATTAGAATTCCGAACTCAAGCGTCGTCAGAAGTGGAGCATGGTTTGGGAGAATACCCAGTTCACCCTCCGAACCGGGAGCAATCACGATATCCGCTTCACCTTCGTAGAGGGAGCGATCTTGAGTGACAATCTCGCATCGAATAGGCATATTGAGACGCGTCTCTTTCTGTTAGCTGGAACCGAGTTGTTCAGCTTTTTTCACTGCATCTTCGATGTTTCCAACCATAAGAAATGCTTGCTCCGGTAAGCCATCGTATTTCCCATCGAGGATTTCACGGAAGCCGTGGATAGTCTCTCGCAACGGAACATAGCGGCCATCCTGCCCCGTGAATTGCTCGGCAACATACATCGGTTGGGAGAAAAAGCGTTCTATCTTGCGGGCACGGGAGACTACAATCTTATCTTCTTCATTCAGCTCTTCGATACCCAGGATGGCGATGATGTCCTGCAAATCCTTGTAGCGTTGGAGGACTTGCTGAACTTCGCGGGCGACCGCGTAATGCTCTTCGCCGACAATCTGCGGATCGAGAATCCGCGAAGTGGATGCCAGCGGGTCAACCGCCGGATAGATACCTTTCTCGACAATGGAGCGTTCGAGAGCGATCGTAGCATCAAGGTGGGTAAACGTCGCTACTGGAGCGGGATCTGAGTAGTCATCCGCCGGGACATAGACGGCCTGCATCGATGTAATCGAGCCGGTATGTGTGGATGTGATCCGCTCCTGGAGTTCGCCCATCTCTGTCGCCAGGGTAGGCTGATAACCTACAGCCGAGGGCATCCGTCCTAAGAGCGCGGACACCTCAGAGCCCGACATGCTGAAGCGGAAAATGTTGTCGATGAACAGAAGAACATCTCGCCCCTGGTCTCGGAAATACTCGGCCATCGTTAATGCTGTCAATCCCACGCGGAGTCTCACCCCGGGAGGTTCGTTCATCTGACCATAGACCATGACCGTATCCGTGAGAACACCGGATTCGATCATTTCACGGTACATTTGCGTACCTTCCCGCGTCCGTTCTCCAACGCCAGCGAACACCGAGTTGCCTTGATGGACTGTTGCGATAGAACGGATCAGCTCCTGGATAATGATCGTTTTTCCTACTCCAGCACCGCCGAAGATGCCCGTTTTCCCGCCCCGGGTGAATGGAGCGATTAAGTCAATCACTTTCAATCCGGTTTCAAAGACATCCACCCGTGTAGATTGCTCTGTAAAGGAGGGTGCAAGCCGGTGAATAGGATATGCGTCTTCCGCATCGACCTCGCCACGACCGTCGATTGGTATACCGAGGACATTAAACATCCGGCCGAGTGTCGCTTCTCCGACCGGCACCGTTATCGGTGCACCTGTAGCGACTGCCGTACGGCCGCGCTGCAAACCATCGGTCGAATCCATGGCCACAGTGCGCACAGCGTGATCACCCAAGTGCCGCTGAACCTCAAGGATTAACGTATCAGATCCTTCACGAGGGACCTCGATCGCCTCATAAATATCGGGCATTTCACCTGCCGGGAACTCACAATCAACCACGGCCCCCTGGATTTCAACAACTCGGCCTATTGCACCTGCCATCCTATCCTCCGTCTTTCCGTGTTTCTCGTCAGCTAACCACTCGTGAGCGCTTCTGCCCCGGCGGCGATATCGAGCATGTCACTTGTGATCGCCTTCTGCCTGGCTTTGTTATATTCCATTCTCAGCGCAGCAGATAGTTCAACTGCATTATCTGTCGCATTCTGCATGGCGACCATCCGCGCTGCATGCTCGCTGGCAAGCGACTCCGTGATCGCCTGATAGACCTGAAGCTCCGTAAGCCTGGGCACAATCACATTAATCAACGCTTCCCGGTTAGGTTCATAGATGTATGTCGCTTCTGGACCCTCTTTTACTGTCTGATCGGCTCGAACAATTTGCTCGTTTCTACCGATCGGAATCTCTTCGAAAGTGACCGGAAGCAGCAGCTTCCGGCAAGGGATTTGACGCATTAGGTTTACGAAGTCCGTGTATATGAGGTAAACCTGCTCCGCTCGGCCATTCACAAACTCATCCATCGCCAAACGACCGATAGCTGAAACATCGGCGAATGTGGGCTCAGCGGGCAAATCACTGAATTCCGCTGTGATATCAAGCCGCCGGCGGATCAGTAAGTCCCGGCCCTTTCGACCGACTGCAATATAGCTCACGGGAACTTCTGCGTCCCGGAAAGTCTCAAGCGTATAACGCATTACATTCGTATTGTATGCACCGGCTAGACCTCGGTCGCCACTGATGAGAACGACCAAGATCTTCTTTACTTCGGGTGGGATAGCCAGGAATGGGTGAACCTGATCGCTGACTGGTTGATGCGAAAGATGGCGCAGCACCTGCCACGCTTTTTCGGCATATGGGCGTGTTTCTTGAACTCTCGCCTCAGCCTTCCTTACACGGCTTGCGCTTACAGCCTGCAGCGCCTGTGTAACCTGGGCGATATTTTCAACGCTCCGAATACGGAGCCGCATCTCTCGGGCTGAAGCCATCTCAGAACTCCCGCGAATTCAGTCTAATCTAACCAGCTGCGGTTGAAGGTTTCTAACGCCTGGTGCAGTTTTTTCTCAGTCTCGTCGGTGATGGCTTTCGCCTTTGCGATATCTTTAAGGATTTCAGGATGGGAAGTCTCGATATTACGCAATAGTGCCTTCTCCCATTCACCAATCTGATCGACATTCACATCATCAGCGTAGCCATTCGTGGCGGCAAATAAGATGATAATCTGTTCTTCCAGCTCCAGCGGCTTATACTGCGGCTGCTTGAGAATCTCCTGCAAACGCTGCCCACGGCTGAGTTGAGCTTGAGTCGCACTATCGAGGTCGGAACCAAACTGTGCGAAGGCCGCCACTTCACGATAGGCCGCCATATCGAGGCGCAAACGCCCGGCAACCTGTTTCATCGCTTTCGTCTGGGCATCGCCGCCCACGCGTGAAACGGAAAGCCCCGCATTGATCGCTGGTCGAATGCCGGCATTGAAGAGATCACTCTCTAAATAGATCTGCCCATCGGTGATGGAAATTACATTGGTTGGGATATAAGCTGAGACATCTCCCAGCAGTGTCTCGATGATCGGCAGCGCTGTCAGAGAACCCCCGCTTCCCTCAACGATGGCTGCGCGATACTTGGCGGAATCATCCATCGCCGCAAGCGCTTCATTTACTTCATGTTCCGCGAGTGGTCCTCGGAAAACTTTGCCCTCGATCGCATCTTCTTCAGAAGCTGGACCTTCAAACTCCTTGGGGACGATAACGAAATGATCGGCGAGGCGGACAGCTCGCTCAAGCAGGCGGCTGTGCAGGTAGAAGACATCACCGGGATAGGCTTCACGACCGGGTGGTCGCCTGAGCAGTAGAGATACCTGGCGATATGCCCAGGCATGTTTACTTAGATCGTCATAAACAACCAGAGCATCAAGCCCTCGCAGGGCAAATTCTTCACCGATCGAACAGCCTGCGTATGGGGCGAGGTACTGCAGAGCCGCAGGATCATCAGCCGCTGCTACGACAACCACGGTATGGTCCATCGCTCCAAAGCTCTCCAATAATGCCACCGTCCGCGCCACGGAGGCGCGTTTCTGTCCAATGGCGACGTAAATACAAATGAGATCCTTACCCCTCTGATTGATAATAGTGTCGATTGCGAGTGCTGTCTTCCCGGTCTGACGGTCGCCGATAATCAACTCCCGCTGCCCACGTCCAACAGGGATCATTGAATCAATCGCCTTAATCCCTGTTTGGACGGGTGTATCTACGTCTTTGCGCTCGATAACGCCAGGCGCGATTCGTTCCACCGGGCGGTAGCCGTCATACTGTATGGGCCCTTTACCGTCGATTGGGTCACCCAACGCGTTTACAACCCGGCCAACCAAGCCCGCTCCCACTGGCACTGAAGCGATGCGCCCGGTAGTGTAAACAAGCATCCCCTCATCAATCTCGGAGTACTCTCCCATGATGAGGACACCAACGGCATCACGCTCCAGATTGAAGGCGATACCCATAACGCCATTCTCAAATTGGATGAGTTCTTGAGCACGTACATCGGATAACCCAGAAACGCGGGCGATCCCATCGCCCGCTTCCAAAACTGCTCCGACATCCTTCAACTCAACTTCGGGAGAGAAGGCATCGATTTTGCGCTGCAACTCGCTGGAAATATTTTTTACGAGATCCGCCATAGGACCTCCCTTGAGGGGTCTGAATTCGTGGATTTTCTCTTCCTAACCATCCGCGCCCACCTTCCCTGGTTGATCTGCATTGAGACAAACACTCGGATTCTAATCACCGGTGCATATTATTTGACCGGATTTTTTCGATCTGCCAAGGAAAGCAGGCAACGCGGGGAATAATACCCGAAGGCCTTTATTTTGTCCAGCAATCAACAATTTGAGACATGGATTCGGCTAATTTTTAGCATTTTCCGAGAGACGTAAATGGGCCTGGATAATTACCAAGTACCTGCTCAATACTGCTGTCGCCTCTACAGACAGGGAAGTCCCATTGCATATTATGACAGACAGCATAGACACAATGCTGGCATCGATCCTCAAGATATTCGAGTAAATGAAATTTCGGGTTAAGGCGATGAAAAGTACTGAAGCGCCAA
Organism: Anaerolineales bacterium; assembly: GCA_049644665.1. GTDB lineage: Bacteria > Chloroflexota > Anaerolineae > Anaerolineales > E44-bin32 > E44-bin32. The sequence continues at coordinate 13,585 of JBARSI010000193.1, forward strand.
GCGAACGCGTTCCTCGAGGTCATCCTTTGCTGCCTCAGGGATGGATTGGACTGCCGTTTGGGATTCAACAAGGCTGTACCCCAGACCAGTCAGCACTGCAAGCACTTCAGTATCAACATCGCTGGGGACGTGTATCGCAACGGTCGGCGCGGCCAGGATATCCTTAAGATGGAAGATGATCTTTTCGCCCGTCTTTTTGCCAATACCGGGCACCCTTGTCAAGATCTCGGGCTGGTTATTCGACACCGCGGTACGAAGGACATCCGGAGATATATTCGACAACACAGACAATGCCAGCTTTGGGCCGACTCCAGATACACCAAGCAGGACTTCAAAGAGCCCTCGCTCCTCTGTTGAGTGAAAACCATACAGACTCAGTTCGTCTTCCCGAACAATGAGATGAGTATGCAAGAAAAAAGGCTTGCCAACCTCGGGACCCGCAGCATGAACGTTCCCCGTTATGGCTATGCGCAGGCCGATGCCCCCCACTTCCAGCGTAAGTGCGCCCTCCACAATATGTAATACAATTCCCCTAATCGACCTGATCATTCTGCACCTTCTATTCGCCGCTCTAGCGTTGAACCATAGCAATGGCAAATAGCGACCGCTAGAGCGTCTGCGGCATCATCCGGTCGTGGAAGATCATCCATCTCCAATAAATTCTGGACCATCCGCTGGACCTGACCTTTCTCCGCGGCCCCGTAGCCTGTCACCGCTTGTTTGATCTCTTGTGGGGAATACTCTTTGATCTTTAGGCCTAATTCAGCCAGAGCAAGAATGGCGACACCGCGCGCCTGCCCGACAGTGATGGCTGTTTTTACGTTCTTCTGGAAAAATAGGCGTTCGACGGCGGCTTCCACAGGCTTATGCTGAGCAAGCAAGTCTTGTAAAGACTGATGGAGTATCAGCAATCGCTCGCCCATCGGTAGCTTTGGGGAGGTTTCGATTACACCAAAATCCACCAGCTCCAAGGATCCGGAGTCGGATTGCTGGATAAGGCCGTAGCCTGTTCTCGCAGTCCCCGGATCAATCCCGATGACAAGCATTTATTATCTATCGTCTTCAGGGTTAAGCAGTCTCAAGCATCGAGACTGCTTCTTCAGTTACGTCCAGGTTTGAATAGACATTCTGCACGTCATCGAGATCTTCTATCTCCTCGATAAGCCGCATTACTTTTACAGCGTGCTCTCCGCCGATCTCCAGAAGCGTTTTGGGCATCATTCTCAGAGAAGCTTCGGATGGTTTAATTCCGGCTTCACGAAGCCGGTCATTAATTTCCTTGAACACATCCACGGGAGCGAAGATCTCAATCTCCTCCTCGCCGATGACGACGTCGTCCGCGCCCGCTTCGACCGCCAACTCGAAGACCTTTTCCTGATCGGCTTTCTCAATCGGGATGTAGAAATAAGCAGCACGCTGGAATTGCCAGGAGACAGATCCAGCGTCGGCCAGGTTCCCACCGGATTTTGTGAGTTCATGCCGAAGATCCGCAACCGTCCGGTTGCGATTATCGGTCACGACTTGAATCATCAACGCGACACCATGAGCTGCATATCCTTCGTACATGATTTGTTCGAAACTTACGCCGTCCTTGTCTTCCCCGGTACCGCGCTTAACTGCCCGTTCGATATTTTCCTTGGGCATGTTCCCGTCTTTGGCGCGATCAATGGCAAGCCGAAGCGTGAAGTTGGTTTCCGGATCTCCACCACCTTCGCGAGCTGCCATGGTTATCTCCCGTGCAAGGCGTGTAAATATTGCCCCTCGCCTGGCGTCATTCACAGCTTTCTTGCGCTTAATCGTTGACCATTTTGAGTGTCCAGACATCGCTTTCTCTTCCCTCAATCGCTCAATGATGTGGATTAATATGCCGGTGAATGCATTGAATCATTATACCATTTTAGACTTCTACAACTAACGAACAAGGCTCTGGCCGACACCCGCGATGCGAATATTCTTATTGATTTACAAGGAGCTTATCTAGTTTTCGCAAGGTGTCAACACTCTGCCCGCGGTAGTGATTATTAGCATAGACGAGCGTGAGTGGAGCGGCGAAATCGAGCTCCCTAATTCGAGGGATCCATTCCTCCAGCTCCTGCTCAGGATAGGTGTAATCGTAGCGCTCCCAAGCATGGTCATGCTTCCACCATTTACCAGCGTTGCGGCCATGGAAGCGGACATAGGCGACATCACTCGTCGCCCGCACCACCGGCGGCATTAGTCCCTTCAACCGGGGTTCATCAACACAGCAGAATCCCAAATTCTGCGCCTGCAAACGTTCGAAAGTCTCAGCAGATACCCAAGCGTGATCGCGGAATTCAACTACAACGGGCAGATCCTGGAAGCCCTCACGCAATTGCTCAAGGTAAGTCCGATTCTCCGGTGAAGGGTGAAAAGAAAAAGGAAATTGAGCCAGAACACAGGCTAGTTTTCCGGCATCCATCATCGGCCGGAATGTTTCGATAAATGCCTCGTAAGCTGGCTCTTCACGCTCGTGGGTGATGCTGCGATGAGCTTTCACAGAGAATACGAATCTCTCCGGTGTCCGCTCCACCCAGCCATTAACGGTTTTCAACGCTGGGATCCGGTAATAACTTACGTTCAGTTCAACTGTATCAAACTGCTGTGCGTAGAATTCCAGCCAGGATCGCTTTGGCAGTTCTTCCGGGTATACGCAACCAATCCAATCGTCATACGAAAACCCCGAAGTCCCTAAACGGATCATATTTTCAACACTCCTGGCAGCAATGCACGCATCTCCTCATTCCCACTCCTGGCCAGCAACACTCTCTCGATCCAAGCTGATCCGCGGGTTTCCTGTTTGAGACAATGGGCGTCTGCATTTCTACTATACACTTTTTTCTTTATCTCAATGGTCCCCTTCACGGGGGATTTGCACCCCTTTTACAGGTTTGTCCCTAATAGGTATGTACACAGCTGGACTAGCCTGAATGAAAAGAACTCCGATCGGTGTCCGCTCCACCGAGTTACCTTCGTTCAATACGCAAAAGGGGCTGTCTAAACCATTATTAGAAAGCCCCTTTTAGGTATCAATCTTGGGGTGAAAAAATCAGGATGGATTCGTATAATTTTATTGTTCGCTATTTCTTTTCTTTACTTTCTATAGGACCACGGATGAACGCTTCCGTCTTCCTGTGCGCTTCATCATCTCTATATTGCACCGGGGGCGTCTTCATGAAGTACGAAGACGGCTCAAGGATCGGTCCAGAGAGACCTCGATCGAGCGCGATCTTGGCGCAGCGGACGGCGTCAATCACAACACCGGCCGAATTTGGCGAATCCCAAACCTCCAGCTTGAGTTCCAGGTTCAGCGGGACATCTCCGAAAGAAGTGCCCTCCATTCGAATATAGCACCACTTCCGATCCGTGAGCCAGGGGACGTAATCACTCGGTCCTACGTGGATGTCCTCCGCAGGGAGTTCATAGGGCAGCTGACTCGTAACCGCGCCGGTCTTCGAGATCTTCTTCGATTCGAGCCGATCGCGCTCGAGCATATTGTAGAAATCCATATTCCCACCAAAATTCAACTGATAGGAATGATCCAGAACTACACCGCGATCGACGAATAGTGAAGTCAGGACACGATGAGTGATCGTTGCCCCGACCTGACTTTTGATGTCATCGCCGATAATTGGAAGGCCGCGTTCTTGGAAACGACACGCCCAATAATCCGAACTGGCGATAAACACCGGGATGCAATTTATGAAAGCACATCCGGCTTCAAGGATTTGCTCGACATACCATTTCGTCGCCATCTCCGCGCCTACAGGCAGGAAGCTCACGACGACATTTGTTTTCGTGTCTTTCAATTTTTTGACGATATCATCCGTTGGGCCGGGGGCTTTCTCCACAACCTGGGAGAGATATTTCCCAATGCCATCGTGCGTCATTCCCCGTTGAACAGTTATGCCCGTTTTCGGCACATCTGAGAACTTGATGGTGTTATTCGGGTGGGCGAAGATCGCCTCGCTTAAGTCTACTCCGACTTTACCGGCGACAACGTCAAACGCCGCCGTGAACTCGATGTCCCGAATGTGGTATCCACCGACATCGACGTGCATCAATCCCGGTATGTTATCGTTGTTTTTAGCGTCTTTGTAGTACTCGACGCCTTGTACTAGGGCTGAAGCGCAGTTACCAACCCCGATGATTGCTACTTTAACTTTCTTGCTCGATGGCATTTCTTACGCCTCCATTGAAGTTCATTATCGCTGCACCAGTCTCCAGATGGGAGAAAAGACTTGTTGTGTTTCTCCCCCTCACCCTGCTATGCTACAATCGTTACTTGCTCAAGGATAATCTATGTCTGAGCACGTGGGGCAGATGAGTAAATCACAACGTCTAGAACGTTTGCTTGAAGTCAACCGGACTATATCGGCGACCCTCGATCTTATTCAATTATTAGATATGATAATCGATGTTGCCTGCGAACTCACACAGAGTGAGGCTGCATCCATTCTCCTTTACGATTCAGGAGCTGGGGTATTGCGTTTCGAAGCCTCTCCTGGCATGCACCGAGAAGATCTGCGCGAAATAAGTGTACCGCTCGATTCCAGCGTTGCCGGTTGGATATTCACCAATTCGAAGCCAATGGTTATCCAAGACACTCGCGACGATCCTCGAGTTTACCGCCAAGTAGATGAGATACTCAAGTTTGAGACCCAATCCATTCTTGGTGTACCGCTCTCGGTGAAAACCGAAACGATCGGCGTGTTGGAGGCGGTAAACAAATTAGACAACGCTGATTATACCGAAGACGACCTGGAGGTACTAGAGACGCTTGCAGGCCAAGCCGCAATCG
>JBARSI010000194.1:0-29028 GCA_049644665.1 Anaerolineales bacterium
TTTTCGGGGCGAATCCCCGCAGCTGCAGGTCCTCGATCATACGCTGTCTTAATTGAGTCATGGCTATACCTCCTGCTAATTATCGATTGCAGGAAATATAGCCTTTGATTTGACGTTGGTGATTTCTGTTGGAAGTTTTCAGTCGGGGAAGGGAAATCTGCGCGAAGCGCTTAGTTCAACACATGAGTATCAAGATATCTTCCCCCGGATATCCTCCCAATGCCGGAAATATCTGGAATTATTGCGCCGTTTATCGCCAAACAGGATTCGTGCCGGTAATTCCCAAGCAGGAGTCCCATCACCATAGAGCTTAGCTTGAATTCTCAACGAGTTCAAGCAAGAGGGCTAAAAGGGATCGATTCAACACAGATGATCCTGGATTGTCCATAGGACATGGCTCAACCGCCGATTACATCCCCCTCATTCTTCAGGATCCCGGTGCGCTTTGGGGGCCAATCGTCAGCACCTTAAGTTCACACTCGATGGTATATTCCAAAGGATCAAGTGTTGATGACGCCAGACACTTGCTTCGGGTATAAAATTGAGCGTTGAACGATAAATTTTCCACAGGCCCACCGGGCGGGCTCATGAGATGAAAAAGCTTGATTTCAACGGAGGCAAATCGTGATTGATATTCGCATGATCCGCGAAAATACCGAGATTGTGAAGGAGGCGATCCGCAGCTTGCAGGCGGAAGCACCGATAGATGAGATCATCACCTTGGATGAGACGCGTCGCCAGAATCTACAAGAGCTCGAAGATCTGCGGCACGAGCGCAACGTCAAATCCAAGGAGATCGGGGGGATGAAAGACGCCGCTCAGCGCGAAGAGCTCATTGAAAAGATGGGCGCGGTGAATGAGCGTATAAAAACGCTCGAGTCTGAACTGCGGGCAGTAGAAGCGGATCTCGAACGGGCGATGTACCTTGTGCCGAATTTACCGCACGAGAGTGTCCCCGTCGGAAAAGACGAAAGTGAAAACAGCATCATCAGGCAGGAAGGGGAGCCGAAAACAGCGAAACAGCTCGGGTTTGAACCGCTGCCGCATTGGGATTTGGGGCCAAGCCTGGGTATCATCGATTTCGAGCGCGGCGTTAAGCTCTCCGGCAGCCGTTTTTACGTCCTCTTTGGTCTGGGAGCGCGCCTCGAGCGCGCTCTGATCAACTGGATGTTGGATTTCCACACTGAGAAGCATGGCTATATCGAGGCATTTGCGCCGGCCATCGTGCGCGAGGACTGTATGTGGGGCGCAGGCCAACTCCCGAAATTCAAAGAAAATATCTATTACGACGCGGAAGATGACCTGTGGTTGGTCGGGACTGCCGAGATCCCCCTGACCAATCTGCATCGAGATGAGATCTTCGAAGCCGGGCAGCTGCCGAGGAAATATGTGGCGCACTCACCATGCTTCCGCCGGGAGAAGTTCTCCGCCGGTCGTGATGTGCGCGGGATTAAACGCGTCCATCAGTTTAACAAAGTCGAAATGTATCATTTTGCCACACCGGAGACCTCTTACGATGAGCTTGAGGAGTTGGTCAAGAACGCAGAGGATATCTGCCGGGCGCTGGAGATCCCTCACCGGGTGATCCAGATGGTGACCGGCGATCTGGGTTTTACGGCAGCTAAAAAATATGATGTGGAGATGTGGGCTCCGGGCTGCGGGGAATGGCTCGAAGTCAGCTCATGCAGCAATTGTGAAACCTTCCAGGCCAGACGGACGAACATCCGCTATCGACCAGAGCCGGATGGAAAACCGGTCCATGTGCACACACTTAACGGGTCGGGTCTTGCCTTGCCGCGCACGGTTATCGCCATTCTTGAAAATTACCAACAGCCGGATGGCAGCGTGGTGATTCCAGAAGTGCTGCGCCCCTGGATGGGCGGTGTGGAGAAAATTATGCCGGAGGCGAAATGACAGATGTCGTGATCACGATTCTTTTGGGGCTGGCGATGTTAATCGGACTGGCGAGTACGATAATCCCTGTAATCCCTGACCTGGGGCTGATTCTGATCAGCGCGCTCGGTTATGGTTTACTGGTCGGTTGGGGCGAGAACGGCTGGTGGCTCTTCACCATCATCGTTGTGCTGGGCTTGGCCGGGCAGGCCGCGGAAATGGTCGTTAGTGGGGCGGGAGCTCGGCGCGGAGGGGCCTCATGGATTAGCACCTTTGGCGGGTTGGCCGCAGGGGCGATCGGCCTCCTTGTGTTCGGTCCGATCGGCTTGATTGCCGGTCTTCTATTGGGGACATTTTTACTGGAGTTTATGCGACATAAAAATACCGAAGAAGCCCTGCGGGCGATGTTCGGTATGGGGGTTGGATATGGCGCCTCGTTTGTCGTTAAATTCTTACTCGGGCTGGTGATGATCGGCGTCTGGATCGCCTGGATTTTTGTTAAGTAACTTCAAGAGGGCTTGAAGAAAACCATCCCGACACCTCTGCGCTGCAAACCTTCCTCAGCCCAGTGTGTAACGAGTGATGAATCGTCATCCAGGGCGGCAAACAAGGGAGCGATTACCGAGGGGTCGTCAATGGAGGCGAGGGCGCGTGCGGCTTCGATGCGCACCGCAGCATCTTTAGAGCGCAAGGCTTTCGTGAGCGGGGAGACAGCGCACTCACCAAGAGCAGCGAGGGCATCAGCGGCCAGTCGAGCGAGCAGTCGGTCTTGGTCCCCGAGTAAATCGAGCAAAATCGGAAGCGCGTCAACATATGGATGGCGGCGCAGGCCGAAGGCAGCACACTGACGAACCGCAGTATCCTCATCGACAAGAGACACAAGCAGTGCCTTCCGCGCCTCCTCGCGATCGATGTGCGTGAGCGCCGCAGTCGCCCACCAGCGCTGATCCGGCTCCAGAGATTGCAGCTGTTCGAGGAGCAGCGGCAGCATGCGCTCGCCTAATTCGGCGCCCCGGTGAACAGCGATCTCCGATCGATCATCGTCACCCGATTGGAGTTCGCGCAGCAGCGTCTGTGGGTCGTGATTTTTCCAGTCCATCAATCTCCTGGTGGGGGCACGGGAAGATCATCCTTCTTCACTTCAACCCACTTGTCCCCTTCCTCGATCAACATCACAGGAATATCATCCTTGATGGGGTATTTTCGACCGCAATCCGGCTCTTGGCAGATCAACCAGGTCTCCTGATAAAACTCAAGGAGACCCTCTTTCTCGCGCACACAAGCTGGACAGCGTAGGATTTCGAGCAGGTCTTTACTGATCATTGTCTACTCCTGCAGATGCTCTAGGTATGTGTTGATGGGTATGAAAATAGCCGAGGTCGGAGAGGTTGTCAAACGGGGTCGTATGAGCGGCTGGGCGTTAATCCTTTTCTTCTACTTCAATATTATTCGGGAGATCGCTTCCAGGACCGAATTCGTAAATTGCCCGCCAGGGGAGGTAGTGAGTCTTGATCGTGTCCTTGTGTATCGTCTCCCCATCCCGGGTGACCGTTCGGTATACGACGACATCTAGCCCATCGGCTTCATAGTCGATCTTTTTGATCTCATCCTTGTCCAGGTCAGGATTCTCCTTGTACAAAGGTTTGGGGGCATCCACTTGGTTCGACTCGTGACTGCTCCATTGTACAGTGCGGCCATCGGAGGTTGAATAGAATTTCCACAGCAGTTGGTTGCCGTAGATATAGGTCTCCATGAGAAGCCAATTAGGCGTGTCGTTGCGGAATTTGAAGTCAACCAGGGGAACGAACACAGTCGCGTCCAGGCCTGGTCCCGGTGACCCTGGCCCTCCCTCGTAATATCCAACCCGATAGGCGTGGGGATGGCGCTCGACGATTTCAAAGCCGCCGAAGAAGACGGCACGGAAGAGCGTAGTGCTCACCTGGCACACGCCGCCGCCGACGCCTTTGATCGTGCGATCGCCAAGAATGATCAGCGCCTCGGCGTAGCCGTTATCGAGGCTGATATCACCCAGGGCACCCGCCATCGAGAGGGTTTCACCCGGAGGGATGAGCAGCCCATGAAAAATCGATGATGCGGTCTCGATATTCTGAATGCGTTCGGAGCTAGAGCCCGGGAAGTAGGTCGAAACGACACTCACGGCCTCGCTGATGCCCAATTCCTGCGCCGTCGCCTCGCTTCCGACCAAAGGTTCTTCGTACTCAAATGTCAACTCAACCGCATGCGAAGCTTCCCTCAATCCAGCGTTGATCGTTTCTATCGAGGCGATCACATCCAGGGTTCTTCCGATCACTGCCGGTTGTAGCAAATCTAATTCGCGGGTTTCGTCGTTGAAAATGAAGCGGGCGTTCTCGGGCTTACGCTCCAATTCAGCTATACGAGGCGCGAGCAGGGTCGCCAGTAATTCGGGATCAAGCTTCACGGCGTAGGCTGAATCGGTGGCATCTCCCTGAACCTCAAAACGGATCATGGGTGCAAGTTCCGATGGTTCGAGTACCAGATCTTCGGCGCCCTCGGCGGTTATTCGTAGGGGCTCGCTCAGAATCTTGCGGGCGCTTTCCGCTGCGCTGGAGGCATCGAGGACAACTGGATGGGTCTCTTCAATCACAATAGGGATAACTGCGTCGTGCATGGAGCCGAAAGGTTCCTTGAGGGCATCTAGTGTCCCGATGATGTCGACCGAGCGTCCAATTTGTCCGGGGCTTACCAGAACTTGTGTCCCCTCGATCTGGAGTGCCGCCTCAATCGTTGGTTGATCGACTGTTGAGGCGATCGCTTGAAGGAAGTGCGTGCCCACTACTTGGTCGAAGAGTATTACGGGTGTTATGGCGTAGCCCTGATACCAGGCGTCTACCTGCTGAAGAAGGCGTTCGATAAATGTGCCCTGCCTCCCAACGGCGAAGGCATTGCTGGCGATCTCATGCAAATCGATTGAAACGCCGAGTTCCGCCGGGTTGGTCAACCAGGTTCGATCGGCATCAAGGAGGGCGATGTCACCGTCCTCCGCGTAGGTTAGAACCGGATTCAGCGCAGCGATGATTTCTTCCTGGGACATTCCGCTCAAAGTAATATCTTGTATATGTACGCCGGGGAGGGCGCGGTTGAAGAGGAATAATCGCGTCCCAAACAGGAACAGAACGAAGCCAGTAAAGAGTACAAACGAGGCCGCGAAAAAAGCCAGCAGGCCTCGCGTGAGCCAGCGCATCATCCGTGATTTACTTCGGCGAAAGGCCTGTGTCGTCTCCACAATTTCCTCAAAAGGGTGCGGATTATATCATCGTAAAGGGCAGTTTCTCTTTAGTTATAGTTCCAAGGTTCGTGCCGAAAACAAGAGCGCTCCGCGGCTTGCTCTGACGTCAGGGTCCCAGCCAGACTCCGACACTTGTGTAGTGCACCAGGCCGGGGACTTCGTCGTGTTGCTCATATACACCGATGCGAGCCCATTGTTGATACGAAGTTTGATAGGTGATTTCCACCGAGAATGTGCCCAGTTGGCCCACTGCTGGCGCGTCAAGTTCCACCTGGCCGGATCCCAGCATGTCGCCGGCACGATTGACGATCTCGATTCGCAAGGGTACGTCTTGATCGACCCACCCCGCACCCTGGATAAGCACACTGCCTCCGGTAACCACCTTCTCCTCGCGCGGGTGGAAGATGGTGAGTTTCTCTGCTCCATGGATGGCGGGATATACACGGTCGCTGCCCGTAGAGAGAATCGTCACTTCCACTGTCGTCAGGTGTCGGAGCATACCAAAAAAGTCGTCGAATGAGCGAACCTCTAACCAGGCTCGCTCGGCCACCAACTGGGATTCGAAAGGCATCTGTATATAGAACAGACCTGGTCGACCCGGGTAAGAGTAGAGGAAAGTGTAGCCCTTGGATAGTAGGCGCCCGTCCTCTCCGATCAATCGCACTTGCACCCGGTTGTTCAGGCTGGGGCCACCATAACCCTTAACCTGGATTGGACTGTTGACCATTGAGCCTGGACCTGGCAAGAGAATGCTCAGTTCATCCAGCGGCACGCCAACGGAGGATGGAATGCTTGTCGGGGTTGGTGCAGGGAAGGATGGTTCAATGATGATTGCCGGCGTTGCCTCGGTGAGCGGGGGCGGGATAGGCTCCCCCTCGATCGGGTCGACCGCCGTCGGTGTAATATGTATCGTTTCTGGTTGGTCCGGCACAACGATAGACGTGGGAGCATCCATTCTTGATGCGCAAGATGTTAGCATGAGCGAGATCAGGATGAATAGAAGACGCGTCCCTGACCGCGTGTGCTCGGTGAGAGTGCCGGGAATCCTGGCTTCATGCGCAAGGATTGCGCTCTGACCAAGCGAACGGGAGTTGGAGCGTGGGGTCATTTCGTTCATAACTCTGTTTCATGTGCGTATGAAGACCCGGGTCACTTGATAAGCTTAACCAAGACTATGGTTTCACGGTCAGGAGCCAGGTCTTGGGTAGATCGAGCATGCGCAGCGACTCATCAAGCAATTCCAGGCCGCGCCGATCCCCTTTCAGTAAAACGAACTTGATCGGTTACGTCCGTTCGTTCTTAAAAATTCTCCCCGCAAGATCAACGCTGTCACTTCATTAGAGTTCGTAGATTTCGCCGAATTTGCGCTCCAGGTATTGCAAGTATGGTTCCGCATCCAGGTTTTGCCCCGTGGCTCGTTTGAGCAGGTCCAGGGGTTCGTACTTCGCTCCGTGACGGTGGATGTGCTCCTGCAGCCATGCTAGCAAGTCGCCGAATTCTGCCTTTGCGATCTTCTTCTCAAGCTCAGGGATGTCTTCATTGATCTTGTTCCAAAGCTGGGCTGCTATCAAATTCCCCAGAGCGTATGTGGGGAAGTATCCGATCATCCCACTTGACCAGTGGATATCCTGCAGTACCCCCCGCGCATCATCTGGTGGTGTGATACCCAGGAATTCCTCGAATTTCTCATTCCACGCTTGGGGAAGATCTTTCACTTCGAGGCTGCCGTCCAACAAGGAAATCTCGAGCTCGAAGCGCAGCATGATGTGCAGGTCGTAAGTGGCTTCATCAGCCTCGACGCGGATCAGGGAGCGTTCGACCTTGTTGATCATGCGGTAGAAGTCACCCAGATCGACCTCGCCGAGCTGGTCCGGGAAGAATTCCTGCAGGCGCGGGAAGTATGCTTTCCAGAATACCTTGCTGCGCCCTACGAGGTTTTCCCACATTCGAGACTGTGATTCGTGTATCCCCAGAGAAGTGCCGGTTCCCAAGGGTGTGCGATCCAATTTTGGATCGACTCCCTGTTCGTACATGGCGTGTCCGGCTTCGTGCATGGTTGAGAAAAGCGCAGTGTTGAGATAATCCGGATCGAAGCGCGTGGTGATGCGTATATCGCCGGTGCCGAAGCCGGTTGTAAAGGGGTGGACGGCTTTGTCCTGACGACCGCGGTTGAAGTCGTAGCCAATGGCTTTGGCTACCTCGACACCGAAATCCCATTGTTTGTTCACGTCGAAATTCTGATGCAAAGGAGCATCATCGACGGGCTTGCCTCGCTCCGCTATCGCCTGAACGAGAGCGATCAACCGCGGGCGAAGTGTTGCGAACACAGCTTTGACATCAGCGGCCTTCATACCTGGCTCGAAGTCGTCCAGAAGTGGATCGTAGATGTGATTGTAGGGAGCGAAGAAGTTAGCATAATCTCGCCTCAAGCCGACAATCTTCTCAAGGCGGGGTTCGAAAAGGGAAAAATTCGACTCGGCGCGGGCCTTCTCCCAATCCTGATGGGCGAGCGCAGTCACGCGCGAAAATTCACCTACCCATTCAGATGGGACCTTGACCTCTTTCTGATAGTCTCGATCGGTTTTGCGCACCAAGCAGAACTCGTCCGAATTAGGGTCCAGATCCTCTGCTTCAGTCTTCGCAAGCTCCAGGGCTTCACCGAGTTCCTCGCTGACGAACTTGTCGTGGGCGAGGCGGCTGAGCGTAGCAAGTTGCATCGCTCGAGCACCTGCACCGCCAGGCGGCATATACGTTTGTTGGTCCCAACTCAGCATAGCGTATGCCGATCCAAGATCGGAAACGACGCCGAGAAAATCTTTGAGGCGATCAATGTTCGCTGTCATTATTTGCTCCAATTTTCTGATTTCATTCAACGCGCAAACGCGGGGGCTACCCCCACGCGTCGCAGCCTTTATCTTGCCCGGCTAATTGTACCCTGAAGGGGGGAAGTGTGAGCTATGCCGATTTTGTCCACGCCAGGATGCTTCGTATTGATGCAGGACACCTGGCTAGTCATCGTGATTATGCTGTAGAGTGTAGCCGAGTGTAAGATCGTTGACAACGGGGACTTGTGCAGGGAGCGGCGACGGGGAAGCGAAATCATTTGCAGGGGTCGCATAGGTAAAGCGTGTTGTATTCGCCTTCGGCGGCTTTCCAGTTTCATGGGATAATAGGACCCGTCCGTCGGGGAGGATAGACGTGGAATTTAATAAAATCTGTGTGCTCGGTTTGGGCTATATCGGCCTGCCAACTGCGAGCACGTTTGCCACTCATGGTGTGCAGGTAATTGGCGTAGATGTCAATCAGCACGTTGTCGAAGTCTTACGCAACGGCGAGATCCATATCCATGAGCCTGGGCTGCGAACGCTCGTGCAAGCCGCATTTCATTCAGAAAATCTTAGGGTAACGGATAAACCCGAACCCGCGGACGCCTTCATCATCGCCGTTCCAACGCCGATCACTCCGAAAAAACAAGCTGATATGCAGCATGTTGTCACTGCAACCGAGGCGATCGTGCCGCATCTGCGGGCAGGCAATCTGGTGATGCTTGAATCGACATCGCCTCCACGGACAACTGTTGATATGCTGGCGCCGATACTGGAGCGTTCCGGTCTTAAAGCGGGCGAGGATTTCTTCCTGGCATATTCACCAGAGCGGGTCCTTCCTGGAAAAATATTACAAGAATTGATCGAGAATGCGCGCGTCATCGGGGGGATCAACAATGCCTCTGCGGAGGCGGGGAGGGATCTTTACTCCATCTTTGTTAGAGGTGAAATCCTGCTCGCGGATGCCACGACAGCGGAGATGGTGAAGCTGATGGAGAACACCTACCGCGATACGAATATCGCCTTAGCGAACGAGTTCTCCCACTTAGGTTTGCATTACGGCGTGGATATCTGGCGCGCGATTGAGATTGCCAATCTTCATCCTCGTGTGAACATCTTGAAACCAGGACCCGGCGTTGGCGGGCATTGCATTAGCGTCGACCCCTGGTTCCTGGTTGAAGGTGCTCCAGAATTGACACCGCTAATACGTCAGGCTCGCGAAGTGAATGACGCCCAACCAGAGCATGTGATCGCGCTTGTTGAAGAAACCCTCGGTGATCTGAAAGGTCGGCGGATCACCACACTCGGGCTCAGTTATAAACCCGACGTAGATGACCTGCGCGAGAGCCCGGCAATTGAGGTCGTACGGGCGCTCGTTGGGAAAGGTGCAGAAGTTCTATTCTACGAACCATTCGCACCGGGAGCACATGTTGAAGGTGCGCGCGGCGCCCCTTCGTTGGAAGAAGCCTTGGATGGATCCGAGGGGATTATCCTGCTCGTTGGACATCGGGTTTTTCGCGATCTCAACCCGAAGTGGGTTGCCGGATTCATAAGAGCCAAGGTCGTCGTTGATGCGTGCGGCGCCTGGGATCGCCAGGCTTGGCGGGATGCGGGATTCCAGGTAGAGGCCCTCGGGGTTGGGAAAGACAATGGCTGATGGCCGATTGAAGGTCCTCTCGATCTTTGGGACGCGACCGGAGGCGATAAAGATGGCACCGGTGGTGAACCTGCTTTCTGTCACCCCAGATGTCGAATCCCTGGTTTGTGTGACGGCGCAACACCGCCAGATGCTGGATCAGGTACTTGATCTATTTGCGATTACTCCAGATTTTGACCTGGATGTAATGCGGCCGGACCAATCTCTTCCTGATCTCACGGCTACGGTGATCCAGGGGTTGGATACAATCGTGCGCGATACGCAGCCGGATTGGATCCTCGTGCAGGGTGATACAACGACTGTGATGGCGGCGGGACTGCTTGCTTATTATCACCACGTTCGGGTTGGTCACGTCGAGGCAGGATTGCGCACGGGTGATAAATGGCAGCCGTTTCCGGAGGAAGTCAATCGCAAGATTACCGGAGTGGTTGCCGATCTTCACTTTGCACCTACGGAACAAGCCAGGGACAATCTGCTGCGCGAGGACGTGAACTCCGGGAACATCGTTGTCACCGGAAATCCCGTTATCGATGCCCTCTACGAGATCGTAGAGCGGCCTTATGATTTTGATCATCCCGTGTTTCAGGCCATTCCTGAAGGTCGGCGGTTAATTCTTGTGACCGCGCATCGCCGCGAGAATTTCGGCGAACCAATGGAGCGGATCTTCGAAGCGTTACGTGAGATTGCCGAACGCTATCGCGAGGATGTGCATCTTGTATACCCGGTGCATCCCAATCCGAATGTGCGCGAACCAGCACACAGAGCACTGAGCGGTATCACGAATTTGACTTTGGCGGAACCTCTGGATTATCTTCCGATGACCCACCTTATGAAAAACGCCTACCTGGTGCTTACGGATTCTGGCGGGCTACAAGAAGAGGCGCCAGCGTTAGGCACCCCGGTGCTCGTCCTTCGCCGGGTGACGGAACGTCCAGAGGCCGTTCAGGCGGGGACTGCACGCCTGGTCGGATCCGACTCAAATAAAATCGTCTCCGAGACAAGCAAGCTGCTGGATGATCCTGAAGCCCATCGGGCAATGGCACAGGCAGTCAATCCGTTCGGCGATGGTCATGCAGCGGAACGAATCGTTCAGGCGCTATTGGATTTTCCGTCCTAGTGCTGCGTTAATGTGGTTTTGATAGGGCGTCATTTTGCGAATGACAACGTCTCATCTTAACCGGCCTGGCTAACAATTGATAATTCGAATGGAATGAATTATGGCGCGACGAGATTTTTTCAGCGCTCTTGTATATGCCCGCGAAGTGCCGGTAATCGGTGCATTCGCGAATTATGTCATGAAGCTAATGGGGGTCGAAATCCCGCGATCGGTTAAATTCGGGGTGGACTTCACCCTGGATCATGGGGGATTTGGGATCGTCATCCACCCCAGCATGACGATCGGTGATGGAGTGAAGATTTATCCTGGAGTGACACTGGGGCGCGCCGACATTCACCTGCCTATTGAGGAATCACCCTTTAAGGGCATATTGGTTGAAGACGAAGTGATCCTTTCGCCGGGAGCTAATGTCCTCGGACGCAAGGGTCAATTGCGCACCGGCAAAGGCACGATTGTTGGCGCGAATGCTGTGCGTCTCGAATCCGCGGAGGCCGGCGAAATCTGGGCTGGGGCTCCAGCGCATCGAATTGGGCATCGCGAGTGAGGTAATCGCTGGCACAGAACGCAAAATCGAAGCCGGCATTCTATAAATAAATGGATCCCCGACGTAACGTACCTGTAAACGAAAATCGATCTTCCCCCCGTTTGTGCATCGTTCCGCAGGTGTCCGGCGTGGGAGGGATGGTCTCGTTCCATGCGAAAATGGTAAAGACCCTCCGTGAGCGCGGGATCTCGGTTTGTTTCGACTTGGGCGATGAGCCATATGACGGAGTTCTCGTTGTGGGTGGCACACGAAAAGTGAGTGGTCTCTGGGAAGCACGGCGCCGCGGGGTGCCGGTGATCCAGCGGCTTGACGGGATGAATTGGATTCACCGCAAACGACGCACGGGACACCGTCATTATCTACGGGCAGAGACAGCCAATGCGCTGCTTTCCTTCATACGCAAGCGTATCGCAACTGGCGTAATCTATCAAAGCGAGTTTGTACTTGGTTGGTGGGAGAGGGTTTATGGGCCGGCGCTGAAGCCCCATTGGGTAGTTCATAATGGGGTAGATCTAAATCGCTATTCGCCGGAGGGTCCTCACGACCGCCCCGAAGATCGCTACAGAATGCTCGTCGTCGAAGGGAGACTAGAGGGCGGATATGAACTCGGTGTAGAACACGCCATCAGCTTGGCAGCGCAAATCGCCAAGACCACGACGTTATCTCTTGAGTTGATGATTGCGGGACAGGTGCCATCAACGTTAAAGGAGTGGGCGCAAAGAACTGCGGAGATTCCCATTCTATGGCCAGGTTTGATCCCGCCGGATCAAATCCCGGCGTTAGATCGATCTGCGCATCTGCTTTTCGCGGCAGATATTCACCCGGCCTGTCCAAATGCCGTGATCGAAGCATTGGGCTGCGGCTTGCCCGTTGCGGCCTTCGACACCGGTGCTCTGAAGGAGCTGGTGGGTGTCGAGGCGGGGGTCATTGTCCCCTTTGGCGGAGAATCCTGGCAGCTTGACACACCGGATTTTCCATCACTAGCCCAGGCGGCTGTGGGCGTGCTTGAGGATCAGGAGCGTTATCGAGCTGGCGCCCGAGCCCATGCAGAGGCAAATCTTGGGTTGGACAAGATGGTCGATAGGTACCTGGAGGCGTTCGGGTGGATATAGGCATTCGCCTTCTGAGTTTATGCATATTGAATTGTATGTATTCAAAAATACAGCAGCCGCACAAGCAAATCAAAGAGAACCGCTGAGTCATGGGTAATTTCGTTTTCAAAGGGAAGCTCGCGCTACAGCAGAGGGTACTTCCAGCGTACCGTCAACCCTTCTTCGACCGCCTGGCAGGCGCGTGCGAGGGGGGGATGAGCGTCTTTTCTGGAGAACCTCGCCCGGAAGAATCAATACAAACTGCGAGCGATCTCGCAGTCGCGCACTGGGAAAAAGGTGAAAATATCCACCTATTGCGAGGGTCGCTGTATCTTTGCTATCAACGCGACCTGATCGAATGGCTCCAGAATTTCAATCCTGATGCCCTGATTATGGAGGCTAATCCCCGCTATCTCTCGAGCCGACGGGCATTAGATTGGATGCATTCCAACGACCGACCGGTCGTGGGCTGGGGTTTAGGTGCGCCAGCGGAGAGAGGGATTTTATCCGGATATCGGCGGGTTTTACGGAAAAACTTTCTTGACCGGTTCGACGCGCTTATTGCCTACAGCACGAAGGGGGTAGATGAATATGCCGAGCTCGGATATCGTTCCGATCGTATCTTCGTAGCTCACAACGCCGTTGTCTCTCCGCCGAGCGCAGCAATAAAGCACGAGCCCGCAAAAAATCGAACAGGGCGGCTGCTGTTTGTCGGACGGCTTCAGCACAGAAAGCGGGTCGACTTGCTGCTGCAGGCGTGCGCCATGCTGCAATCAAGGCCGGAGGTGATTATTGTGGGGGATGGCCCCGCGCGCGAGGAATTTGAGGAAATTGCAGATAATGTTTATCCAAGCGCGCAATTTGTTGGACCCAAATTTGGTTCGGATCTACAGCGGTATTTTGCGTATGCAGACATCTTCGTCCTCCCCGGGACCGGGGGATTGGCTGTCCAGGAGGCGATGGCGGCAGCGCTGCCGGTCATCGTCGCTGAAGGCGACGGAACGCAGAGAGACCTGGTCTCCGGGGGAAATGGTTGGTTGGTTCAACCTGACGATCTGGATGGGTTGACCGCAGCTCTGCACGAAGCTCTGCGCCATCCGCGCCGGTTGGTTAAGATGGGAGAGAAATCCCATCTCATGGTCGTTGAGCAATTTAACATCGAGCGGATGACGGATGTCTTTGTCTCAGTGCTGCACAAGGTAATGGAGGGATAGAGGATGAGGTTGGCGTTCATAGCCGACGGGCGAAGCCCGACGACGCGAGGATGGCTTTCGCTTTTCACGGAGCGGGGGCACGAGGTGCATCTCCTCTCCACTTTTCGCTGTGAACCCATGCCTGGGGCCGCGTCACTGCACTTTATCCCTGTCGCATTCAGCGGCATGGGCAGGCAGAGAGAAGGAGGCGAGTTACGTGCCCCGGGCGGCACCCAGGCGAGCAGGCTGCGGTCGGATATACGCCATTGGCTTGGCCCGTTCACACTCCCGCGCGCAGCCAAGCAGGTGCGGAAAATCCTGGATACGCTTGAAATAGACCTAATCCATTCTCTGCGGATACCCTTCGAGGGGATGTTGGGGGCATTTGTGCAGCCAAAGATACCGCTGGTGGCCTCGGTCTGGGGCAATGATTTCACCCTGCACGCCGATTCCTCGCCGGGCATGACATTCCACACGCGCCATACACTGAGTCGGGTGCATGCTTTGCACGCGGATTGCAAGCGGGATATCCGCCTGGCTGCAGATTGGGGTTTTCCACCGGATCGTCCAACAGTTGTGCTGCCAGGCGGTGGTGGTGTTGTGCGGGATTTATTCAAACCCGCACCCCCTGAAATGGGCTCATTGAGGCCCGAGGTGCGAAAGTGGCTTGAAGATATACCTAAGGGCAGCCCCATTGTTGTAAACCCACGCGGTTTCCGGGCCTACGTTCGTAATGACACCTTCTTCCGATCTATCCCGGGCGTTGTCGAGAGGAATCCGGGGACGATATTTCTCTGTCCCGCAATGGCGGGCAATGAGGAAGCCAAACGATGGCTCGATCAATTAAAGATTGAGCAAAGCGTCCGCCTGTTACCTAAACTCACACGCGAAGAATTAGCGATGGTTTATCGGATGTCAGCGGTGATGGTATCGCCAAGCGAGCACGACGGAACACCGAATACATTTCTCGAGGCGATCGCCTGCGGCTGCTTCCCTGCTGTGGGGGATCTTGAATCGCTGCGGGAGTGGATTACAGACGGTGAAAATGGTTTTCTCGTAGACCCCGACGACCCGGAGGCTCTGGCACAGGCGACTTCCCATGCACTCATAGACGATCAGCTTCGCGAAAAAGCCAGCAAGATCAACCAGGATCTGGTAGATGAGCGCGCAGATCGAGATCAGGTGGCAATTAAAGCAGAGCGATTTTATGAAAAGATCCTTGGGAGGGAGGAGATTGGGAGCAGGGATGCCGAGGGGGAATTCTGATAACAAACATGATGAACGGCAGAAAACCAAAGGGAACGTTTAATCGGGAATCGACTGGCATATTGAGCGTTACTACGTACTATTAAGCATGCGCTGAGGAAAGCCGCAGTGCTATAATCGCGTCGAGTGTTGATACGGATAGGTAAAAAATTTCGAGTTTATTCCTATCACGCAAAGGATATGATGAAACAAGTTGTGCAAGATGTCCGCAAAGGTGAAACGAGCGTATTAGAAGTCCCTGTGCCGCAGGTCATGCCCGGCACAGCACTCGTTCGCACTGTCGCCTCACTGGTCTCTGTGGGGACAGAGCGAGCGCTTGTCGAGTTCGCCGGAAAGACACTCCTCGGGAAAGCGCGCTCACGTCCGGATCTCGTTCGACAAGTGATAGAAAAAGCACGCCGCGAAGGCATCCTCACGACCTTCGATGCAGTCCAGAATCAACTGGATCAGCCGCTCCCGCTTGGATATTCCTCGGCCGGGGTGATCGAAGCCGTAGGAGATGGATTATCCGGTTTTCAAGTAGGTGACCGGGTGGCTTGCGCAGGTGGGGGTTATGCGGTGCATGCCGAATATGCCGTGGTCCCGCAGAATCTGATCGCAAAACTCCCCGCGGGGGTGGATTTTGAAGCGGGTGCCTTTGCCACATTAGGAGCCATCGCGCTTCACGGGTTCCGATTGGGAGAGCCTCAGTTGGGCGATCGCGTAGCTGTGATTGGCCTCGGATTGTTAGGTCTCTTAGCCGCAAAGATCGCCCAAGCGGCGGGTTGTGCGGTTTTTGGCATCGACACAGACCCAGAGCGGGTGGCATTAGCTGAGAGACTGGGTATTGAAGCTGTCAACCGGGATGCCGCTGAAACCGAAGGACCGGCGTTCACCAGCGGGGCAGGATTTGACCTGATCCAGATTTGCGCTGACACGCCCTCGAATGACACCGTCCAACTGGCCGGTGTTCTGGCTAGAGATCGCGGAATTGTGGTGGCAACCGGCGCGGTTGGAACCGAGCTGCCGCGAAGACCCTATTACATGAAGGAACTGCGCTTTGTTATTTCGCGCTCCTATGGGCCTGGACGCTACGATCCTCTCTACGAGGAAGCTGGCGTGGATTACCCGCCAGGGTATGTGCGTTGGACTGAAGGTCGCAACTTGGATGCATTTTTAGAACTCATTGAAGAAGACAAGCTTGAAATCAAATTGCTGCTCACGCACCGTTTCCCTATTGAGCGGGCGATTGAAGCCTACGATCTAATTTCGGACAGCAAGGGGGAGCCATCTCTCGGAGTCCTGCTGACCTACCCGCAAGAGCAGGATGGGATCGTATCAACACAGCGCAGATTGGAATTCAGGGAGCCAGTAATTAAAGCGCAGGATTGCGTCCGGTTGGGGGCAATTGGCGCGGGAAACTTTGCCACCGCCGTCCTGTTCCCGGCAATGAAAGGCGTGGGCGGGTTGGAATGGGTTGGGCTGGCGACGGCAACCGGGATGAAAGCTGCACAAGCTGGAAAGCGTTTTGGGTTTGCTTACGCCACGACGGATGTAGGTGAACTTATAAATGACCAGCGGATCAATACGATTGCCATCCTCACTCGCCACCATCTTCATGCCTCACAAGTGGAAGCCGCTCTGGAGGCTGACAAGCATGTTTTCTGCGAAAAACCGCTTGCGCTCACACGCCAGGAGCTGGGGCAGATTAAAGCTGTGCTGCAAACCAAGGAAAATCTACTCAGCGTCGGGTACAACCGCCGCTTTGCACCGTTAGCTACCAAGATGAAAAGTTTCCTGGATAGAGCTCGCGAACCGCTCGTAATGCGCTACCAAATAAACGCCGGCCATCTGCCGTTGGATCATTGGCTTCATGACCCGGCCACGGGTGGGGGGCGTCTGATTGGTGAGGCATGTCACTTTATCGACTTCCTGACATTTCTTACAAATTCTCTCCCGGTGCGGGTGTTCACGCTGGGTCTTCCTGATGATGGAAGATATCGTGAAGATAACTTCGTAATTTCGCTCGAATTCGCGGAAGGTTCGGTCGGCAGCGTGAGCTACCTGGCCAATGGTGACCGATCGCTCCCGAAAGAGCGAATCGAGGTCTTTGGAGGCGGGAGAGTAGCGATTCTGGATGACTTCCGGCGGCTGGAATTGACGACATCCGGACGCACAAAAAAGCACAAATCCCAGCTTCGTCAGGATAAAGGCCATCGCGCCGAATGGCAGACCTTCAAAGAGACAATCACGCAGGGCGGTCCTCCGCCAATCCCCTACGAGCAGATCTTCGCGGTCTCGCTTGCTTCATTTGCTGCACTCGATTCGTTGCGTTCCGGTGAACCACATGATGTGGGACTGATTGCAGAGCAGTAAATATTCATGCGTTTCAAGTCGTTCTACGCGCTGCGTGAACTTGGTCCAGGACCACTCGCGCGCTACGCTATGTATCAGGTCGCGCTGCGAAGCGGCTGGCTGCGTATGCGCACGCCTGCCTTCGCCTGGGAGGAGAGGCCGCTTGAGTGGTGGCTGCGAAGCCACATCCCATCAAGTCCAGAAGGATATGCCCAGTACCGTGAAAGGCGCGCGCCGCAATTTTTCTTTCAGAAGGTTGAGCAACTCGGTATTTCTCTAAAAACAATTCTGGGCGAGGGTGTTGAGGCTTCGGTGACAGAAGCCGAGGCAGTGCTCGATGGACGCTACCGGCTGTTTGGGCAACCCGAGATCGCCCTTGGGAATCCGCCTCATTGGGGCACCTTTGCATTAACACCCTCCAGCAGCGAGAAAACTGTCGTTGATCTTGAGCGCCACTGGACCGAGTACGCCCTGAACGAACTTCCTCAAGACGTCAAACTTCTTTGGGAAATCTCCCGGTTTGGGTGGGCGTATTCATTGGCGCGAGCCTATGCGCTGACGGGAGATGAGTGTTTCGTCGAAGGTTTCTTTTCCTTGCTGCGTTCCTGGCGGGAAGCAAATGCCCCAAATAAAGGCTTGAACTGGCACTCGGGCCAGGAAATCGCCATCCGTTTGCTCGCACTGGTGTTTTCGTTATTCACTTTCAACCCGGCGCTCGGGGAGCGAGGCGGTGATTTAGTGGATCTGGCGACGATGATCGCCGTACACGCGGATCGCATTCCCACTACGCTTCTCTATGCCCGTGCGCAAAACAACAACCACCTGCTTATCGAAGCGCTCGCGCTCTATACGACGGGCGTGCTTTTCCCGGAGTTCAGGAGTGCTGGAAGGTGGAGGCGCAGCGGGCGGCAAAATATTGTGCAGGCTCTAAAGGGGCAAGTAGCTCTTGATGGCGGGTATATCCAGCACTCGGCGAATTACCACCGCCTCGCTCTACAAGCGGGTCTCTGGGCTATACGTCTGGCCGAAATTGAGGGCGACCCCTTGCCCGAAACATCCGTGGATGCAGTGCGCAGAATGACGCGTTGGCTAGCTGCGGTCGCGGATCCAACGACGGGCAGCGCTCCCAATTGGGGGCCTAATGATGGAGCACTCCTGTTCCCCCTGAGTATTTGTCCGTTCGGAGATTTCAGGCCCACGCTGCAGGCTGCCGCACTGACAGTGTTGGATGGACCAATATTTCATCCAGGATCGTGGGATGAACTGGCTCTATGGCTTGGGGTGGGGGACGCTCGAGACGAGAAACCAAGTGCTGCCGATGCCAGTTCGATGGTTGAGAGCAAGCAGCGACGGAGGATGGCTCAGCGGTACGAGACTGCCGGAGATAAGGGCAGTATGCGATCTGATGAGTACCCCCAATCAGGGATCTATATTATGCGCGGCCAGGGATCCCGGGGGGTGTTGCGCGCAGCAGAATTCCACAGCCGCCCCGGGCATAGTGATCAACTCCACTTCGATCTATGGTGGGGGGGCATTAACCTGGCCCGCGACCCGGGGACGTATCTCTACAACGCCGAGTATCCGTGGAACAATGTATTTACAGGGGCATGGTGTCACAACACAGCGCTGATCGATGGGCGTGATCCAATGCAGCGCGCGAGCCGATTCCTTTGGCTGAGATGGAGTGCGGCCAGGATTCTCGGGCGTTGGCGCCCTGAAAATGGTCGTCTCGAAATCCTTTCGGCGCTGCATCAATACCGGAGTCGCGCACACACCGTCCATCAACGAACGATCTTGCGCGTCGAAGATCGACTGTGGATGGTGGTTGATGATATTCTGGGGGTCGGGGAGGCGGATGTCCGGATTGGCTGGAACCTTCCGGATATGCCCTTTGAAATGGATGAGCGCACGCTTCGAGGAAATCTACAAGGGTCAAAGGTGAGTGTTCAAACCGAGGGGATCGGGGATCGGTATGCGATGTACCGCGCAGGCGAATTAATTGCCGGGGATAAGTTTGTGTCGGATTCTATCACCTATGGCTGGTACGCCCCGACATATGCAATGAAGCAACCAGCGCTGCTCTGGCTGAGAAGCGCCCATGGTCAACTGCCGATGCGAGGTGTTACAAAATGGGTACTGGATGAGGAGATGGACCTGGATGACATCGACATCGGCTGGTTGGATCCAGAGGTAGGGCGACCGGCGCTTTCCTGGGTTGAATACCGGGGAATGAGATTGGTAACGTAACATGCACATCTTATTGATCCATCAGGCTTTTGCCGCAATTAACGAACCGGGTGGTACCCGTCACCACGAGTTTGCTCGCCAGCTTGCCAGGCGGGGTCACCGTGTGACCATCATTGCTGGTCAGGTAAGCTACCTCACGGGTCAAGCTGTAGGCGGCGGGGGGTGGGTCAGGCGCGAGGTCGACGACATCGGCGTGGAGATCCTCCGCTGCCGGAGTTATTCCGGATGGCACCGCTCCTTTCTGCACCGTATGCTGAGCTTCATCAGTTTCATGATGGTCTCATTCTGGACAGGATTGCGTGTGGCGGATGTCGATCTGGTGTGGGGCACGACCCCTCCGATTTTCCAGGCTGTGACAGCCAGATGGATTGCGGGGCTGAAACGTAAGCCTTTCCTGCTCGAAGTCCGCGATCTCTGGCCCTCTTTCGCTGTTGCGGTTGGGGTGTTGACCAACCCGCTTCTAATCCGCCTCTCGGAGTGTCTGGAGCGAGGGTTGTACCATCGTGCAGATCGAGTGGTCGTAAATTCTCCGGGGTTTATGGAGCACGTACGTTCACGGGGCGCTCAGCAGGTGGAAGTGGTTCCGAATGGTGTAGATCTCGCCATGTTTGAAAGGAACAAGAAGGATCAATCCTTGAGACGCGAATTAGGGTTGGTGGAAGGGTTTCTAGTCATCTACGCGGGAGCGCATGGGATGTCGAATGACCTGGAAACGGTCCTGAAGGCTGCAGAGATCCTTCAGAGTGAAGACGATATCCATTTTGTATTCCTCGGGGATGGTAAAGAAAAGATAAATCTGATGGCGCTTGCAGAGAGTATGAAGCTGCGTAATCTTCACTTTCTGCCGTCGATTCCTAAAGACCAAATTGCTTCGGCGCTCATGCAGGCGGATGCCGGGTTGGCAATCCTTCTTGCAGTAGATGCATATAAGACGACATACCCAAATAAGGTCTTTGACTATATGGCCGCTGGTCTTCCCGTTGTCCTGGCCATTGATGGGGTTATACGTCAGGTGGTTGAGGGCGAAGGGGCAGGGCTGTTTGCGCAGCCTGGAGACCCTGAAGCCATAGCCGCGGTGGTGAAGCGACTTGCTGTGGAGCCTCTCCTTGGTGAACAAATGGGACAGGCTGGCAGGCGATGCGTCGACCGAGGCTTCAATCGAGAGCACCTTGCCGCAAAGATGGCGGTTATCATGGAAGCGATAGCAGCCGATGGGAAAGAACGCTCCACCGGTGGTGTGGAAACGGGAATCAAGCCAGGAGAGATGGATGACGGCTAAGCTTCTTCCTCCTGGCGTTCCGCTGAGCAAGCGATTATTTGATTTGATCCTGACTCTTCCCGGCCTGGTTCTGATCAGTCCCCTGTTAGGGCTCGTTTGTGTGCTTGTGCGCATCTTTCTGGGATCCCCAGTGGTTTTCCGTCAGATACGGCCAGGCAAAGGCGGTGAGTCCTTCACTGTTTATAAATTCCGCACCATGACAGAGGCGCGTGGTCCTGGCGAAACCTTGCTGTCTGACGCAGAGCGGATGACGGGCCTGGGCAGATTTCTGCGCAGCCTCAGCCTCGATGAACTCCCTGAGGTGTTCAACGTGCTGCGTGGGGAAATGAGCCTGGTCGGTCCGCGGCCGCTGTTGATGCAGTATCTCGATCGCTACTCAACCGAGCAGGCACGCCGCCACGAGGTTCTCCCGGGAATGACCGGGTGGGCGCAGATCAACGGGCGGAATGCACTCACCTGGGAGGATAAGTTCCGCTATGATGTCTGGTACGTTGATAATTGGTCTCTGTGGTTCGATGTCAAAATCCTGCTGACCACGCTCTGGAAGGTGATCGCGCGAGAGGGGATTAGCCAACTCGGGCAAACCACTTCCGCGGAGTTCATGGGCAGTGATGAAAAGGAGTTATAGCGCCAGTTATGTCAAGTAGTGATCTGTTCTGTTTCACTCCTTGCGGAAAAAACAAAACACGGGTACGATGAAGCAGGAATATTGGTAAAAAAATCAAGCGGAGGAGGAACAAAATGAAGGAACCTTTGGAATTCTACGATGTGAAATCAAAAACGAAGTTCTCGTCAACAGATTGGCGGATTGAAACCAAAGTCTCAGACGATGGTAGGACTCGCTACTTTGCTGTGACGAAGGCCCCAGTGGGTACGCACGAAGCTTGGCGAATTGTGGGCAAAGACTTCGCCCTAAAACATCAATAAGATATCTGTTCTTATAAATATGGAGATAGTTAGCTCTGCTGGTGTACTCCAGCAGAGCTTGTTCACTCCATAATTCGAGACGGACTCGCGAGCTGCCTTTGCAAAGGGCGGCTCGTGTTTCATCTGTGGGCAGTGGTATCATTGCGGCGAAAAACTGATACATATTCATCGCTGCCGGAGGGCTGTGCATCCAATGAGCCGCCCAGATAATGTCGCCTTCTACCATAGAATGCTGCAGATACGACGTTTTGAAGAGACTGTGCTCGATCTCTTCCCGCGCGGGCTGTTCTATGGCACCACGCATACATACATAGGCCAGGAGGCGAACGCGGTCGGCGTGCTCGCTTGGCTGCGCGAAGGCGATATCGTCGTCAGCAACCATCGCTGTCACGGTCATTTTCTCGCCTATGGCGGTGCGATGCACTCCTTGGCGGCGGAACTCATGGGCCGCAGCACAGGGATTTGCGGCGGGCGTGGTGGAAGCCAACACATACAATGGCGCGATTTCTATGCAAATGGGATCCTGGGCGGAACGGTTCCCATGGCGGCAGGCATGGCTTCCACGGAAAAGCTCACCGGGGGAGACAAAATGGTCTTCTCCTTTATGGGCGATGGAACGCTGGGTGAAGGTGTAGTATATGAGAGCCTGAATATTGCCGCGCTCGGGGCGCTGCCAATCCTATTCATTGTTGAAAACAATCGCTATGCACAGAGCACACCTACTCGATTGAACCTGGCGGGCGAGATCCCTGATCGCTTCAAGGCTTTCGGCATCCCCGTTGAATCCATTGATTCGACGGATGTGATTGAGATACACGAAGCAGTTGAGTCGATGCTCGAGTATGTACGCGGGAATAAAGGTCCTGCGGCATTTGTGGTGCACACTTACCGTTTTGCCCCTCATTCCAAAGGCGACGACAGTCGAGATCCAGAGGAGATCGCCCGTTATCGAACAAAAGACCCTCTTCCCATCCAGGCCGAACGCTTGGAAGAAGCAATACGAAGAGAAGTTCAGGAATCAGTTGAGATAGAAGTCGCGGATGCCTTCAAGCAAGCCGAATCCGATCCTGTTGCAGAACCCGCATCACTCACCTCTCCGTTGGGAAGAAATAAATGACGACCATCCTCGAGTCACTCAATCGGGGCCTGCGAACCTGCCTGGAGGAATCGGATAGGGTCTATGTGATCGGGGAGGATGTGCTCGATCCGTATGGGGGCGCGTTCAAAGTGACCAGGGGGTTATCCACGGATTACCCCGAACATTTGATCACCACACCAGTGTCTGAGGCCGGCATCGTTGGTGTAGGGGTTGGCATGGCATTGCGCGGCCTTTACCCGGTGATCGAGATCATGTTCGGCGATTTCATCAGTTTAACTGTGGACCAATTGATTAATCACGCCGCAAAATTCCGGTGGATGAGCAATGACCAGGTGCGGGTACCGCTGGTTGTGCGTACGCCAATGGGGGGGCGGCGCGGGTACGGTCCAACGCACAGCCAGTCTCTGGAGAAGCACCTGCTCGGCGCACCGGGTTTACGGGTCGTTGCCGCGACGGCGCTGGGAGATGCGGGGGACTTGCTGCGCAAGGCAGTCTTAGAGGATGACGACCCCGTATTGTTCCTTGAGCACAAGGCGCTCTATGCAAAACAGATCATCGCCCATGATGAACTGACAGATTTCGAGGTTGAGGTAAGGGATGGGCAATACCCATCCTACCGGCTGTGCATTGCCGGCGCCCCGCAGCCGGTGATTACGCTGGCAGCCTATGGATATTCGGCAGAACTGGCGCGCGAAGCCGTGAAGCGCCTGGCTTACGAGCATGAGATCTTCAGCGATCTCATCGTCCCGACACAATTATCCCCCTTTGAACTAGATGATCTAATCGCCGCGGCGAGGCTCACGAAGCGTCTGCTGACCGTGGAAGAAGGTACGATGACGCTCGGTTGGGGTGCGGAAGTGATCGCCAGAGCCCTCGAAGAACTTGGTCCAGGATTTCAGGCGCAGCGTGTTGCTGCCGTCGATATGCCGGTACCCGCTGCCGGACTTCTTGAAAAAGCCGTACTCCCGCAGCTTGAGGACATCATTGAAGCGGCCATTGCGCTTTCTGAGGCTAACTGAAGCGCAATTACTGCCGGGGCTTCTCCATTGGTCCGCGAGCGATTTCTCGATTAGACTCATTCAAGGGTAGTGTTCTATTCTTTTTTGCCCGATTTTTAGCGATTTGCCCTGCTCAGCCGTGATCTCACAGAACAAGGAGGAGCATGCCCGATCCCATTGAGATCCTCGTACCACTTTTGAACCCCAACGAACCTGAAGTACAGGTCGCCAGAGTGCATATTATTGAGGGGCAAAAGGTTCAGACGGGTGATCCGCTATGCACGCTTGAAAGCACGAAATCAGCTACGGAAGTGACCGCAGTTCGCGATGGTTATATCATTGGTCTTGAGTTCGCGGAAAGTGATCTGTTGCGGGCGGGCGACCGATTGTGCTGGTTGGCGGATGATTCGACCTGGGCGCCGCCCGAGAAGGAAGCTTCACCGGCAGACGCGGATGAGGGCGTGATGCCCGATGGAATTCGGATCACGAAACCCGGTTTGCGCCTGGTACGCGATCATGGATTAGATCCCGCCCGCTTGCCGAGAGAAACGCTGATAACAGAATCTGTAGTGCGCCGGATCCTGGCGCTGGAAGGCGGCGGAGCAATGGAATTACCAGAAGCGGATTTTGATGCGGGGGCAATTGTCGTTTACGGCGGCGGCGGCCATGGAAAATCGGTCATCGACCTGATCCGTGCTCTAGGGCAGTATCAGGTCGTGGGCGTGATCGATGATGGTCTTAAGAAGGGGGTCGAGGTAATGGGGGTTCCCGTAATCGGTGGAGGAGATCAGCTCCCCCGACTTGTAGAAAATGGTGTGCGGCTTGCCGTGAATGCCGTCGGCGGAATAGGGGATATCACCGGTCGAATCCAGGTTTTCCAAAGGCTGCTGGAATCCGGGTTTGGCTTTCCGACCATCATCCATCCTACCGCATTTGTGGAGCCTACAGCGCGGCTTGGCCAGGGTGTGCAGGTTTTCCCGCATGCTTACGTAGGGAGTGACACCGACGTCGGTTTTGGAACCATCATCAATACAGCAGCCGTCGTTTCCCATGATTGCCGTTTGGGAGCCTATGTCAATGTCGCTCCAGGAGCGCTGCTGGCGGGAGCGGTAACACTCGATGAAGGGGTGCTGATAGGGATGGGGGCGACATTAAATCTGAATGTCACTGTTGGGTCCAATGCACGTGTCGGGAACAGCGCAGTTGTGAAAGAGGACATCCCCTCTGGGCGGCTAGTCCGGGCGGGGGAAATCTGGCCTCAGGGTTCAGACGAATCATGAACCCCCCGAAAAGCAAGCGATCCAAGAGGCAGGAAGACACGGCAGGTGCTGCGGGCGAAAACATCCCGATGTCATCCCCGGATATCACAAATCTCGAGCGCGAGGCGGTTGCCGCGGTTATGCAGACGCCGTACCTGAGCATGGGACCGGAGGTCGAGGCATTTGAAAATGCCGTCTCTCACTATGTGGGCGTGAAACATGCCATCGCTGTGAGTTCGGGCACCGCGGGGCTCCACCTCGCCGTTCGTGCGCTGGGGATTGCTGATGGAGATTGGGTAATCACGACACCTTTTTCTTTCGTCGCCTCAACAAATGTTCTTCTCTATGAACGCGCCATTCCAATCTTTGTTGATGTCGATCCTGATACGGGCAACATCAATACAGCCCTCATGGCCGAGGCGGCTGCGGATCTAATTGCGGGCGGGAAGAGGGTTTCACACTGGCTGCCGCGCAAAGGGACCGAACCCACGGGTGAACTGCGCGCGCTTTTACCCGTCGATGTCTTCGGACAACCAGCCGACTACGATGCGATCCGGGCGATCTCCACTAAGCACAAATTGGGAGTCATCGAGGATTCCTGCGAGGCGCTCGGTGCGCAATATAAGGGGCGTCAGGCAGGGACTCTGGGGGATGTCGGTGTGTTTGCATTCTATCCCAACAAGCAGATCACCACGGCTGAAGGCGCCATGGTTGTAACCGACAGGGATGATGCCGATGGGCTCATTCGCGCGCTCAGGAATCAAGGCCGCGCGCCTGGTGATATGTGGCTGGACCATACCCATCTTGGTTATAACTACCGCCTGGATGAGATGAGCGCCGCGTTGGGACGCGTGCAGATGAGCCGTTTGGATGAGCTGCTGGAGAAGCGTGAGCGCGTCGCTGCGTGGTATCGCGATCAACTGGCCGAGGTGCCAGGGGTTGAACTGCTGAAAATTATCCCTTCAACATCACGGATGAGTTGGTTTGTATACGTGGTGCGTCTAGATGCGGAAATTGATCGCACACGAGTCATGGAGCAATTAATGCGATGCGGGATTCCAACCCGCCCTTACTTCACACCGATTCATCTTCAGCGCTACATGGTGGATCGTTTCGGATACCAGCCCGGGGATTTCCCGGTGACAGAAG
This sequence comes from Anaerolineales bacterium, assembly GCA_049644665.1. Lineage (GTDB taxonomy): Bacteria > Chloroflexota > Anaerolineae > Anaerolineales > E44-bin32 > E44-bin32. The sequence continues at coordinate 26,147 of JBARSI010000194.1, forward strand.
ATCTCAGCCGGCGAAGTCTCGCCTTGCCCTTCTCTGGCAACTTGAGCGAAATACAGGTGAAGCGTGTCTGTGACTGCCTGCGGCAGGAATTGGCATCTTAATAATTCGCCCAGCTCTACTGATGCGCTATTGGCAAGGACGAGCCGGCGGCTCACCCTCATAGGTCTTGAAAACGGATAAAGAACGGGCCCACCCATGGGTCGGCCCCTGCAAAGAAACGGCAAAGGGATGTCCAAAGCACTTTATGGACATCCCTTTTTTATATTTCTAAAGCTCTAGGGGATTATTGTTCCCGAACTTGGCGCCAATTCACCATTACGAAGTTCTTGTTGCATTCTTCTGAGGTAATAATGAATACCTGGTCGGAGAGTGGAGATCCACCCCCGTCGTGGAGATAGACCCAGATCGTACCGTCGCTGGCAATTGGGACATCTGAAAGATTGAATACGTAGCCGGAAGGTCCGATATCCGGCGCGCTCCCGCTAATTGTGTCGAGGCTGATAGGGTTGCCATCTAATTCACCCTCAAGATGGACCCCCAAACTGACAATCGGCTGGTTCTCCATGTTGAATACCTGACCTCCAACGCCCATCCAGGCGCAAGCATCGTCGTTGGCGATATTGGGTATTTGAACGGGATTTCCAGGTTGCAGAGCGAACGGCGGTGGCTGCGGCGTTGCGGATGGAATTGGAGTAGGGGTATCGGTAGGCACCGGAGTCGGTGTGTCAGTCGGCCCGGGCGTGCTCGATGGCGTTGGTGTCCAGGCGTCTGGGAGCGGTACGGCAGGTGTATGCGTTGCCGTGGGCTGGCCGAGACGGGCGGGCACAGTTGGCGGCGGAAATGGGTTGTAGAAGTAGCCAACATCGATGTAGGGGTTAACGAAAATGGCCGCAGCGGCCGCGCCTGCAGCGAGAATCGCAAGCAATACAATGAAGGTCAACAGATTAAAAAAGATACTCCCGATCTTGCCAGGTCGTTTCCGGGGGAGTTTTATAAAATTCTCGTCCATGATCTTCTTCTCCTGCCCAACCTTTATTGTGTGATGAAAGTTTGAATATCAGCGGTAGCGCTCTCCGTCGTTAACCAACTCTCAATTGAGCGCTCACTAAGTACTTGTTTTACACTATAGTTCAAAAGACGGTCTTCGCGTTCTATGGTTTCAATGATGTGATACCCAATTCCGCTCTCGACAACCGCGCTGATCTCTCCTGGTTGAAGAGCGAAAGCAACTGTCTCCACCTCAGGCCATAACAAGAAGCCTTGGGGGAACCATCCGAGGTCGCCGCCTGCAGCCCTGGAGCTGGCATCGATGGAGTATTGTCGAGCAAGGAGGCTAAAGTCAACTCCGTCTTGAAGCTGCGCTCGCAGCCCTTCCGCCTCAGCCTCAGAGGAAACCAGGATGTGCCGGGCGTGTACTTGATCTGCGGCATCGTCTACCTGATCTGCTAGAAAAGCCACCATCCAGGCAGCTTCGATCTCCTTGACCATTGCGGTTCGGAGAGTTTCCTGGGTGTAGCCGTTAAGCTCCATCCACAGCTCGAATTCTCCCCAATCCCCTGCGCTTTCGACCATTCGGTTCAACCTGTCCTCGATCTCAGTTTCTTCGATTTTATAGCCATTCGCCCTTGCACCCTGCCCAAGAAGCACTAAATCGATCATGCTTTCGAGCAGTGCGCTCCGGTATGCGCTCAAGGTTGCAAGGTCTATGCCAGAATCGGTTTTTGAATATTCAAAGCGAATGACTTCGAGCTCAAAGAGCTCAAGCAGGATGCCTTCGCCATTCACATTCGCAGCAAGGGGTTGCGGCGTGGGTGTTGGGGGCATTGGCGTAGCAGAGGGAGGCGGAGGGGATGGATTGAGTATGGGAAGGGCGATCCGCCCGCAACCCGCTATGCCTAGAAGACCTATGGAGAGTGCGACGATCGCTCTGCTGCAAACCATGACGAAGGGCATTATACACACCCATGAATCCCATGCAATGGATATTTATATATTTTTCTCACTCATTTCTTGATATGAAGGAGAAGACCATCGGTTTACGCTTGGTTTCCGTATAGAAGAACCGGGAAAGCTCATTTTCAATACGGTCTTCCAACCCTTCATTTAGACCTTTCTCGACGACTTTTAATACAAGTTCGCGTGCTTCGTCGAAAAGATCCTGTGCATCGCGCACGAAAATGAATCCCCTTGAGACAATTTCCGGCTCGCCAACAACGCGATTCTGATCACAATCCAGGTTGACATGGACGATAACGATACCTTCGCGTGCCAAAGTCTCGCGCTCGAGCATGACCTTCGGGCCGATGTCACCCACACCACTCCCGTCCACGAAGATATAACCACCAGGAACGCGTTCGCCGATTTTCATTTCGCCATCGGAAAATTCGATCTTGGTCCCATTCTCGATCACCGCGATACGTTCCTCAGGGATGCCGATCTCACGGGCAAGGGCAGCGTGCTGCTTAAGGTGTCGCAGCTCGCCGTGGATAGGAATGAAATGCTTGGGTCTAACCAGCTGCATGAGAAGCTTCATCTCATCCTGGTTGGCGTGACCGGACACGTGCACGGGCAGGATTGAATCGTAGATCACTTCAGCGCCGCGCTGGAAGAGGCGATTGATCGTGCGATGAACCATCTCCTCATTCCCGGGGATCGGCGTTGAAGAGAGAACGATCGTGTCTCCGGGCAAGAGGTCGAATTGGCGATTGCTCCCAGTTGATAGACGACCCAGGATGGATGATGGCTCGCCCTGCGTACCTGTACACATAAGAGCGACCTTCGATGGTTTCATCTTGAGCGCTTGATCCAAGGGGACGACAAGGTCATCTGAAATATCAAGATATCCCAGCTCGCGAGCCATTTTTGAGTTATCGACCATGCTC
>JBARSI010000195.1:0-4759 GCA_049644665.1 Anaerolineales bacterium
GCGTCAGGGCCGTGTGTCGTCGATTAGTTAATAATTATCATCCCCTTCATCGCTATCATCAACATCATCCCAATCTTCATCAGCCCAATCGAGCTCGATAGGGGCATCGGCGATGACTTTCAAATAAGCCCCACATCCCGGGCAATTGGTCTCGGCCCCTATTTTTGGGGTGTTTTTGAACTTTACGTCGGCGTCACATTCTGGACAATAACCCGTGGGCATTTGTGCCCTCCTATTTTGATACAAAATTTGACTGCATCGTACGCCGACCAGGTGCAAATTCCATATAAACCTGGTATGAAGTTCGTATTAAAATGTAGAAAGATATATCAGATGTACATCAATCTGGAGGTTCCAGGTTGAACATGTATCCGATTCCAGGGATCGTATGGATATAGCGTGGAGAGGAAGGCTTTACCTCGATTTTGGAACGAAGACGGCTGATCAAACCCCGGACAAGCTCGCGGCTTCCCGATTCTGAATATCCCCATACACGGTCAACAATAACCTCGTAAGGGATGGCTTGCCCGCGGTGAGTCATCAAGACGTAAAGCAGTCGAAACTCTAACTGCGTGAGTCGCTTGGAGGGATGGTTTGTGACGCGGATACTGCGAGTGGAGGGGTTGAGGGTGATCTCCTCCAGGTTGAGGATCGGAAGCGCCAGCGGTGGAACGCCTCCGCTCCTGCGCAGCAGAGCATGGGCGTAGCCTGAAAGAACTTTGGGGCCAATGGGGAGACCGAGCACCAAGTCTGCACCTGCAGAGAGGAGTCTTGTTATATCAAGTTCTGAAGGGGATTCGACAAGGACAAGCACGGGAACTTCGGTAGAGGTGCGGAGAGCCTGGATATCGTCGGATAATTTTGTGTGTTCATCTGCATCACGTGTAGCGACAACGACCAGGTCAGCTGGTCGATCAAGCCATTGATCCGCTGTGACCTTAAGGTTGGTCCGTGGGAGTGAATCGAAGCCGGCTCGCCGAAGCACGGAGGCGATGAAGTCATAGTCGTCGGCGTCTGAGGTGGTGATGATGACTTGCACGAGTGACCTTCCATCGAGCAAACGTAATTATATGCGGGAAGCGGCACCAAAGCTATTGATGCCTGCCGTTGTATGTGCCCTCAGCAAACCTAGTTTGCAATGACATGTCGCGGGGTGGAGGAGATTGCTTCGCTGCGCTCGCAATGACATGTGTTGGGGCCAAGGCTCTTCCCCTCGCAAGAATCGGAGTTGTCGTCCTGAAGATCGCGTAGTACCTTTGTAAAGTGTCGCTTTCCAGTGAGGTGACTATACTGGATTAGTGAATCTGCAGGTGTACAGCTGATGCGTGTGTCACAAATGGAAGCAATAATCGTTTTATATATGAAAAGCCCAATCAAGGGTATTCTCATAAAATCGGAGGATAGGCGATGAAAAAGTCCAGGATTCTATTCAGCTTAATTCCCGCAGCCGCTCTGGTAATTAGCAGCCTTGCCTGCAATATGCCGGGTTCTGAACCCGCTGACCCTGAAGCTGCTGTTCAAGCGACAATCAATGCGGTTGAAACGAAAAGGGCCGAGCAGGAAGGTGAGGAGGAGCCGCCGCCAGGACCGGTGGGCGAAGATCCGACGCCAACGCCAACGCAGGAGCCCACAGTTGAAGAACCTTCTCCCACGCCGCTGCCTACGTTCACGCCATTGCCAACGGCGACGGAGATCCCCTGCGACCGTGCTACCTTTGTTACGGATGTGACTGTCCCGGATGGCGCTGATTATTCGCCGGGTGACGTGTTCACAAAAACATGGCGGTTGAAGAATACCGGGTCATGCACGTGGACTTCAGGCTACGACCTGGTTTTCGATCATGGTGACCAGATGGGTGCGCCTGCCGCTGCCCAGTTGACCAGCGGAACGGTCGGACCAAACCAGACGCTGGATGTCTCCGTGCAGCTTACGGCACCGGGAAGTGAGGGGGGTTACAAGGGTTACTTTAAGCTCCGTAATCCACAAGGGGTTATCTTTGGCATCGGCGCTACGGCTAATATTGCTTTCTGGGTGGAGATCGAAGTGCTGGGACCGCCTGAGCCAGACTTCACGGTTAACTTCACGGACACCGGCCTTTGTTTACCCCAGTACGCAACTTTCAGGGTAAAAAACACTGGAGACCTCACTTTCGAGTGGGCGAGGATATACATACAAGACCTGACCGCCAGCACAACTTTATATGGACCGGGCACGAACCCATCGCCTTTCTTAGCATCCAGCAGCGATTGCCCGCCAGGGGCGAGCGCCATGGATCCGGGGCAGACCAGGTATATTGCGGCGTCTATCGGCTCACCTGTGCCCAGCGGGAATACTGCGCGCTTGACCCTCAAACTCTGCACTCTGGACGGAGGGGGAGGGCAATGTGTTGAAAAGACCACCGATTTCATAGTGCCCTGATCCGCGATAGCTGTATGATTGCAGGAAGCATCTCCCCGCGAGTTTGAGCTGCGGGGAGATTTATTTTCGCACCATAATGGTTTGATGGGGATGTTGATGGTATTGGTAGTGGACATTGCGGATGAATTGATTTCCGCTTTCAGGCGTCTCAGCCTGCTGATCTTACCCGAAGGACGATGGGGCGTTTTCGTTGTAAGATGTTGTTGGTGTCCCTAGCATTGTGAAGGAGTGTAGGATGGAAAAGATCCGAAGCTGGCCCCGATGGCTTCAGTATGGGCTTCTCTCTGCAGCTGCAGCAGCGATATTTTTTTTAGTTACATTTCTTTTTCCTTCATTGGTTTTATTCTATTTAGGGGTGGTAGCCCCTCCCCTCTATCTCTATTTACTGGCCCCATCAATTATGCCAGAATCCTTTATTCTAAATATCACCCTGGCTCTTGGATTCTGGTTCCTTTTCGGCGCGATCTTGGGAAAATACATCAGGAAATTTATTTGGGCGGCAATAATCTGGCAAGCAGCCCTATTAATCATGGGTTTTTTGGCGGCTTATTTCGCTTCTTTGGCAATGACTTAGCTCTGACCCATCAAGTGAACATCTCGGCCAGACCCACGGCGCCTCCCCGCATGAAACGTAGGACTGCGCCCCCCAAATGGCGGGAGACTTCGCCCCCCAAAGTGTGCGGGACTTTGCAGTTCAAAACCATCTATGCGAAATAGAAACTCTCTTTTTAACAGCCACTGGAACAAATTAGATAACGTCCCGACGAAGGACGTAATGAGCTGCTTGCCGTTCAGGGTACAGATCTACCGGCAAGCCGTGGTGCATGGGTGAAGAGTTGGCATATGATATTTATCTCAGCACGGTTGTGGAGCTTGATGCGTGGTGTATTGGCTTTGATCCTTTTGACCATAATTCACTTCAGCGGGTCTATGTGAAATGCCGTCAACACACTCTAGTCATCATCGGAAGTGCGTTGTGAGAAGGGATAATCGAGCGGGCTCCGTGCCGCGAGGGGGCCGCGCTTGAGCACGTGGGTGTAAATCATCGTCGTTCGCAGATCCTTGTGTCCGAGCAGATCCTGGACGGTGCGGATGTCGTGCCCGTCTTCAAGCAGGTGTGTTGCGAAGCTGTGGCGGAATGTGTGAGGGGTGACGCGTTTTTGGATGCGGGTTAGTTTAACTGCTGATCGCAGTGACCTGCGGATGGCATCCATGGTGAAGTGATGCCTGCGTTTCTGACCTGACCGGGGATCGGTTGTAATCCGCGGTGATGGGAAGACGTACTGCCAAATCCATTCCCGCGCGGCGCTGGGGTATTTACGCTCGAGTGCGTAGGGCAGATACACTTCACCGAAACCATTCTGCAAATCCATTTCATGTTGCTGCTTGGTGCGAAGCAGTTGTCGTTTTAATGGCCGGACGAGGATTTCAGGAAGAACGGTGCGTCGATCTTTGTTGCCTTTCGTGTCGCGAACGTGGATCTGGTGGTATCCAAAGTCGAGATCTTTAACGCGGAGGCGAACGCATTCATTAATGCGAAGACCGCTTCCATAGAGCAGTTGGATGATGAGTCGGTATCGATCGTGCATGCAGTCGATGATCTGGAACACTTCTTCGCGGGTGAGCACGGTGGGGAGTCGTTTTGGGCGCCGGGCACGTACATTCTGGAGTGGGAAATCGAAGGGCAGATCGAGGACGGTTTTATAGAGGAAGGAGATGGCGTTTAGCGCCTGGTTCTGGGTAGAGGCGGCGACATTCTCTTTCGTGGCGAGGTGGGTCAGGAAAGATTCAATCTCGGTTTTTCCCATGGTGCGTGGATGGGTTTTGTTATGGAAGAGGATGAAGCGGCGGATCCAGTAGAGGTACTGTTTTTCGGTTTTGTAAGCGTAGTGTTTGATACGCAGTGTATCCCGGACTTTTTCGAGCAGTTTCTTCTTTCGAGGCGGCATAATTCATTCCCCCTTGTTGTGAATGAATAGAGAATGCGCTATTCTATTATCAGGGTAACCGGTAGGGCTAATCTTCTCGATATCCCTCTTCTTTTCACATATTGCATGTGATCTTTCTTCATAGTACAACAAATTGGGGGATAAGAAGACAGGAACAGGGTAAAAATCCCCCGCGGAGGGGATATTGAGGACAGATTTCTTGATACTCGGGTGTTGAACTAAGCGCTTCGCGCAGATTTCCCTTCCCCGACTGAAAACTTCCAAGAGAAATCACCAACGTCAAATCAAAGGCTATATTTCCTGCAATCGATAATTAGCAGGAGGTATAGCCATGACTCAATTAAGACAGCGTATGATCGAGGACCTGCAGCTGCGGGGATTCGCCCCGAAAA
>JBARSI010000196.1:0-3985 GCA_049644665.1 Anaerolineales bacterium
GCAGCGGAGATGCTCTGTCACAGCTATCACTACCTGCACCAGATGGATATCACAATCGTGCGTTACTTCACGGTCTACGGACCCGCGGGTCGCCCTGACATGAGTATTTTCAGGTTTATCCAATGGATAGCTGAAGGGCGGCCTCTTGTCTTGTATGGTGATGGCCTTCAGGAGCGCGATTTCACATTCGTCGAGGACATTGCCCGGGGAACAGTGGCCGCTCTACGTCCATTAGGTTTTGAAGTGATTAATCTAGGGGGAGACCGCCCGGTGAAGATGATGGACGTAATATCCATGATTGAAGAGCGTCTCGGCAAGAGTACAGACATCGATCAACGGCAAACTGCACCTGCGGACATGCCCTCAACATGGGCTGATATTCATAAGGCGCAGACCCTTCTTGATTGGCGCCCCGAGGTTTCGCTGGAGGCTGGCTTGGAAGCTGCAATCACGTGGTATCTCCAGGAGCGGGATTGGGCGGAATCCATCCCAACCATTGACTAGATGAACATGCTCCGTTCGCTGTATCGCCTCGCCTCTTCTTCTCTGAAGCGATTTCTTTCCCACCCACTTCTTCAGCGCGTTGTCCGTAACACTGGATATTTATTCAGCGCGCAGACGATCGCGGCGGGGCTGAGTATGGGGCAGGGCATCCTGACTGCGAGGCTGCTCGGTGTTGAAGGGGCGGGTTTGGTGGGAATCATCACGCAGTTCTCCAGCAACGTTTACCGTCTTATCTCTTCCCGAATGAGCGAACTCGTCGTGAGTTTTGTAGGGGAGTTCACTGCAAAAGAGCAAGATGCGCAGGCGGCAGCAGTGTTTAAAGCTGCAGCTTTTGTAGAGTTGGCCGGGTCAATTGTTGCCTACGGACTTGTGGTTCTGCTCTCATCGCTGGCAGCGCGTTACTTCGCCCATAATCCGCAACTCGCCAATCTATTCGCCCTTTATGGGATATATGTTCTGGCGAGTTTATTCTCTGAGAGTGCAATCGGCTTGCTCCAGTACTTCAATCGCTTTGGCATGATTGCCTACGCGACGGTCGGGCAGAGCGTATTAACGATTTCACTCATCGTGGCAGCCTTCATGCGTCAGGGCGATCTAAGGGATGTTGTCATCGCCTACCTGGTCGGGAAAGTGACTTGGGGCCTATTTATGTCACTGGCTGGACTTTGGCAGGCGCAAAAAGCGTGGGGTCGGGGATGGTGGCGGGCGCCTTTGTCGCTACTGGCTCCCCGGCGTGCAGACCTGGTGCGTTTTGGCATCAGCACGAATCTCTCCGGGACGATTAAGTTAATCTCAAGAGATAGCGAGATGCTCTGGCTGGCCTACCTCAGTACACCACTGCATGTGGGTTATTACAAGATAGCAAAGGCGATCATGAATATCCTGATGACCCCCGTTGCCCCGTTGATCAGCACGACGTACAGAGAGGTAGCGAGAGAGGTCGCAAACCGTCACTGGGGGAACGTCCGTTATTTATTGCGCAGCGGGACCATTCTTGCCGCATCCTGGACTTTACCTGCCAGTCTTGGGCTTGTGCTTGTTGGACCCTGGGTGATTGGATTGTATGGTCCGGATTTCCTCCCTATCTCATATACCAATATTCTCATCCTTCTCGTTGGCGTGATTACTGTTAACATCTTTTATTGGAATCAGCTTGTTCTTCTGCCGCTAGGTCTACCTGATTATCCAACAAAAGTCCATTTCGTTTTCGCAATTGGTAAAGTCATCGGGACGATCCTGCTCGTCCCTGTAATGGGCGCGAATGGCATGGCGGTGTTATTCAGTGCATACCTCCTCGTCACAACTGCAGCGCTCGTTTGGAAGACCTTACGAGAACTCCAGCGAGTTTCAATGGAACCAGTACAGGTTCAAGGCGGTTGATTAATCATGCGGATCGCACTTATCTCCGCTTCACGAGTGCCGTCTCGCACGGCCAATTCCATTGAGGTAATGAAGGTCTGCCAGGCGTTTGTGGATCTGGGTCATGAAATCCATCTCTGGCTCCCGGGCCCTGAGTCTAATACGAGCTGGGCAGAACTTGCAGAGCTTTATGGCATTCGAGATCCATTCCCCATTTCCTGGTTATCTAGTCTCAGAATTCTGCGGCGATATGATTTCTCTCTTCGAGCAGTCTTGAAGGCGCGTGCGTGGGATCCGTCACTGTACTATGTTTGGCCGCTTCAGGCGGCGGCGATTTCCTCATCCTTGGGATTGCCAACCGCGCTAGAGGTTCACGATCGCCCACAGGGTCGCTTGGGCCCGATCCTGTTTCGCAGGTTCATTGAAGGAAGAGGCGCGATTAGGGTTTTGCCGATTACAGAGGCGATGCATCAGTGGTTAGGCGATGCCTATCAATTTGATCTTCAGCCGCCCTTCGCTCTTATTGCTCCTATGGGTGTGAACCTTGAGCAATATCACAATCTCCCTGATCCGAAAGATGCGAGAGAAGAATTAGGTCTTGCTGAGGGATTTACAGCCGGTTATGCCGGCCATTTCTACGAAGGGCGCGGGATTGATCTTCTGGAGGACCTGGCCCGTCGCAACCCAGATGTCCACTTCTTATGGGTGGGGGGTGAACCAGAGGCGGTTGAATTTTGGCGCAGTAGACTGAAGCAGGTTGGTTTGAAGAATGTACAGCTTTTGGGTTTTGTTCCCAACGCGCGGCTGCCGCTTGTTCAGGCGGCTTGTGATGTTCTGCTGATGCCCTATGAGCGAAAGATCTCCGTCAGCGGCGGGGGAGATACGGCTCAATTTGCCAGCCCGATGAAGCAGTTCGAATATCTCGCCGCGGGACGGGCGATCCTCGCCAGTGATCTACCGGTTTTTCGTGAGGTCCTGAATGAGGGGAATGCGGTTTTGCTCCCTTCTGAGGATGTGGCAGCGTGGGATCAAGCTCTGAATCAACTGAAAGCTGACGTTGGCCTCCGGAAGAGGCTTGCGGATAGGGCGCGCGACGACGCCGTTCAATACGATTGGCGTGAGCGCGCCAGAAGACTGCTGGGTGGATTGGAAACGAACGGTGCTGCATAATCTCGGAGCGCGTTTGCTTTCGCGCGGGCGAAAGCCGTGTTATTTATGGCCAGCATCCCTTCTTTTGTTGGGAACGCTGGAGCGCGCCTGGCTGTGGTTCAGCTACGAACCGATATCCTACGGTGATACTGGATCCTATATGCGCCTGGGGGAAGCCCTGATAGATTTATCCTTCAGCGGTTATGACGGTACACGCGTCCCGGGATACCCGGCCTTTCTGGCGCTGCTCGACTTGCAGCCCGATCGAGTGTGGGTCGTGCAGATGCTTATGGGGCTGGCAATTTCGATGCTCTTGTACTGGATTACCTGGAGGATGACAAAGAGTATGATGCTCGGTTTTGTCGTTGGCGTCTCGTACAATCTCATTCCCGGGCAATTCCTCTTTGAAGCCAACCTTTTGACGGAAACACTCACGACGTTCTTGGTCGTTTTAAGTCTCTATCTGTTCGTTTGTTTCACGCGTGTTAGAAGTCCTGCTTGGGGATATGGCCTTGCCATGCTGCTCGGAGTTGTATCCAGCGTGGTGGGCATGGTTCGTCCATTGTTTTTCCCATTAACAGTATGGTTTCTTCTTTTTATCTGGCTTGCAGGGAAGGGGGATTGGAAAAAAAAGCTGCTATTCGCGGCGCTGTATTCCATAGGACCCCTAATTATTCAGGGTAGCTGGCTGCTTTATATGGGTGAGCATTGGAACATGTACTCCCCGACGACGATGGCGGGTTACAGCCTGGTGCAGCACACCGGCGGCTATTTCGAATACCTGCCCGATGAATATTCCACCATACGCGACACCTATATCCAATACAGGGATGCGCAGATCGCCGCACGCGGCGTGCAGACCAACGCCATCTGGGAGGCGATCCCGGCCATTTCCGAGGCTTCGGGCATCGGCTTTTATGATCTGGCGCGTGAGTTAAATCGTCTGTCGTGGATGTTGATACGCGAACATCCG
>JBARSI010000197.1:0-5424 GCA_049644665.1 Anaerolineales bacterium
CGATTTACGACGAATGCGGCGACAGATGCAAATGATCTTTCAGGACCCGTATGCTTCATTGAACCCGCGTATGACCGTGGGTTCAATCATCGCCGCGCCGCTTGACGTGCACAATATCGTTAGCGGAAAAGAAAAGCGCGAACGCGTTCAAGAGCTTCTGCAGATGGTGGGTCTCAACCCTTACTTCGTCAACCGCTACCCACATGAGTTCTCCGGGGGGCAGCGGCAGCGCATCGGCATCGCCCGTGCCCTGGCTCTGAACCCCGATCTGGTCATCTGTGACGAGCCGATCTCCTCTCTGGATGTCTCCATCCAGGCGCAGGTAGTCAACTTGTTGGAAGAATTACAGGAAAAGCTCGGATTGACCTATTTATTCATCGCGCATGACCTTAGCATGGTCCGACATATCAGCGATCGCATGGCGGTGATGTATTTGGGCAAGATCGTGGAAATCACCGATCGTGATGAGATTTATTTGAATCCGCTTCATCCCTACACGCAGGCGCTAATGTCGGCAGTGCCAATTCCGGATCCAGATGTCGTCGATAAGAGGAAGCGCATCATCCTGGAAGGGGATATTCCCAATCCAGCAAATCCGCCCGTTGGCTGTAATTTCAACACCCGCTGCCCGGTTGCTGAGGACATCTGTTTTAAAGAGGAGCCTGCATACCTGGAGGTCAAGGCTGGCCATTGGGCGGCATGCCACCTTGTAAAACCCAAGTAAGCCCGAGTTAGCAATTCCAGTGAACCCTTGCCGGAACTCTAGGACCGGGAGGACAGTGGAGATCTATTGCCGGATCTCATGGGTGTCACCCCGCCTGGGCAGGTCCCAAATCAACACGATTACTCTATCTGAGAATTGAACCAGCGTCCTCAGCTATCCCACTGTAAATCGCTGCAGCTTCATCGATCGGCTGTCACTACGTGCCTTTGCGTACGAGGGATCGACCTGTGATAAAAACAGCCATCTGCGTGACTGCAAAACCGATATGTATAAATTCCAATATAAAGCCCACAAACCAAAATAGAGCGGGTAGCTGCTGCTGAATCCTGTCGAGAGATCCGACGAAATGATCTAAGGACGTTCCTAAGAAGGATAATTGCTGCTTTTGATCTCTCAAAGAGGTATTTAATGTTCGCAGGTCCGCTGCTGACGAACTCAGGTCCGTGCTCAAACCTTCAAGATCTTTTGTGGCGAGTAAAAGCTGGTCGCGCATATCGATCAAAGCTTCGGGGAGTGGATCCAGCCCGGCGGCAGTGTTGGCGATGCCTTCGTGTAGAGGAATCTCCGGGTTGTAGCGAACGCCCGTAATCGGTCCAAGGACGGCAAGTCCGCGCAAGAGCTGATCGAGGGCCATGGCGCTATCCTCAGCCTGGATCAACCCCTGCTGGATGGTAGAAATTGAATCAGGGAGCGCTTCACCCAAGAGAACGCTGGTTGAATCGATGAGCGGCTCCGCATCATCCAGAACCTGGCTTACAGACAGCAGCGAAAGGGCGGCCGAATCGATTGCGGAGGAGGTATCTTGCAGTGCTATATCTAGTTTATCGATGATGGACCCAGCTCCTTGAACGCTTGTGTTTAATAGTGATAGTTTGCCTGTTGACACTGGAAGCGAGCGTACCAGAACAAGCGGCGTGAGTATGATCGCAAATAGAGAGACGATGAGCATAACGGCGCTGGTGACTTGCATAAATTTTCCCAACCAAGGCAATAGGTCATTGACTCGCCTTTGTCGTGGTCGTACCCCCGGAAATAGCGTCGCCTCTTCGGATTCAAGTTGGCCTGTGTCCGCAGGAGACGTGGGCCTTTCTAATTCGAGTTCAAGGCAGGCGACCACAAGTTTGGGCTTGGTCAAGCGGCTGGTGATGGCAATGTTGGTGCTGGAAAGGCGTTGTCGCAGTTCGTTGGCTGTGAGAGATTGCAACATGTCCTTTGAGTGGAGCAAGTTGGCGAGTTGGCGCTTCTTTAATTTCGATACACCGATAAGGCCGAAATCCTTTATCTGTTGACGCAAGGAATCAAGGGATTGCGCCTCATAGCCAATAATTGACTCAAGATGGTGCAGCAGGGCCGAGTGTGACTGCCCTTCGAAATCTATCAATTGATATTCACGCGCCAAAGTGTAAAGGTCGTTTATACCCAACCCCGTGAGATCTTTGGATGCCGACATCGTTGTCCTCCTTGTTCCAACTCACCGGATTGTTTAGGTTTCGCCGGATCAGCCGTTGTTATCGACCATGGTGACCTCGACCGTGGGATAGGGCATGCCAATCCCTGAATCCTTGAATGCCTGGTTAACGGCCTGGGCGCCTGCAGTCTGCGCATCCATGTAGTCAATCTGAGAGGTGTCGATCCAGTAGAAAACTGTGCTTTGGATGACTGAATCAGAAAATGCTTCAAATACAAACTGGGGTGCCGGATCTTCAAGGACCCCGTTGAGCTTCAATATAGCATCCATGGTCGTACGAGTAGCCAGATCAAGATCGGTATCGATGGAAACCCCCAATGGAAATTTGATGCGTCGGCGAGGTGCTCGGGTGAAGTTGACGATCGGATTGGCATACACGATAGTGTTGGGGATGGACACGAAGCGCCCATCGATCTCGCGCATTTCGGTGGAGCGCAGATTGATGACCAGCACTTTGCCTGTATAGCCGTTCACCTCAATTGTGTCCCCTAATTCAAATGGTCGTGTTAAAAGCAGCAGGATACCGGCGATGAAATTTTTAGCGACATCTTGCATGGCGAAGCCGATGGTTACACCAGCGATGCCCAGGCCGGCGAGCAAGGCTGAGAGCCGTCCAGGGGCAAGTTGTTCCAGGGCAAGTACAATTCCCAGCGCCAGAATCCCCCAGCGGATGAGCATTTGCAACAGAATGATCAACTCTTCGTCCGCTTTCTGTTTGACCAGTCGGCGGCGCAGCAGTCGTGTAGCCCAGGAGGAGATCCAGCGGGCGAAAAGGTAAACGAGCAACCCTAAGCCCAATCGCGGCAGAAAGGCTACAATTGCGTCGAGTATCGCTTGCAGGTTGGACTCGGTAAATGTCATGACCCACACCTCAAATTCAAGAAAGAATCCAGAAGATCATAACACAGACCCCCCCGGAATCTCTGTGCTGATGCCATGTTTTAACGTCGCAGGGACACTCGACGAGACAATGAAATCATTGGTAGCGCAAACCTACCCACGCTTCGAAATTATCGCTGTCGATGACGGCTCTGAAGATGGCACATTAGATCAACTCAATGCGTGGGCTACGCGCGATGACCGTGTGCGGGTTCTGGCGTGCGCACACCAGGGCATTATCCCTGCCCTGAATACCGGGATGGAGGCGTGCCGCTCGCATCTCGTGGCGAGGATGGATGCCGATGATGTCGCCCATCCCGAGAGGCTGGAGCGCCAGGCTGAGTATCTCGAGGCGAACCCGGAGGTGACCGTGGTGGGCAGCCTGGTAGAGGGCTTCCCGCGCGGCGGCGTACGGGAGGGTTTTCAAATCTATCTCGATTGGCTTAATAAGCTGGTCGATCATGAAGCGATTACACGCGATATTTTCATCGAGAGCCCGCTCGCTCACCCCTCGGTCGCATTTCGCAGGAGGCGGGTGCAAGGGCTGGGCGGGTACCAGGAACATGGCTGGGCGGAGGACTACGATCTCTGGCTGCGTTTATACCTGGACGGGGCGCGCTTTGAAAAGATCCCCGAGATCCTACTCTACTGGCGCGAGCATCCAAAGCGCCTGACGCGCACCGATTCGCGCTACTCCGTCGAGAATTTCCTGCGCGCCAAGGCCCGGTACCTGGCGCAAGGTCCGCTGACAGGCAGGGATGCCGTGATCGTGTGGGGCGCCGGGCAGATGGGACGGCGGCTCTCAAAGCATTTGCTGCGCCAGGAAGCGCCGATTGTCGCCTTTGTGGACATCGATCCGAACAAAGTCAGCCGGACGCGCCGGGGAGCGCCGATCATCCCGCCGGAGGAACTGAAAGAATGGTGGGGTCGATTTGCGAATCCTGTTGTCCTGGCCGCGGTGGGATCGAGGGGCGTACGCGCCTTGATCCGCGAGGACTTGAGCAGCAAGGGGCTGCGTGAGGGGATTGACTGGTGGGCTGTCGCCTAGTTATGGGATTTTCTTTTTGATGACTTGATCAGGCGGGTAGCACCTGCCGGGCCGCGGGACTAGCCGCGGGACGCGGCGCTGGTAATCGCGGTAGGCTTGCCCGAATTGATCGACCAGCCGCCGCTCCTCGAAGATGCTGCCGATGACAATGTACAGCGTCAGGCCGAGATTGAGCGCCAGAAGGCTCGTGGTCATCACCGGAGTGAGCCAGATAAAGAGCAGTCCGGCGGAGTAAAGCGGGTGGCGGACGTGGCAATAGAGCCCGTTGATCACCAACTCGCTCTGTTCGGATGCCTCAGGGTGGGAAATCTGGCGCAGCCCGAGAAAGTGCAGCGAGTCGGTCTGCAACAGGCCAAGGAGCAGCAGGATGGCGGCCAGCGCCTGGCATAAGGAAGTGAGCAAAACCCAGGGCCATGTTAAGTGGTAGAGCGTCTGCCCCGGATCGAGCGCGGCAGCGGCGAGAACAGGCAAGAACGTGAGCCCCCCAACGATATTAAAGAACAACCGATAGAAGCGATCGCTTGTTTGTCCAAGGGCGCGTTGAAAAGCTTGCTTCACCGGATTGCTGGCGAGCAGGCTGTGCAGTGCGCCGTAGGCAGCGACAGCGATGAAAGTTAGAACTGGACCTGAAATCGACATGGGCTTCAAAATCCGTATAGGTGTTTCCTGTTTGACGTCCTCGAACGGCATTTTATTACTTTCTGGTTGGATGTACTTAGGATGACTCAAAATCGTGTGCGGCTTGTATTGGGCGCATGGGGACGGTTGGATAGGTGGAAAGTAGTGTTAGTCTTGAAATGTGGTCTATGCGATAGACTCTTAACAGATGATCTCGTCGAGACCATGTGATCAGATCGAAGTGGGTCTGCCGGTTTAAGAGAGGGAGAAGAAAGACTACCTGGAGGGGGTGATAGATTGAAAAAGGGCCGCCGTTCTATACGATTGCAGGATTACGATTATTCACAACTCGGCGCCTATTTCGTCACCATTTGCACCCTGGGCCGGGAATGCCTGTTTGGGGATGTGAGGGGTGGAAAGATGGCGTTGAATGAATTGGGGGAAATCGTCGCCGAATCATGGCAGTGGTTGGGACGGCGACATGAACATGTTGAAATGGATGAATGGGTGGTCATGCCGAATCATTTGCATGGGATTATTGAGATCATCGATTGTAAGGGCGGTTCGCATACGGGCGGTACGGGCAGGGGCGGTTCGCATACGGGCGGTACGGGCAGGGGCGGTACGGGCAGGGGCGGTACGGGTAGGGGCGGTTCAGGTAGGGGCGGGTCGCGAACCGCCCCAACA
>JBARSI010000198.1:0-24512 GCA_049644665.1 Anaerolineales bacterium
AATACTGGTGGGGACTTGACAGGTCATTCCATATCAGGGGCGCACCTGTGTGTACGCCCGAGGTGCGGAGGTGACGGGCCGACGGCCCCCTACGCGGCCAGGGGATTGTGGGTTTTTTTGGAGTCAGGAAGCTCTGCTTCCGGTCGCAGGCGCAGCCTACGCTTTAACGCCCTCGAGTTAAACCTCGCGCAGGTTCAAAACCTGCGGGAGGTTGGCAAGGCCGACACATAATCGGCCCCTACGAATTTATTACGAATGGGGCTGCCATCTTAAGGCAACCCCGTCAGCAGTGAAAAATCGGTTTAATACTTACGTTTTGGCTCAATTTGTCTAGGTCGCACCCTGCAGCATCACGCCGTAGATGAGCGCGGTCAGCGTGATATCGATGACGGCATACAAACCGAAGCGGGTCGTCAAGGATGGGATGTCCCTGCGTTTGATGATTAGGTGTGAGAAGCCCAGGCTTGCGCTTAAAATTAATAGCGGCCAGAATACCTTATAGACTGTTATGAGTGAGCCTGGAATCTCCGGGAGCCACGCCGAAAATGGGACAAAGGAGCCGATATACGGCAAGAAAAGAAGCTTAACGACCCATAATACTGCAGCACCAGAGATAAACCCGATCAGATCTTTCAAGCGTTCGAGTCTAATAAGGCTGGCAACCCGAGAGGTGACGAAAACTGCGATAAATGCAACCCCAATTGCTAGTAGAAAGAACGGCAACAGGAGCAACCCTGTTATGGCTTCTACGACAATGCCGAGGATCGTCACGGTCACCTCACTCATATCGTATTGATTGAGGAGTTCCGAGGCCTGCGGGTTTGTCGTCGCGAAGAAAATCTCATTGCCGATCGATCTTTCCAGCCAGGCCATATAAAGGTTTCCATCCGCATCTCCTGCTAAGTTAGGAGAAAGTGAAAAGTTGGATGTCGCCGTGACGGGTTGATATCCTATGATCTGCCCATTATCGAAGAGCACCATGGCAATATCCTGTCGAATCTTATAGCGGAACTGCGCAGGGGTGCTCACGACGATTACAGTCTGACCATCGAGTGAGATGGGGCTTGAAGGCAGGTAGGTGAAATTGCTGTAAGGGATTTCAACCTGCGCAAACCGCGAGATCGCGAAGGGGCCGGAGTATGTCAGGTAATCCGGTTTTTCTGTGATGACCAGTTCAAGCCTCTGCTCGCTTTCCGGTACCCAGGTCTGCATATTGATGCAGGTGAGTCTGGTGGAAGCTGACCCACCTTCGAGCCCGCGGGTGAACTCATACCCATACACGAGACAGTACTGATCTCCAACCATCGCCGCGCCAAGGCCGACTTGCCGCAGCCCAGCCAGCACACCGGCTGTGATCCTCGAAACCTGATGCGCTTCCCCTATACTGCCCTCGCTCATGGTTGTGAGCCAGAGCGTCGTCTCAGAATCGTTTTCTGCCTCCGTCCAAGAGACAAGGAGTTGATCGCCTTGAAGGTTTATCTCGGCGTTAACGACTTGTGAGGATAACTTCGTTGGTTCTCCCCCTGAGACAGAGATGAAGAGATCGCCATCCCGGGTGACCCAGGCATAGTGTTCACTCGCAGAGGTGAATAATTCAATTTCAGGCGGGGCTGAGATGAGGGTGTAGGGGGTTACTTGCCCGGGATCATCATCGTTGAGGAGGGAACAGCGTACGCCCTCGTCGCTGACCCAGCAAAGTTCTAACCCTTGGCTGCCCTCTCGTAATGTGCCCCCACGAAAATGACTCTCAGGGATGGAAGTCGTCGACTGGATGAGAAATTCGCCATTTGGTGAGATCTTGCTGTAGCCGATCTTCCCGGAATTCAATGCCGTTTCCACGGTCCAGGCGATGTTTACAGTTCCGTCGTCCTCGACTATCAACGATGGTTGTGTCAAACCGTGTGCAAAACCAACGCGTATGCCACGACTCCAATCTGAACGAGGTTTTGGGCTGCGAATATTCTCGGAGCTGCAGCCGGTGAGCAAGATTACGATAAACAATATTAGAATTACGACGCCTTTTATTCTACATCTTGCGTTTACCATTTTCATTTTCCCTCTGTCTGAGCGGATTCCTGAAGGTCCGCAGCAGAAATGCCCACTATTTTAATCGAATGCGTGAAGGAGGTATTTCTTTCACGCCCAATGCCTTCAGGTAAATCATCCACGCTTTAGTATAATCCCTTCTCTGCTCACTGTGAGTTGAACCAAGTTCAAAGGTCTCCGGTATTGAATCTCACAACTGATGCAGAACTCGATAGCATTTGATTTAGGAAGGATACATGCCAAGTACAGCGAATAAGGCAGATCGTCAGCCGGGATGGTTGCGTAATATCCGCTTAGGGATGAAGCAGCCTCAATGGGAGATGTTGGTAGGCGTATCCTCACTCATTCTGCGACGGCTATTTTTTGGATGCATCGTTCTGGCTGCCATCGCTTATCTAAGTCACTTCGGGTTGGCGATGGCACGAGGGATGGGTTTTGAAGAGGCGCTTGGGCATGCCATTCCAGAGGCCTTCTCCTCCCTCAGACGTATCCTCATCGGTGATTTGGGCTTGTCGACATCAGCCACGAGCACGTTGAACCCCGTACCTGTTGCCGATGTCTTGAAGAGTTCGTTAACAAAAAGCATGGGGCTCCTGGGTGCTTCCTTGCTTATCTCGGTGGTGATAAGCGTGCCATTGGGAATATTTTCCGCGCGTATTCGACGCTCCGGTTGGTCCTTGTTAATGCTCATACTAACGATCGCTGGGGTCTCCGTACCGAGCTTCTTCGCCGCGTTTCTCCTTCAGCGACTGGCAATCCGCGTGACACAGTCTATAGGTCATACTTTCTTACCCGTCGGAGGGTTCGGTTGGGATGCCCATATCATTCTGCCAGCCCTGGTCTTAGCCGCTCGTCCTATTGCGCAAATCACCCGCGTAACCTTTGCATCTATTCGAGAAGTTCTTGCCAAGGATTATGTGCGGACTGCTCACAGTAAGGGTTTGCCGAAGTGGTTTATTTTGGGGAGGCATGTGCTGCGGAATGCAGCGATCCCGATCATCACCACGATCGGCCTATCCCTGCGCTACTCTCTGATCAGCCTGCCGGTCGTCGAGTTATTCTTCGGTTGGCCGGGTCTAGGGTTCAACTTGCTGCGGTCGATTGCGCGACAGGATGATGGCCTGACTGTCGTGCTGCTCCTCAGCTTAGGCGTACTCTTTATTGTTGTGAATCTATTGCTCGATCTTGCCTATCGGATAATTGACCCTCGCTTACGTCAGGCGAGCGATCAAATCAGACAATCGCAATCCCGGACGGTCCTTGGGAGAATTAAGGACTTTCTTGAAGAGGCCAAGGAACTACTCAGGGGGATTAAACCCCCCAAATGGTTGAGGTTGGATAAGGATGGGTCCAAGCCAAGTCCGTTAGTCGATGGGTTGGAGGATATCAACGAGTTTGAGCTCGGTGGCGGAGTAAGGGGGGCGCGTGCCTGGTCGCGAATATTGCTTGGCAATATCCCCCTACTGCTGGGGATAATCTTGATCATAGGCTTGGGGGTCGTCTTCTTCTTCGGGTACCAGTTGTCACCGCATAACCCCTATACGACATCTGGCTTGACCATCGTCGAAGGGGAGCTCCTCATTCCGCCGTTTGAGCCCGGTATTGAGTACCCCTGGGGCACGGATGTCCTGGGGCGAGACATCATGAGCCTGATATTGACCGGCGCCTGGCAAACCCTGCGCTTGGTGATCGTCGTTGTCGTTGTCCGGCTTGTTGTCGGGTTTTTGCTGGGCGCAATCGCCGGATGGAACGCGGATAGATGGATCGACCGCGTGATCCTCGGGTTTGGAGAGGTCATCTCTGCATTCCCATCACTGCTTCTGGCGATGACGCTGATCCTGGCTATCGGGATCCGACAGGGCTTCACTCCATTTATCATCGCGCTGGCATTCGTGGGCTGGGGGGAGGTAATGCAGTTCGTCCGCAGCGCAGTAATGGCCATGCGTCCGAAGACCTTTATCGAATCTGCGATTTCCGTCGGTCAGCAGACACCAAGAATTATCATGAAACATGTCCTGCCGAATCTGATTCCTACGTTGATCTTGATATCCGCCCTGGAGATGGGCGCGGTGCTCATGCTGCTCGGGGAATTAGGTTTTGTGGGAATCTTCATCGGTGGAGGGGCTTTCGCCGAGTTGGACATCACTGTCGCACCGTACCATTACTCGGATGTTCCAGAGTGGGCGGCGTTATTGAGCAATGTGCGTCAATATGCTTTATCCTACCCCTGGACAGCCCTGTACCCAGCATTAGCGTTCTTTGTCGCCATCCTGGGGTTCAACCTTTTCGGTGAGGGGGTCCGGCAGTTGATCGAGGATGCCGGGGTGCGGATCACCCGCCTGGTCAATCGCTATACGATTGGTTTCGCCGCTCTCGCACTTATCTTCCTGAGCTGGATTCAAGGAAGTACCGGTGTGCTGCGGAGTTACACTGTGAATGCCGAGATGTTTGATGGTCGGAGTGCGCTTGCCTATACCCGGGAATTATCTTCACCGGCTTTCGAGGGGCGTGCCCTGGGATCGGATGGTATGGCTGCAGCTTCAGAATGGATCGCCCAGCAGTTTGAAGAGTTGGGTTTGCAGGCTGCCGGGGAGACGTTCACTTATTTTCAAACGCGCAGCCGCGATTACGAAAGACTCGACTCTATTCCGAGGCTCTTTGTTGAGGGGGCTCCCCAGGAGTATCGGGAAGACTTTTCGGAGTTCCCTGGTTACTCGAGAATTATGGGAGAAGCCAGCGGCCCCGTCCGATTTGTTGCCATTAGTGGACAGATGAGGCAAGGCGTTTACGGCAGATTTATCGGTCTTCAGGATTATGATTTCTCCGGTGAAATCGTCATGGTGTCCACTACTTTGGAAGCTTTCTATATGACTCGCATACCGCATGAAGGAGTCCTGGTTATTGCAGATGATCCGTTGGATATTAGGCGAAACTATACACTCTCCCCGCGTGACCCTACGGGATCGGTATTCGGCACCAATCGCCTGATTGGTCAAGATTCCCCAATCCTCTGGATTACAAAGGACGTGGCAGAAGAAATCCTGCTAAATTCCGGGCATGATCTGGAGGAATTGCAGCAGATAGCCGAGGATACCCCCTCAGAAAAGCTTGTATCTTTCTCTACCGGAACAGCAGTCGAGATGGGCATCGAGGGAACCGTCATTGAAAATGAACCCGCCTGGAATGTAATCGGACATCTGCCGGGAACGGCGGGATTACCAGGGTCTCAGATGGATGACGAGTTGGTCGTTGTCTTAGCGCGCTATGATAGCCCGCCGCGTGTCCTGGGCGGCGATTTTTTCCAGGGAGCAAACGATAACGCCAGCGGGGTAGCCCTGATGCTAGAAGTGATACGAATCATGCAAACATCAGGTTATCAACCGTACCGGACTTTTCTCTTCGTTGCCTACAGTGGGGAGGGGTTAGAGTGGGGAGAAAACGTCTCACCGCCCGCGATCTCCAGGCTGCTGCAAGCCAAGCATGGTTTTTTAGCGGCTTTCGATATCGAAGCCATCATAGAGCTGCGCGCAGTCGGGGCAGGAGATGGAGAGAGGGTGGAGCTTTTAACCGGTGGTAGTTTACGTCTCGCCAATCTCTTTGAAGAGGCCGCGCGTCTCTCGGGAGTGCGCACGATCCGTGGTGGAGAGAGTGTGGATATGAGCGTGGTCTTTGATACCGGGAGCGCCTTCGATTCTGGCGAGGAAGCTCCGCGTATTGGCATAACATGGGAGGGTTGGGAGGCGACCTCGCGGATGGAGGCGGATTCGATCGACACCATCACTGCGGAGAAACTGGAGCAATCCGGTAGGGTTGTCTCGCTTGCGCTTATGATCATCGGTCGCGAGATAGATTATTAAACCAGGATGGAAGTCCTTGTTGTAGACGGAGGTATTATTCTATTGGCCCCTCGAGTGCTATAAGTTTTCGACACACAGTGAAACCATCCAATGACCCGAAGTCATAATCCCAAAGCTAACGAGCCTCTCCTAAAAGTGGAAGGCTTGAAAACCCACTTCTTCATCGATGGGAGTGTCGTTCGTGCCGTCGATCAAGTGGATCTGGAGATCTTCCCGGGGGAGGTCTTCGGTTTGGTTGGCGAATCGGGCTGCGGCAAGACCGTTACGGCGTTGTCCATCATGGGGTTGATCGATGAACCCGGGAGGATCGTTGGGGGCGATGTCATCTTCGATGGCATATCCCTGGTGGCTTTAGCGGAAGAAGAAATGAATCAGATTCGCGGTGGAAAAATCAGTTTGATTTTCCAGGATCCTCAGGTACGTTTGAATCCTGTTTTCACAGTTGGGTCGCAGCTCGCGGAGACCTTCCAGGTGCATCATGGGGAACCACGCCAAGCTGCCTTTGAACGTTCCATACAACTGCTCCAGGCTGTTGGCATCCCGGATTCAGTAGATCGTGTTCACGCTTATCCGCATGAACTCTCCGGCGGCCAAGCGCAGAGGATCATGATTGCCATGGCCCTCGCGTTGGAGCCGGAACTCATTATTGCCGATGAGCCAACGACAGCTCTCGATGTGACGATACAAGCTCAGATCCTCGATCTGATGCGCCAGATGAGGATGGAACGTTCGACTGCGATCATCCTGATCACCCATGATCTGGGGGTGATCGCCGGGATGGCAGACCGGGTAGCCGTGATGTACGCGGGGCAGATCGTCGAACAGGCAAAAGTAGACGATCTTTACGAGAAACCTATGCATCCTTATACGCATGGCTTACTCGCTTCAATTCCGTATGGATTGGATGACGGACAGCTCCCGTCTATCCCCGGATCGCCACCGGATCCAGCGAATCTTCCTAAGGGGTGTCGCTATGCGCCTCGCTGCGAAGCACGCGTCGAGTATGGGCTGAAGATTTGTGAGGTGAATTCACCGTCACTAAAACCCTCTCTTCCCGAACACAGCATTAGGTGCTGGCTGTACGAATCGGCGCCGGGACATGAACCGCCGCTCGATGGCTCTGATAGCGCCTGATCCTGTACTCGAAATTCCGGGAAGCGGTTTCGGAGTCTCAAATTGGATTGAAAAATTGAATATATGTGGAGCGCGGAAGCTCGGCTTCCGGTTGCAGGTGTAGCCTGCGCCTTGAGCTTTGGGATTATTACCGAATAGATAGACCCCAGCAGAGGTGCTGATTTTCTTTTCTTCCCCCTCAATCCCCCAAAGGGGGACTAAGGAGGACTCCACTCCCCCACACCCCCTGACAAAACGGTCGATCCGGCTTTACGTTTCAAAGGGGCGTCTCTAAGGAACATTTAGCAGTGCTCATGGGATGTTCGCTACGATCAGATATTTCTTATCTGACGGTCTAGGGGTACGGCGGCACCACTATTCGGGAGATCCACATTGGGGGCGACGCAGCGCAAATCCGCCAGGTCACCCACATAATTTGGAGGAGAACCCAAAATTGAAGATATGTGGAATGCTGAAGCTCTACTTCAGCTCGCAAGGAGAGCTTGCTGACTCCAGATGCCGTTGTTTTCACAATTCATTATGGCCAACATATCATTCAACCCCTGCAGTTTACGGGATGAGCACACGCCTGCGCCCAATGTCAGCGGGGTAGGTGGGGGGGCGCCCAACCGCAATTGCCTCCGTCTGACGCTCCTGCTACAATCCTCTTGACGAACGCACCTCAGATCCTACTGGAATTATCCCCTGTGGAAGGTCTATCCTTGATTGACTCCTAAAGACCGGCATTCGGATAGGGAGAGCGATTATGGAACATGAGGAAAAAGATATTATTGAAGAGGCGGAAAAAATCGATCCCAAAGATGCAGAGCAATTCTGGGATAAGGCGGTATCGGATGCGCCAAAAACGAAAGACGGAAATGGAGATATTCTAACGTACGAGGAAGCACTCGATAAAGGAATACTTCCGGAGGACGCAGACCAATCAGAATAGCTATTTATAGTTACCGCCATTAATATTGATATTGCCATTCAATACAATGAATTTTCACCTTACAATAGCTGCACCGCTCACTTTTTCATTGTGGCTCCTCAGGCGCATGTGATAAAATGCGTGGCACCCGCCTCGAAGCGGGAATAGTGGGGCGTAGTGTAACGGCAGCACACCGGACTTTGAATCCGAGGATCCAGGTTCGAATCCTGGCGCCCCAGCCAGAGATTGATAACAAAAATTGTACCCAGTAGAAGAAGACGACCCCCCACTAAAGAGATCTCACATGACAAAGGTATTTTTATTTGATCGCCTGCTGAGCGCTCGAAGCTGGACGGTCGTCTTCGCATCCCGAAATCCACGAGGAGAGAATTATGAAGTGTGAGGCTGTACTTCTGGCTGCCGGCCTGGGCACTCGAATGAAATCGCGGCTTCCGAAAGTTCTCCATCCACTTGCCGGTGTTCCAATGGTTGACTGGTCGATCGATGCCTGCAGCCGGGCAACGAAGAAGAAACCCTACTTGGTTGTCGGTCCTGAGAGTGAAGAAGTACAGCGCCAGGCTGATGATAAATGCATCTTTATTGAACAAACAGAGCGCCTCGGGACGGGGCATGCGGTCATGCAAGCGCGAGAGTCCTTGGAGGGAAAAACCGATTTGGTCCTGGTCGCGCATGCGGATATGCCGCTGCTCCGATCGGACACCTTCGAACGCCTCATCACCCACCAGAGTGGGAGCTCAGGTCCTCTAACGATCCTGACGGCTGAGGCGCAGGAATCGCGCGGTTTTGGTCGGATTAAGCGAGATGCATCCGGGAAAATTCAAGGGATCATTGAGGAGCTTCACGCGACGCCACAGGAGCGAGCGATCCGCGAGTTGAATGTCGGCGCTTATGTTTTCCAAGCCGATTGGTTATGGGAAAATCTTTCTAAACTTCCGCTTTCACCGAAAGGTGAGTATTACCTGACGGATATGGTCTCCCTCGCCGTCGAGCAGGACCAAACGGTTGAGAGTGTCAGCGTTACAAGTCTAGACGAGGTTATTGGTGTGAACACCCGCGAACACCTGGCAGAGGCCGAATACGCTGTGCGCATGCGGATTAACCGCAGATGGATGGAAGAAGGCGTGACAATAATCGATCCGGCAACGACGTATATTGGCCTAGATGTGCAAATCGGGCAGGACACCGTGATCCTTCCCAATACCCATTTCGAAGGGATCACAACCATTGGCGAGAACTGCCGGATAGGACCAAACAGCATAATCCGCAGTTCGGTTGTGGGGAACCGCTCTCGAATCGAGACTTCTGTTGTCGAGGGGGCGACTATGGAAGAAGAAGTCGAAATCGGACCATTCGCTCATCTGCGTAAAGGCGCACATCTTTGCCGCGGTGTACACATGGGGAATTACGGTGAAGTGAAAAACAGCCGGCTTGAGGCCGGGGTTAAGCTGGGGCACTTCTCATACATCGGGGATGCACACATTGGCGAAAACACCAATATTGGCGCGGGCACAATCACCTGCAACTTCGATGGCAAAAATAAACATCATACAGAGATCGGCGCCGACGTATTCATCGGCAGCGATACGATGCTCGTCGCCCCGCTGAAAATCGGACGCGGGGCACGCACAGGCGCTGGATCTGTAGTGACGAAGAATGTCCCGGATTGGAGCCTGGCCGCCGGCGTTCCCGCCCGCGTGATTAGGAAATTAGACAACCATGATTAATATAAGCTTCGGCCTTATTGGTCTTGCGGCTGCGCTGATTCTGGATCTATTCCTGGCATCGGCTCGTGCCGCTTTTATTAACAGCCGCCTCTCGCAGCTTAAATCTTTCGAAGAGGAAGGTTTGCCGCGTGCAGGATTAGCCGTTCGGGTTCTCTCTGATGCACACCGTTTGATCCTGTCGATGCGCATCGCCCATACATTTAGCCGCATCCTCGTGATCGGCGTGGCTTTGATAACCTTCATGCCAATGCAATTCGCGAGCGGTGTTTCTGGAATTGCCATTATCGCCGGCATTCTCGCGGGCGCCGGTCTCTTGATAGGATTGTTTGAATTCCTTTCGGAGAGCATTGTCCTGCGAAAGCCGGAACAGGGGGCGATACGTCTGGCACCTTTTGCCGCTGGAACGGTTTTCCTGTTCGCTCCCATAGGTTGGCTGCTGTTCCACCTGGGGGACTGGTCCTCCAGCGGTGGAGACAAACTATTCCCTCTGATTACCGAAGAAGAGATCATGACAATGGTTGATGCCGGTGAAGAGGAAGGTGTGATAGAGGAAGAAGAGAAAGCGATGATTTACTCCATCTTCCAACTAGACAACACCCTAGCACGCGAAGTCATGGTCCCTCGCATAGACATCATCGCATTCGAGGAAAATACAAGTCTGCGGGAAGCCACTGAGATCTTACTGAGCACCGGTCATTCGCGCGCCCCGGTGTTCGGTGGATCGATTGATAACATCGTCGGATTGATATATATCAAGGATTTGCTCGCCTCCTGGCAATTGGGAGAGCTGGATAAAAATGTCTCCGACCTCCTGCGTGAACCCTACTTCGTCCCCGAGGCGAAAGTGCTCGATGATCTACTGGCAGAGATGCAAGCGAAGCGCGTGCACATCGCCGTAGTCGTCGATGAGTACGGAGGCACAGCCGGGCTCGTCACGATCGAGGATGTTGTTGAAGAAATCGTCGGAGAGATCCTTGATGAATATGACTTTGCAGAAGAACTCGCGTATGAACAGGTAGGTGAGGGTATTTTCACTTTCAGCGGGGGGATTGACATCGATGATGTGAATCAAATCACCGGCGCCCGCGTGCCCAAAGAAACCAGCGAAACACTGGGCGGCCTGATATATAGTGAGTTGGGCAAGGTGCCTGTGGTGGGAGAAACTGTGGATGTCGGGGGACTTCATCTCGTCGTTGAAAAGGTCGTCGGGCGGCGGATCCGGAAAATCCGGGCAAATGTACTCAAAAGTAGCGAAACGGAGCCGGAAGAAAATGGAAATCACGCAAGAAGAAAAAGCTGAATTGATCCAGAGAGCCTTGGAGGTTCGACAATACGCCTACGCACCCTATTCAAATTATGCCGTGGGCGCCGCACTTCTAACAGAGTCGGGCGATATCTTCCTTGGTGTAAATGTCGAGAACGCATCATATCCGCTGAGTATGTGCGCTGAACGAAATGCGGTGTTCAAGTCAATTTCTCGTGGTCATAAGAAGTTCAAGGCCATCGTTGTGGCGACGGAGAATGGCGGATCTCCGTGCGGAGCTTGCCGCCAGGTGATGTCGGAATTTGGGCTTCATACCCAGGTCTTCGTCGTGAATGGGGAAGGCAGGATCACGCTTGAAACAACGGTGGGCGGTTTGCTGCCAGAAGCTTTCAGGCCGCAGGATCTGCCAACGGAATAATAAGAACAACTTCAGGATTGACGCTGAAAGTGCCGCAGGTGCAGTCAGATGCGCCTGCGGTTTGATATTAGATGGAGGTGTATTCATGTCCGATGAGTGTGGGAGGGGGAAATCCACAATCAAGACGCCCATATTAAGTCAGGGAGGGGGACCGGCGCCTCTATCCCAAGAATTAACCTCACCGCTGGAAATATTCGAGGCGCAATTTGATTGCTGGAGACATGCATCACACGGTGATTGCGCACTAGCTGGTTCAATTTCCTCCGGGTGTGTGTGAGGGGTTGTGGTGAGGTATTTACACGGAAAAGATTTTCGGTTGATTAGGTTTACCTTTGCGAAGATTGCGATGTTCAGCCGATCGTTATGCTTTGGGCAGAAGGAACATCGTGTCTTCAAAATAACCAAGATTATCCACGGCAGCAAGCGCTGAGGTGGCGGGCGCTGGTATAATCGACCCATGCCAGAGCGAGAGCGACTCTACCGGGCGGAAGGGGTCGTGCTAAGCCGTAATGATTTTGGCGAAGCGGATCGCATATTAACCGTCTTCACCCGAGAGTTTGGGATATTAAAGCAAATCGCGAAAGGTGCTCGTCGACCGAGATCGCGCAAAGCCGGCCATCTTGAGCTTTTTACGCGTGTTCAATTGATCGCTGCCCGCGGGCGTGAGTTGGATATCATCACGCAGGTCGAGGCGATAGAGACCTACCCGCATCTGAGCAAGGACCTGCAGCTTGTTAGCCAGGCTTCCTATATTCTTGAACTGGTCAAGAATTTTGCAGTGCAAGGGGAGGTAAACCGCGAGCTCTACCGTCTCCTTGTTAAGACGCTTGAGCGGCTAAACTCGGGTGATCCACCTTCCAAAGTCACCCGTTTCTTTGAACTCCGTCTGCTGGAACTAGCTGGATATCGCCCCGAGTTGTTTCGCTGTGGTCATTGCCAGATAGAGATCAGACCCGAAGCCCAATTCTTCTCCTATATCGATGGAGGTGTTCTCTGCCCGAACTGCGGTCGGGAGCAGATGAATGTTTACCCAATCACGCTGGCAGCTTTGAAGGTCATGCGTCACTACCAACGGAATCATTTTTCGATCGCCTCAACGGCCCGGATTCAAACACAGGTCCATCAAGAACTGGATCACCTGATGGAAGGCTTTTTCGGTTATCTCACAGAACAAAAGATGAATTCACCGCGGTTTCTACGCCGAATTAACCAAAAATCAATCACAACCGTGGAAGGGGACAAGATCGCGTAAGAGAGGGAAGTATTTTGACCAATCAACCCAAAACAACGCTTCAGGAAGTTATTTTAAAGCTGCAGGAGTTCTGGGCCGAACAAGGCTGCATTATTTGGCAGCCTTACCATACCGAGGTCGGCGCCGGCACGATGAACCCTGCCACTTTTTTGCGCGTCCTCGGACCGGAGGATTGGCGGGTTGCATACGTAGAACCATCGATTCGCCCCACAGACAGCCGCTATGGAGAAAACCCAAATCGGTGGGGGCATTACTATCAATTCCAAGTCATCCTTAAACCGGATCCGGGGAATCCGCAAGAACGATACCTTGACTCGCTCATTGCTCTGGGCATCGACCCGGCCAGACACGATATTCGATTTGTCGAAGACAATTGGGAGCAGCCAGCACTCGGCGCCTGGGGGCTGGGCTGGGAAGTCTGGATGGACGGACAGGAAATCACGCAATATACCTACTTCCAGCAAGCTGGAGGGAAGACCCTCGACCCGGTCTCGGTGGAAATTACGTATGGTCTTGAACGCATTGTGTTGGCGCTCCAATCGATCGAGAGTTTCGTCGACATACAGTGGAATGAGCAGCGGACGTATGGCGACATTCTCCTTCAGCCTGAGCGTGAGTACAGCCGCTACAATTATGAAGTTGCCGACATCGAGCGGTTGAGAACGATTTACGATGAGTTCGAAGCTGAGGCGAATGCATGTCTTGAAGCGGGCCTGGTTTTTCCTGCTCACGATTACATCTTGAAATGTTCCCATACCTTTAATCTACTGGACGGGCGCGGGGCGGTCGGGGTGACAGAGCGTGCGGCGCTCTTCGGGCGCATGCGAGAGCTCGCTCGACGCGTAACAGATCGCTACCTAGAAGAGCGGGAGACGGAAGGCTTCCCTTGGCGATCCAACAAGCAAGTGCAACTTCCTGAAGTTCCCTCTGTCGAACCTGGCGCAGTGCCGTCTGAGCCCGCGCCGTTCATTCTTGAGATCGGTACCGAGGAGCTCCCGGCAAACGATCTGGCATCCGCGCTCTCTCAGCTGGAACAGGGTGCCATCACAATGTTCGCAGAGAGCCGTTTGCCGTATCAGAATCTCAAGGTACTTGGGACGCCCCGCCGGCTGGCGCTCTATGTTGAGGATCTGGCCCCAGCTCAGGAGGCGCAAACGACACTCGAGAAAGGACCACCTGTTGATCGGGCTTTCGACGCAGAGGGGAAACCAACGAAAGCCGCGCAGGGCTTTGCGCGCAGCAAGGGTGTAAGCCTGGATGCGCTTGAACGAAAGGAAATTGATGGGGGCATCTACGTTGTCGCCGAGGTGCAGCTATCGGGTGAACCCGCTGAGCAGGTTCTCAGCGAGAAGATCCCCGCCCTTATCGACAGCATTCGATTTGAAAAATCCATGCGCTGGAATCAAACTCAGGTGGCGTTCTCCAGGCCCATTCGCTGGCTTCTGGCGCTGCATGGTGAACATGTGGTGTCTTGTGAGTATGCTGATTTGTCAACAGGTAGAACGACGCGTCTACTGCGCTTCCAGGAGACCGAAAGCACAACGATTCAAGATGCTTCAGATTACTTGCGGGCCATGGATGAGAGCGGAATCCTGCTTGATGTGGATGAGCGCAGGCGTCGCATCCAGGAGCAGATAACACATCTGGCACACGAAGTGGATGGTGAAATCATCGATGACCCCAATCTCATGGCCGAGGTGACGAATCTTGTTGAAACGCCGACCGCATTCCGCGGAGTCTTCGATGCCGAATTCCTGGAACTGCCGCGGGAAGTGCTCATCTCTGTGATGAAGAATCATCAGCGATATTTTCCAATCGAGAAAGATGGTGAATTGCTGCCCTATTTCATCAGCGTGCGCAACGGCGGTGAGGCGCACCTGAGCACCGTCACTAAAGGGAACGAGAACGTAATTCGAGCCCGTTTCGCCGATGCAGCGTACTTCTTAAAGAAAGATCTCGCGCTTCCGCTAGAATCCTATTTGCCAAAACTCAGTTCCCTGACCTTCGAATCGAGTCTGGGGTCGATGCTGGATAAGGTTTCGCGCATCGAAAAACTGACTGCCACGGTTGGGGGGATGCTAGGGCTGGATAAAAAGGCGATCGATACCGCTCAGCGAGCGGCGCACCTCTGCAAAGCGGATCTTTCAACGCAGATGGTGATTGAAATGACAGCGCTTCAAGGGGAGATCGGACGAGTGTATGCCCTCAAAAGCGGTGAAACTCAGGAAGTCGCCGACGCGATTATGGAACATTACCTTCCGCGTTCTGCAAAGGACCGTCTACCAGAGACGGAGGCGGGGATCGCAGTCGGGTTGGCTGACCGCCTAGATACACTCATCGGGCTTATCGCCGCCGGATATAAACCAACGGGAGCGCGGGATCCATTTGCCCTGCGTCGTACTGCAATCGGGCTGGTTCAGGTGTTGATGGTGCGTAATATCTCCATGGACCTGCGGGCTGCAATCAATGCCGCAAAGAAACATTTACCGATCCCGGCGCCGGAGGGCATCGTCCAGGAATGCCTTGAATTCGTTGCGGCGCGGTTACATGCCCATCTGCTTGCAGAGGGGAAGCCGCATGATGCGATCGAGGCCGTACTGGCAGAACAGGGCTCTGATCCCACTCATGCCGCCAGTGCGGTGGAAAGGCTTAAGGGTTGGCGGGAGCAGGAAGATTGGCCCGAGATGCTGCAAGCTTATGCGCGCTGTGCTCGCATAACTCGCGGTGAGGAAGAAACATTCACCGTCCAACCTGAAATGCTGGAAGATGATGCGGAGAAGGAACTCTTTGCGGCGGTTCTCGGTGCTGAAAGTGTGGATCGAGAGAAGGGGTCTATCGATGATTTCTTCACGATGTTTCAACCGCTTGTCCCGGTCATAACACGTTACTTTGAAGAGGTTCTTGTCATGGCCGAAGAGCCAGAACTTCGCGGTAATCGATTAGGCACGATCCAACGTATTGTGAAATTAGCACATAATGTACTGGATCTCTCTAAATTAGAAGGCTTCTAGCGGGATTCCTTCTGAAGCAGGTATGAAGAGCAGTCTGTCCGGCATGGCGGGTTTGGGATGAGATGCGTGAACCTCGTGAACTTGACTCCGGTAAAAGTTTTGGGGACTGATGTCATATTGGCAACGATTTCTGCTTTGAAGATCTAGATTCTAAGGGGGCAGTCATCTCAGGGTTGCTTTTCGGCGGGGCCGGGGTTAATACATTGCTCACGGGAAATGACGCGGCTATAATCGTCTGTCACGGGCGTCGGCGCTGTCTCTCAAGAAATGGGCTACCCTTCACACAGCTTTAGTTCATACTTTTCGCAGTGGAGGGGATATCCATCTCACCCATCTCACCAGTCAATCATTCCAGCTGTATCGAAAAGAGACAGTTCTGGCAAGTCGGAACAATCAAGATGCCATTCACGTTTAGTTTGGGTGAGGTTGATTGAAATGCCTTCATTCGAATCAATGGGAACTCGAATCAAATGAGCGTTATCGACGAAGTCAAAGACCGCATCGATATCGTCGACTTGATCGGTGAATCGGTAAAACTCCGGAAATCCGGGAAGAACTACACGGGCTTTTGTCCATTCCATCCTAATAAACGGACTCCCGCGTTTGCAGTCTTTCAGGATAGTGGGACATGGCGATGTTTCGGCGCATGTAGCGAAGGCGGCGATATCTTCAGTTATGTAATGAAAAAAGAGGGCTGGGACTTTTCAGAGACTCTTTCGTACCTCGCCGAGCGTGCAGGCGTCGAGCTAGAACCACAAACACCGGAGCAAGAAGCGGAGGACGAAAGTCGCCAGAGGCTGCATGAATTGCTTGACGCAACGGTTACCTTTTTCCGTCACCAACTGTTTTCGACAGCTGCAGGAGAACCCGCACTTGCCTATCTTCGTGACCGTGGCATGAGTGATGCAACACTGGAGACGTTTGAGATTGGGTATGCGCCCGAATCGTGGGACGCGACAATGAAGCATCTCATCGAGCGGGGTTTCCAAGAGCGAGATCTAGTGGATGCAGGAGTAGTCTCGGAACGTGATACGGGTGGTCTTTTTGACCGGTTTCGAAATCGAGTCATGTTCCCGATACGTGATGTGCGCGGCCGCATGGCGGGCTTTGGCGCGAGAGTGCTTGATCCCGAAGATATTCCAAAGTATTTGAACTCCCCGCAAACCTCGACTTTCGATAAAGGCCGGCTCTTGTATGGGCTGGATAAATCCCGACAGGTAATCCGGAAGCTGGACCAGGCGGTCATTGTTGAAGGTTACATGGACGTCATCGGATTGCATCAGGCTGGTTTTGGCAATGCTGTATCTCCAATGGGCACGGCCCTCACAGAGAGCCAACTTCGCTTATTGAAACGTTACAGCCGACGGATCGTCCTGGCGCTGGATGCAGATACGGCTGGAAGCCAGGCGACTTTACGCGGTCTGGATATCGCTCGTGAGACGCTCGATCGGGAAGTCGATCCGGTTTTCAATGCCCGGGGATTGGTCCGTCACGAGGGTCGTCTGGATGCGGATCTGCGCATTGTCACCTTGCCGGAGGGTTTGGATCCAGACGAGGTTGTTTTAAACGATCCAGAAGCTTGGACGAGATTGCTTGATGGTGCGCAAACAATTGTGAATTACGTTCTCGATGTAGCAACTGCAGCGCGCGACATTGAAGACCCCAAGGCGAAAGCAGAGATCGCCCGCCAGGTACTACCACTGATCGAAGATGTCGCAGATCCTGTCGAGCGGGAAGTGTATCGTCAAAACCTAGCTCGACGGCTGAAGGTGGATGAACGTGCGCTGCTTCAATGGCGAAAAATGAAACCCCAGCAGCGCGGCCGGCGTGCGCCTGCCGCTGAGGGTGAAGCAGAGGAAAAGCTCACTGTAAGCACCCCTTCAGGTGCGGCAGAACGCTTTTGCCTGGCTGCACTTTTAGATCACCCCGAACTGCTTTATCGTGTAGACCGGGAATTCCAGGCGTTGGAGATCGAACGTTCATCGAATCAGGATTTTTCAAGCACCGAGTTCCAGATGATCTTTAAAGTAATTCGCGCCGCTCTCGGCCAGCATGAAGAAGAACCGGTTCAATATTGGCAGAATAAACTAGAGACTCCATTGAATTCCATCGCTAAAACATTGATGGATGAGTTTGATAATATTGATATCCAACAACAGAAGGTCATAGAAGAAATAATTGCCAATTTCTTTCGTTTACGAAAGCGGTGGCTTGAATCAAAGCTCACGCACATTAGATTCCAGCTTGAAGCCTTGCAGGAACAGTCGCCTGCAGATGACGATAACCAACGAGAGCAAATTTGGCAGCTTACACGAGAGGTCCAGCGCCTGGCGGATATTGTGAGGCGTTTGGATCATGTGCTTTCACGCCAAGGCGGACCGATCTCAACTGCAGCCGTCCTATAGAGGTTCCGAGTGAAGAAAAATAAGAAAGTGAAGCAGGAAGAAACGCTTTTGTCCCCAGCACTGCCCGATGGGGTTCTTCAAGATGCGAAGAAGGACCCTGTTGATGCCGTTGATGGGGAGGCATTAGCAATCGAACCTGATTTGGTGGAAGAGAAATTAAGTGAAGTGGAGAATGCAGAGGAAGAGCAGGCGCTTGAAAAAATTTCTCTTACTCTCGAACTCAGCGACGATCCTGTAAGACTATACCTGAAAGAAATTGGTCGTGTAGATCTATTAAACACAGACCAAGAATTATGGCTCGCGGTGCGTATGAATGCCGTGCGGCAGCTGGAGATATTAAGGTCCGGCCGGGCATCGCGAGGGAAAAAAGATGAGGAATTGATAGCCGTCTATCTAACTCTCTACGATGATCTGAGGACGGCATGGAAGCGCGTCAAAGAAGACGCGCACCGGATGGGGCAAGAGCAGCCGGATCTCCATCTTATCCTTGAAGAGGCACGCCAATTACGCCAGACATGGGAAACGGATTCTATTTCGTACATTCGAGCATGGCTTAACAATGAGATGTGGGGAACGGACCCGGCTTGGGAATTAGTGGCCATTAACGCATTGAATATATATTTGGCTTTCTATATATTCCCGCCTGAGAGCCAATCCCGAATGATTGACCGATTCCAACAGGGAAAAAATTTACCCATTAAACGCACCTTTAGAAATTGGCTTCCCGATCCGAAGGATCTGCGTGCGGACCTGATACAGGTTAAGAGTCTGGCAGATGAAGCACAGGCCGCGCTCATTCGCGCCAATCTTCGCCTGGTTGTAAGTGTGGCTAAACGTTATATGGGACGGGGGATTGCTTTCCTGGATCTCATTCAGGAAGGAAATATCGGTCTCCTTCGAGCTGTTGAGAAGTTCGACCCGGCCAAGGGCTATAAATTCAGCACGTATGCTACGTGGTGGATCCGACAGGCGATCAGCCGAGCGATCGCGGATCAAGCCCGCACGATTCGGATTCCAGTGCACATGGTTGAGACGATCAATAGACTGGTTCGTATTCAACGCAAGATGACCCAGGAACTGGGCAGGGATCCGACTTCGGAGGAGCTTGCGCTGAAGATGGATCTCATGGAGCCCGAAGAAGTAATACTGATCAATGAAACACTCGCGGACGGCGACCCGATTGACCCTGCCCTCGAGCGCAAGTGGAAGAGGGCTGCCGCGAAAGTCCGACGAATTCTCCGCATTGCCCAGGAGCCGATGTCGCTGGAAACTCCTGTAGGAGCAGAGGAGACCAGCCAACTCGGCGACTTTATCGAAGATGAGTCAATGCCCGAGCCGGTAGATGCGGCAGCACGGGAATTACTGAAGGAGCAAGTACGGAGTGCGCTATCAGTGCTTACAGAACGTGAACGCCAGGTGCTTGAGATGCGTTTTGGATTGAGGGATGGAAAGGATTACACATTAGAAGAAGTTGGAAGACACTTCCAGGTAACGCGTGAACGGATACGGCAAATCGAGGCCAAGGCACTGCGCAAGCTGCGGCATCCAACACGCAGCCGCCACCTGCGAGATTATCTCTCCTAGAACCCTTTAACTGGATCGTAAACACTTAATGAAAGAGGCTGGCCTAAAAGGTCAGCTTCTTCCATTATCAGCCAATACCACGGGAGGGAAAACATAAAACCCGCACAGCAGACGTCTCATTTCCATGTATATGAATTTACTTGATTTGTACTCCCAGAATGAGGACGTACGAAGTTTCAGGCACTAATTGTGCAATTTGTCACAAAGTTTGATGTCAGATTTCCTTCGATGCCCCCTCCGATTTGTTCCGTATATGCCCTTGTGATAAAATGTGCATGTTGTGCCGGTTTGGGTGTTCTTGAGCCGGCCACAAATTCTTTTCCCCCGAGGACTGGATGCCTGGTGAATATCTCCCCATTGCTGTCCTTATCATCCTGGCGACCGGCCTGGCCTTTTTAGTTGTTGCCCTAGGCCATCTCTTTGGACCACGACGACCAAACCCTGTAAAGGCAGAACCCTACGAATCAGGAATGCGGCCCTACGGCCCTGGTCGACGACGGGTCTCGGTCCATTTCTACCTGATCGCGGTCCTTTTTATTCTCTTCGATATTGAAATTGTTTTCCTTCTGCCCTGGGCAGTAGTGCTCCGTGAAATCAAAATAGCTGGTTTGATCGAGATGGCTGTCTTCATGCTGGTACTGTTGGCTGGTTTGATCTACGCTTGGAAAACAGGAGCGTTGGAATGGGAGTAGAAACCAAGCTAGGTAATTTAGGATTTGTTACGACAACGCTCGAGAAAGTTGTGAACTGGAGCCGAGTAAGGGCGATGTGGCCGGTGTTGTTCGGCTTGGCCTGCTGTGCGATCGAGATGATGGTTGCACAATCTTCGGATTATGACATGAGTCGCTTTGGGATGGAATTGATGCGCGCCAGCCCGCGGCAGAGCGATTTGATGATCGTTGCGGGGCGACTCACGCGCAAGATGTCTCCGGTTCTTCGCCGGATCTATGATCAAATGCCGGATCCAAAGTATGTCGTGTCTTTGGGGGATTGTGCGTCGTGCGGGGGTATTTTTAACAATTACGCGATTGTCCCTGGTGTTGACGAGATTGTCCCGGTCGATGTTTATGTCGCCGGATGCCCACCTCGCCCGGAAGCGTTGATTCATGGCATCCTCACTCTTTACGATAAGGTTGAGAACCAGAAAGTTAAGGATTGGGCTTGATCGTCGGTGATGTTCGCCGATCGAAGGGCTGCCCTGCTTGGAAACCTGTTTATTCATGCCTGTCCGAATCGGTACCGATCAAACTGAGGTAGTTTGCGAATGACTGTCGTTGAAAAAGCCGTAGCGAAATTGCAGCGAGAGCTTGGTGAAAGCTTCCTGGGAATTGAAGAATTCCGGGGACAAACTTCAGTGACGCTGGATCGCGAAACTATTGTAAGCGCTTGCGAGATGCTGCGAGACGACCCCGATCTGGATTTCAACTTCCTCGCCGCGCTCACGGCCGTGGATTACTGGCCTTCAGAACCTCGCTTTAAAATTGTCTATCAACTTTACAGTTTAGCGAATAAGGAATTTATCGGTCTTCGTGTCCCACTAAACAGTGAATCCCCCGAAATCTCCACGATGGAAAGCATCTACCCGAATGCGAATTGGCATGAGCGCGAAGTTTTCGACATGTTCGGCGTAACATTCAAGAATCATTCTGATCAACGCCGCATCATCATGCCTCATGACTGGAAAGGACATCCTCTGCGCAAAGATTATCCACTTGGTTACGAGGAGGTCCAGTTCACCTTTAATTTCGACGAGATCGATAAACGCAAGCCTTATGCGAAAGAATAGCCAGGAACCCTCCAGACGAGGATCGTAGGAATGTTGGAACAGAACGTAGAGATCACAGTAGACGAACTTCGGCACCTGGTCTCAGACCGGGCGCTAGAAGGCGAAACCATGCTGCTGAACATGGGACCACAACATCCCAGCACGCATGGGGTTTTGCGGCTCCTATTAGAGCTCGATGGTGAGCGTGTCGTCACCTGTGTCCCAGATATCGGGTTTCTGCATACAGGGATTGAAAAGAACATGGAAGCCAAGGCGTACGAAAAGGCTTTGGTGATGACCGATCGCATGGATTACCTCAATAACCTGGGCAATAACCTGTGCTACTGCCTGGCAGTTGAGAAGCTCGTCGGTCTGGATGTGCCTGAACGGGCGATGGCGATCCGGGTGCTGCTTGTCGAACTACAGCGAATCGCCTCTCACCTCGTTTTCCTGGCGACGCATGGCCTCGATACGGGCGCGATGTCAATGTTCCTCTACTGCTTCCGCGAGCGCGAGGTCATCCTGGACATTTTTGAGATGTGCTCTGGAGCGAGGATGATGACATCTTTCATCAGGCCTGGCGGTCTGTGGCGGGATGTCCCCGAAGGGTTTGAAGAAGTGGTTCGTTCTTTCGTCGAATACTTCCCCGGCCGGATTAAGCAGTATGAAGATCTTCTAACCAAGAATCCGATTTATACCCATCGAACGAAGGGAATTGGCGCCATATCCAGCGAAGAGGCGCTTAAGTGGGGTCTGACGGGACCTCAATTGCGAGCGACGGGATTGGCGTGGGATTTAAGAAAATCGAACCCTTACAGCGGATATGAGCGCTATGATTTTGATATCCCCGTTGGGCTAAATGGAGATACATACGACCGTTATACCGTCCGCATCGGCGAAATGCGCCAATCGCTGCGGATTGTCGAACAGGTTCTGGATACTCTTCCGGGTGGACCTGTTCGCAGTGATGATCGTAAGTTCGTGCCACCGCCGCGGTCGGAGTTAAGCCACAGCATGGAAGCTGTTATCCATCATTTTAAATTGTGGACGGAGGGTTATTCCGCACCTAAAGGATCCGTTTTCGTCGCCATTGAATCTGCGCGCGGGGAGTTGGGGTGCTACTTGGAAAGCGACGGCGGACCGAAGCCCTACCGAGTGCATTTCCGAACGCCGAGTTTCGCGACGCTGCAAACGCTGCCAATACTCTGTAAGGATCACCTGGTTGCAGATATCGTTGCCATTATCAGCAGCCTTGACCCGGTATTAGGAGATTCAGATCGGTAAGAAGTGGATATAAACAAAGGGCTCAACAATCCTGCCTGTCTGAAGATACGCAATTGATTTGATGGGATTAGATGAGCCGATACCATGAGTGAAGACATTGCTAATCAGGAGCTCATGCCTTGCTGGTAAATAAGTATCCAAAAGAGATCGACCGAATTCTCAACAAATTCCCGCCAGAGCGGAAGCGCGCGGCAGCGCTGCCGCTGCTATACCTTGCGCAGCGGGAATATGGCCATGTCTCAAAGGAAGCGATTCGAGAAGTCGCTGGCATCCTGGATGTCGATCCTACACAGGTCGGAGGCTTGATTGGCTTTTATACCTTGCTCCATGCCAAGCCCGGCGGAAAATATCGCCTCCAAGTTTGTACTGATCTGCCTTGTGCATTACGCGGCGCGGAGAAATTCGCCGAGGAGTTATGCGAAAACCTGCGGATTAAAATGGGCGAAACGACCGATGATGGTTTGATCACAGTCGAAGAAGTCAAGTGCCTGGCGGGTTGTGATAAAGCGCCGATGTTTCAACTTCAAGCGCCGGATGGTATCCATTACTTTGAAAACCAGGATCTCGAATCGGCTATGGAGCTAATCGAGGAACTTCGACAGAGGGGCGACGATGCCTGAACATATCTTGTTGCGGCATCGGGATATCCCTGAGATCGCAGATCTTGACGTATATCTAAAGCACGATGGTTTTAAAGCGTTCGCAAACGTCGTTAAAAACCAAACTCCTGAGCAAGTGATTGAAACTGTAAATTTAGCGAATTTACGCGGTCGCGGCGGCGCTGGCTTCCCGGCGGGTGTCAAGTGGAGTTTCCTCACCCCCGGTGTCTTCCCACGCTATGTTGTTGCCAATGCAGATGAGTCAGAACCGGGGACATTTAAAGACCGCGAGATTATGGAGGGCAACCCCTACCAATTTCTCGAGGGCGTCGCCATTTGCTCGTATGCTGCGCAAGCAAATGCTGCATACATCTACTGCCGTGGAGAATTCTGGGACCTGGCGCATGAGCTTGAGGGCAAGATTGAGGCTCTTAATAAACGCGGACTACTGGGCGATGGGCTTTTCGATACGGATTACAGCCTGAGAATCTATGTCTATCTCGGCGCGGGCGCTTATATCTGTGGAGAAGAGACCGCTCTGCTGTCATCCATGGAAGGAGAGCTCGGGCAGCCGCGACTGCGGCCACCATTCCCTGCGGCTGAGGGACTCTTTGCAAAACCCACGGTCGTGAACAACGTTGAGACTCTAACTAACCTCCCCCCCATCATCAACAAGGGAGCGGATTGGTACTGCTCAATAGGTACGGAGAAGAGCACGGGACCGAAAATATTTTCCCTTTCGGGTCACGTGGAACGTCCGGGCAATTATGAGCTTCCATTCGGAACTACTTTCCGGGAACTCATTTTTGAGCACGGCAGGGGGATTCGCGACGGGAAGGCAATCAAAGGGATCCTGCCGGCGGGCGCATCAGCACCGCTGCTGCCAGCAACGGACGAAGTCCTGGACACGCCGATGGATTATGAATCCGTGCCGAAGGTGGGATCGCAGCTCGGATCGGCATCGATAATCGTGCTTGACGAGACTGTCGATATTGCCTGGATGGCATATAAGACCACAAGCTTTTTCAAGCACGAATCTTGTGGAAAATGCGCCCCCTGTCGTGAGGGCACATATTGGATGTACCACATTTTGAATCGTATTCAAAACGGCAATGGAACACCTGAAGATATTGATCTATTAAATCGAGTTGCCCTTGGAATCCAGGGTAAGTGCTTCTGCGCTCTGGGTGAATTTTCGATTACACCGGTAGTAGCCGGTATTGAGCACTTCAGACGCG